>NZ_AWXE01000004.1:300000-600000 GCF_000469155.1 Candidatus Micropelagos thuwalensis | reverse complement strand
GCGTTAACACGAACGCGTCATCGAATAGCACTTCAGGCGGCAAGTGTTGCTCTGAGTCGTGGCCTTGAGCGCGCCGAGTCAGGCATGGAGCTAGAGCTGGTGGCTGAGGACTTGAGGCTCGCTATGCGCGAAATTGGGCGCATAACTGGCGCAGTGGATGTTGAAAGTCTTTTGGATGTTGTTTTTCGGGATTTTTGCATAGGAAAGTAGATGGCTCCTCCGTTTGGCTTGGATTGTTTCACGTGAAACATCTTGCCGAGGGGCTTGGGTTTGTATAAAAACGGCGCATGAACATGGTTCAGGAAAAATACGATGTTATTGTGATCGGCGGCGGTCATGCGGGCTGCGAGGCTGCGGCTGCGTCTGCACGTCTGGGCGCACAAACACTTCTTGTCACGCATAAGCTTGAAACCATTGGGGAGATGTCTTGTAACCCTGCCATAGGGGGCGTGGGCAAGGGGCATTTAGTGCGCGAGATTGATGCGATGGATGGTTTAATGGCCCGCGTTGCTGACCGTGGGGGTATTCAGTTTCGTGTGTTGAATCGTCGAAAGGGGCCTGCAGTGCGTGGCCCACGCGCGCAGGCCGACAGAAAGCTTTACAGAGAGGCAATGCAAGCTGAGCTGGCGTTGATTGACGGGCTTGAGGTTGTGGCCGCCGCCGCCGCTGACATCATTGCGGTGAACGGTCATGTTGGTGGTGTTGTGTGTGAGGATGGGCGACGCTTTTTGGCCCCTGCTGTCGTGCTGACCACGGGAACTTTTTTAGACGGCCTCATTCATATTGGTGAGAAGCGTATTCCAGCGGGTCGACATGACGAGGCTCCGGCAAAGAAACTTTCCGAGCGTCTTTATGCTCATGGGTTTAAAATGGGGCGCCTGAAAACCGGCACGCCCGCCCGATTGGATGGTAGAACAATCAACTATGATAAGTGTGAGCCTCAGCCGGGTGATATGCCGCCCGAGCCTTTTTCATTTCTAACGGAACGTATAACGACACCCCAAACCATCTGCCATATTACTGGCACGACACCTGAAACACATCAGATTGTCGCCGATAATTTAAAAAAGTCGCCGGTTTTCTCTGGTCAGATTGATGGAGTCGGGCCGCGATATTGCCCTTCTCTGGAGGACAAGATTCATCGCTTTGCAGATCGTGGCAGACATCAGATTTTTCTTGAGCCAGAGGGTCTTGATGATCACACGGTTTATCCGAACGGGATTTCGACAGCCCTGCCAGAAAATGTTCAAGAGGCGTTTGTGCGAACCATTCCGGGGCTGGAGGATGTCGCTATTATCCGCCCGGGCTATGCCATTGAATATGACTATATTGATCCACGCGAGTTGCTCCCTAGCCTAGAAACAAAAAGCCTTCCCGGCCTGTATCTTGCCGGACAGATTAACGGGACAACCGGCTATGAGGAGGCTGCGGGCCAAGGTCTTGTTGCTGGGTTGAACGCTGCGCGGAAGGCCGGGGGTGGCGATACTTTCGTCCTGGATCGTGCCGATGCTTATATTGGCGTGATGATTGATGATCTCGTCACCAAGGGCGTCAGCGAGCCATATCGCATGTTTACAGCGCGCGCAGAGTACAGACTTTCTTTACGTGCGGATAATGCTGACCAAAGGCTTACGCCGGTGGGCATTGCCCTTGGCTGTGTCGGCGCTAATAGACAGGCGGCTTGGGAAGAAAAGAGGGACGCCCTGGCCTCCGCGAGAAACTTTGCGGCGGAAACAAACATGACCCCCAGTGAGGCTCAGAAGCATGGGCTGCCGGTGAATGCGGACGGTATTCGCCGAAGCATAACGGATTTGCTGGCACATCCGGATATTGAGTGGGCGCAACTGCAGGCGATATGGCCGGAAATGTCCGGCTGGGCGCCCGCCATACGTCAGCAAATTGAAACTGACGCGCAATATGCCGGTTATCTTGATAGGCAGAAGGCCGACATCGCAGCCTTTAGGCGCGATGAAAGGCTCCGCCTTCCTGACAATATGGATTTCTTGTCCCTTGAGGGAATGTCCAACGAGGTGCGGCAAAAACTTGCCGCGGCCCGCCCAGCCACTCTGGGGCAGGCGGCGCGTGTTGATGGGATAACCCCAGCTGCCCTAACGCTTTTGTTGCACCTTGCCAAGCGCGACACAGCGACCTCTAAACCTAAGCATGCGCCGGAGGAGGCGGATGCGTGAGGCCGATATCAACCCGGATATTGAAAATCTCATCCAGGCCTTTGGTGTTTCACGTGAAACAATTGACCGGTTAGAGATATATCAGTCTCTTTTAGGGAAATGGCAGAGTTCCATTAACCTTGTTGGGCCTGCCACGCTTCATCAGTTTTGGACGCGGCATGTGGCGGACTCGGCTCAGCTTGTGGCCCTTGCACCCCCTTTGGCGCGGAGGTGGGTGGATCTCGGGAGCGGCGGCGGATTCCCTGGCCTTGTGATTGCTCTGATATGGGCGTCGCGGCCTGCGACAGATGGCGGGGCCGTGCATTTACTTGAAAGTGATGGCAGGAAGTGTGAGTTTCTGAAAACCGTTATTAGGGAGACGGGTGCGCCGGCCGTGGTGCATGAGGGTCGAATTGAAGAAATTAGCCAGCAAAACCCCGACATCTTTGCCGAGATAGATGTGATTAGCGCCCGCGCACTTGCGCCGCTGGATAGGCTCCTTTTAATGTCTCTGCCATACTTTGATATCCACACAATAGGCCTCTTTATGAAGGGGCGCGGGTGGCAAGAGGAATTGACGGCGAGCGAGGTTTCGTGGAATATGGATGTTGAGGTTGTCCCCAGTAAGACGGATGAGGAGGCTAAAATCTTGATTTGTCGTCAACCTAAATTGCGACAATCTGGTTTGCGTTAGTTTGCCGCATTTTCGTTTCTAAGACGCAGTTTTGTTGATTTAGTCAGTATATAAATAGATTCAATAACGAGGAATAAATTTTGTCAGCTCAGCCGGTTTCTTCACAATCCATAGCTTCAGATCCAGCCGCATCTTCCTCGCCGCGCATTTTGGCGGTGGCGAACCAAAAGGGGGGTGTCGGCAAGACAACCACAACGATTAACCTCGGCACGGCTTTGGCCGCAATTGGTGAGCGCGTTTTATTAATAGACCTTGATCCGCAGGGCAATGCGAGCACCGGATTGGGTGTAAATCCGACAGACCGCGAGGCCTCGGCCTATGAACTGTTGCTTGACGAAACGGATTTAGGTAATGCTGTTGCGAAAACCGTTGTCCCGAATTGTGACCTTATCGCATCCAGCATGGATTTGTTGGGGATTGAGGTGGCTTTAGCGGACAATCCGCGGCGTTTGCACCGTTTGAAAGAGGCGCTTGAGGCTTGCACGGTTGGCTATAATTATGTGCTGATTGACTGCCCCCCATCGCTTAACATGTTAACGCTCAACGCTATGACCGCGGCAAATGCCGTGTTAGTGCCGATGCAATGTGAGTTTTTTGCGCTTGAGGGGCTGAGCCAGCTACTCAAAACAATTGAACAGGTGCGCACAGCGCTAAATCCTGGCTTAGAGATTCAAGGCGTGGTTCTGACCATGTATGATCCGCGCAACAATCTTTCCGGCCAGGTTGAGGAAGATGTGCGCACGCATCTCGGTGAACGTGTCTATAAGACTGTAATACCCAGAAATGTGCGTATTTCAGAGGCGCCTTCCTTCGGGCAGCCGGCGCTTCTTTACGATCATAAATGTGCAGGAAGCCAGGCCTATATGCGACTGGCTTCCGAGCTTATTCAGCGCGAAAGACAGCTTAATGATGAGTTAATAGCTGCTGAAGGGGCGATTGAAAGGGGAGAAAATCATGGCGGATAAAAAGAGAGGTCTTGGGCGTGGCTTGTCAGCGCTTATCGGTGATGTGGATATCGGGCTGTCGGCAGATGCCAAAGCGCCCACCAAAGAAAAATCCAAAAAAACCTCCACCCTTTCATCTGAAGAGTCTTCTTCTCAGGGGCTTCGTACTCTAGGTGTCGAAAAGCTTGTCCCGGGTAAATTCCAACCGCGGCGCGAATTTGATAAAGGGGCCTTAAGGGAACTGGCCAACTCTATTCGTGAAAAGGGCATATTGCAGCCAATTTTGGCCCGCCCTAATCCCGACGGTGGCGCAAAATCCCCATATGAGATTGTTGCTGGTGAACGACGCTGGCGTGCCGCGCAAATTGCGCAGCTTCACGATGTTCCCGTTATCGTGCGGGATATGACCGATAACGAAGCTCTGCAAATAGGTATTATTGAAAATGTTCAACGGTCTGATTTAAGTCCGATTGAAGAGGCCGAAGGCTTTCAGAGATTGATTGATGAATTTAGTTACACGCAAGAGGTGCTGGCAAAAACGCTCGGCAAAAGCAGAAGTCACATTGCCAATACGCTCCGGTTAGTTGGTGCGACCAATAAGGTGCGCGAATATCTGGTAGCCGGGCAACTCTCTGCCGGGCATGCCCGGGCACTTTTGGGGCATCCAAGTGCTGACCGCTTGGCCTCTGATATTGTCAAGCAAGGCCTCAGTGTGCGCGACGTTGAGAAGCTTGTCGCAGATAAAAAGCCCAGCAAAGGTGGGTCTAAGTCAAAGAAACCTGCTGAAAAAGATACAGATACGCGGGCGCTGGAGAAGTCAATTGCTGACAATCTGGGCCTAAGCGTTGCAATTCAGCATGAAAAAGACGGGGGTCATGTTCGTGTTTCATACAAAACCCTCGAACAACTTGATGAGGTTGTAAGGCGTCTCATGGCATCCTCTTGAGGATGTTTATCTTTTTGCCGCCCGTGCGAGCCTTAACATCGTATAGGCCGCCAAAGTCACATCTGGACTTCCTGTTTCTCGGCAATTTGCTTCTGTTTCGTGGATTATACTTAACGCCGTAGAAACTTTCGCTTTTGACCAAAGATTGACTTGGCGTTCAACTACCGACACTCTTTTAAAATGAAGGGGGGGGCGAAAGGCTAACCTTAATGCCTCCTTTCGTGACATGCCATTTTCTATATGACCCTGTGTCAGATGTAGATTTTGAAAATGTGCGCGCAACCGGTTAAGCACCGCAGTTGCAGGGGTTCCCGCTAAAGATAAGCGGGTCAGAGCTTGGTCGGCATCATCCAACACCCCGCAGGCAATGGCATCAATCACATTTTCCAAAGATGCAACAGCCCCATCCCCAATCATTTGCTCCACATCATCCAGTGTAATCATAACAATGTCGCGTCCGTCTCTTTTTTCAGAACCACGGGGGCCTGCATAAAGGGCAAGCCTTTCAAGCTCCTGCCTTGTGACACCTCGATCAGCGCCTAGCCTTTGGCTGAGACGATCCATCGCGGCGGCCTCTATACGAAATCCCTCGGCTTCTAGCCATTCGCGCGCCAACCGTTGAATGGTTCCTGGGTCATCTTCAAAGCACGGTAGGGCCATAGCTTTTTTGTCGCTCTCCACGATTTTACGAAGCTTAGAAGCGGGCGTCAGTTTGCCAGCCTCAATAATTACGAGTGCCTCTGGGACTGGGTCGGCGAGATAGTCCTTAATAATTTGTGCAATCTGGTCACCAGTCGTGCGCACCATAACAACACGACGGCTTTTGTTGTCAGGGTCCGCAAACATAGAGAGAGAGGCTGCCTCGTCGTGTAAAAGTCCCGGGTTACGCGTGAGTGTGGCGGCGTCAACGTCAACACGTTCCATTGTGTCGCCATCCTGCCTCCCGCCGCCTAAGGCAAAATTTGCAAGCACTCTGGCGTGTTCACGGATCATGCCGAGGTCACTCCCATAGACCAGAACCAGCAAGATATTGGGGTCCGGTGACTTTATAAACCCATCGACCTGATGTGCTTTTAATTTCATTATTGCACCTGAGTTTTGTGCCAGTTGGCCAGCTTCAGGACGATCTTTTCGGACACGGCGTTGGCGGTTCTAGATTGGGCGCTTTCAACCGCAATCAAATTCGCATGTTCGCTGATATCAACATTAAAAGATGTTGATGCGGATGCTGTGCCGTTCGTTACAACAACACCTTTTGCGATATCATAGAGGCTATAGCGGACCCTAAGCGTGAAACGTGTTCGCGCCTCACGGCTATTATTGTCCATAAGTGCTCCAGTTTTGTTTTCCTCTGCCCAGATATCGAGCCGATACGCTGGTTTACCTTCAGGCCTTAAAGTTTTCGAGAGGGCGCTATATACGGCTCTATTTGTGTCGTTGTCCGGTGAATTGTTAGGTTGTTGTATCTGTATTGTTGTGAAAAGAGTTGAGGGTCCGGGGGCGTTGCGCTCAGCGTATAATGGTTCGAAGCCACAACCGGATAAGCCAAACCCGCCGAGATTGACAGCACATACAATAAGAATGGCGCGCATATATTTTTGCACGGGCCTAAACAACAAAATTAATAATTTTTCCAGGGACAAAAATAAATTTCCTAATATCGTTATCTGCGATTGCTTTGACAATCCGTTCATCGGCAAGCGCCAGCGCTCTGATTTCTTCTTCACCTGCACCAACAGGCGCTTCAATCTCTGCGCGCTTTTTGCCATTAACTTGAATCGGCAATCTAATTACATCATCCTTAAGAACGGTGTCATCTGCAACCGGCCATTTGGTTTTGGCGAGAATTTCTGGATGCCCGAGGCGTTGCCAACAGGTTTCTGCAAGGTGCGGTATCATCGGGCCAGCCATAATGACGAGGTAGCTGAGGCCCTGAAATAAAACAGATTTGTCAATGTCTTCTTTTGTGGCGGCAGAGGATAAGGCGTTGCTTAGCTCGTAAATCCGAGCCACAGCCTTATTGAAGGCCAGTCGATTTAAATCATCAGTCGTCGCGGCAAGTGCCTGATGAACGGTTTTATAAAGAGCTTTGTCAGCATCGCTTTTTGGCTGAGTTTCTCCGCCATGTGCGGTGACATGGTCACAAAGCCGGTCGGCGTGACTGTCTATGAGGCGCCAAAGTCTTTGAATGAATCTGTAAGCGCCCTCAACCCCCGCATCTGTCCAATGGACATCTCGCTCGGGCGGGCTATCAGACAACATAAACCAGCGCGCTGTATCCGCACCATATTGGGCAATGATGTTCGTCGGGTCGACGACGTTCTTTTTGGACTTTGACATTTTTTCAACTGGCCCAACATTGATCATAACGGATGGGTCAGAAGTTAATACATATTGACCCTGATCGGTTTGGGTAACTTCGTCAGGTGTCACAAAGGTCTTATCCGGCGTGCTGAAGGTTTCGTGTATAACCATGCCTTGCGTAAAAAGCCCTGCAAATGGTTCTTTGAGATTTAAATGTCCGGTTTTTTCCATAGCGCGGGCGTAGAAGCGCGAATACAGTAAATGTAGAATGGCGTGTTCAATGCCGCCAATATACTGATCCACAGGTAGCCAATAGGCAACGGATTTTGAATCCGTAGGCCGGTCTTCGAGTAAGCCCGTAAATCGGGCATAGTACCATGAGCTATCGATAAATGTATCGAATGTGTCTGTTTCGCGTTGCGCGTCCGCACCACAAGATGGGCAAGGAGTGGTTTTCCATTCTTCATCCCTGTCAAGCGGGTTGCCAGGCTTATCAAAATTGACTTCCGAAGGAAGCGTCACAGGTAGCTCAGATTTTGCTACCGGCACCACGCCGCATGTTTTGCAATGCACCACAGGTATCGGGCAACCCCAATATCTTTGGCGGGAGACGCCCCAGTCGCGCAGACGGTAATTGGTTTTTCGCTTGCCGCGTCCAAGCGCCTCCAACTTTTCTGCAACCGCCTGAAAAGCATCTGTCTGGGTCATGTTATTCATGAAGTCTGAATTAATCATTATCCCGTCACCTATATAGGCGTCGTTTTCGATTTCATAGTTTTCGGCAGTTTCCCCAGGTGGCAAAACGACGGGCGTAACAGGTAGATTATATTTACGTGCAAAATCCAGATCACGTTGGTCATGTGCCGGGCAGGCAAAAACCGCACCTGTTCCGTAATCCATCAATACGAAATTTGCGACATAGACGGGCAGCATCCAGCTTGAGTCAAGAGGGTGTGCAGCTTGAATATCCGTCAGAACACCTTTCTTTTCAGCAGCTTCGATGTCGGCTTCGCTTGTGCCGCGCTGTGCACATTCGGCCAGAAACTCGGCCATTTCATCGTTGGTTTCCGCCACCTTTCGCGCCAGCGGGTGATCGGGTGAAATTGCGCAAAAGCTTGCCCCGTAAAGTGTGTCCGGACGCGTGGTATAAATATCAAGCTTGTCAAAACCGTCCGGTGAACCTGTAAGGTCAAAGCTAAGCTCCAGACCCTCGGAACGACCAATCCAGTTTTTCTGCATGAGCCGCACATTTTCTGGCCAGCGTGTAAGCCCCTCAAGATCGTTGAGCAATTCTTCCGAAAAATCCGAAATTTTCAAAAACCACTGGGTTAGGCTTTTTTGCTCAACCGGCGCGCCTGAGCGCCATCCCAACCCGTCAATTACTTGCTCATTTGCGAGTACGGTTTGGTCAACCGGGTCCCAGTTAACGATGCTTTCGCGGCGTTCGACTAGCCCTGCCTCCAGAAAGCCAAGAAACATGGCCTGCTCATGCTTATAATAAGACGGATCACAGGTGGCGAATTCGCGAGACCAGTCAATGGCAAGCCCCATGGATTTTAGCTGTTCGCGCATCGTGTCTATATTTTTGTAAGTCCAATCACGCGGGTGCACATTTTTTTCCATGGCAGCATTTTCGGCGGGCATGCCGAATGCGTCCCAGCCCATTGGGTGCAAGACATTGTAACCTTGTGCCATGCGAAAACGGGCGATAACATCGCCCATTGTGTAATTTCTGACATGTCCCATATGAATCCGACCGGAGGGGTAGGGAAACATCTCAAGCACATAATATTTCTCACGCGTGTCGTCAGCCGGGCCTGCTGCAAAACAGTTTTCGGTCTCCCAGATTTTTTGCCAATTAGGCTCGTGTGTCTGAGGTTCGTATGAAGACATAATACCCGTTCTGTTTATAGAGGAGGCTAATTTTGCGTTTCGAGGGTCAAAATATGAAGCTCACGAGCACGAGATAGGATGGCATTTTCAAGTTTGATCGCTACTTGAGGACTCATTGTGACGTCTTGCCAGCCACTTGATGTCAGCTCTTGTTTGAACGCTGATACCCGAATGCCGTCGGCGCGCAGGTTTTTGTCCAAGATATATACAGTGACTTTAAACCGTTCTTTTGGTGCGCCCTTGCTTTGATACCAGTCAGTAATCACAATACCGCCAATTGGATCGGCTGAGGTCATAGGCATAAAGGACAATGCATCAAGTGTTGCCTGCCATATAAAGCCGTTTACACCGAGTTCTTGCTCTGAATTTAGGGTTTGTGTCTCATCTCGGCCACTGAAAAGCCCAAAACCGCTAGAAAACCCACCTCTTTCTTTGACGTTTTCAGCGTCTTTTTCGAACTTGAAAGTGCCACACCCCGCAACAAAACCCGTTATGAGCATCACGAGAAGCGCTTGTTTAAAAAGGCTAGAGGTTGTTGGGATGGGTGTGTTCTTGGAAAGGAATGCTTTTCGTGTCATTTAAAACCTGTATTGCCTCATCAAATTTTAAAGACAATAACATATCCGCCAATGACTTAAACCTTAAATTTCTTTCACTTAAATAAGGTCAAAGGGTTTTCATCAGAGCTTAAACTGCAAAAGCCTCTATCGCGGCATAACCGACAACATTATGTGCGCGAAAAGTGCCAAGTCGTTTGAGCCGTGTTTCGGACATCCCGCCGAGTGCGTAGACTGGACACGGGCAGTCTTTAACAAGAGATGCAAACCGCATAGGCCCGAGCGTCGCGGCATTTGGATGACTGTTGGTTGGGAAAACAGGCGATATCAAAACCGCATCAACCGAAACCTGACGTGCTGAAATCACACCTCTCGCGCTGTGCACTGAAAGCGTCACAAGCGCGTTGGCAGGTATGCGTGACAGATGGCGAAAAAGAGTTGGTCCTTGTTTTTCGGGCATGTGCAAGCCTGCACCAAGTGCAAGGGCAAGCTCCGGGTCTCCGCCAATGCTCAGAACAAGACCCCGTGCGGCACAGATATCAGCTACCTGTTCTGCCATTTTCTTGCGATCAGGGGCATCATAATCGCGAAGAATAACACCCGTTCCCTCTGGCAGGGTTAAAAGCACCTCTTTCCAGTTAGGGAGGCGGTGGCGGTCGGTCATGAAAATTTTAGGCGGAAGCATAGGGTTTAATTGTAAAAATCTGTTTGAAATAAATCTTGTCAGTTGGTTTGTCGCTCATTCTTCGCAATCTCGATTGGTGCATCTAGTTTGTGCTAAGCGCATTTGCTTGTGATACGATAAGCCAATCCGATAACCTGCATAACGCTTGACCCCTATTATGATGACCACGACACGACCTCAAGATAACCAAAAAAATGATAGCATGACAGCCCCGCAAAGACTGATGAAAATTAGTCAAGACATAGCGGCATTGTCAGAGCAAGTGAATATTATCGCTGTTTCAAAAACATTTTCTCCCGAAGCTATCGCGCCTGTGTTGGCGGCGGGTCATCGCGTTTTTGGTGAAAACCGCGTTCAGGAGGTCGCTGAAAAGTGGCCAGATCTAAAGGCGTCTTATCCCGATGTTGAGCTACATCTCATTGGCGCGTTGCAAAGCAATAAGGCCGCGCAGGCGGTGGCGCTCTTTGATGTCATACACAGCCTTGACCGCATCAAGTTGGCACGTGTGCTGGCGGCGGAAATGAAGCAACAAAATCGGCAACTCAAAATTCTTGTGCAGGTTAACACCGGCAAAGAAGATCAAAAGTCTGGCATACCGCCCGAAGAAACAGAAGAATTTGTCAGAACTTGTCGCGCTGAATTAGGCCTCAATATTGATGGCTTGATGTGCCTGCCACCCCAGCAGGATGTCGCTGGCCCTCACTTTGCGCTGTTACAAAAATTATCTCAACAATGTGATGCCCCGCTGCTCAGCATGGGGATGAGTGGTGATTATGAAGAAGCTATAAAATTTGGGGCGACGCATATTCGGCTTGGGACGGCGATTTTCGGCCCCCGGACTCAAAAGCTTTAGAGTGTTTTCAGGCTTCAATAATCATGTTTGTTTCAGGTGTCAGTAGCGGCAAAATTTCCCGCATGTGCTGATGCGAAATCGCAACGCACCCTTCTGTTGGGCTATAATCTGGCTTGGCGAGATGGAAAAAAATAGCACTTCCGGCCCCTGGTATTGCTGGCATGGTATTATGGTTAAGTGTGATGACAACATCATATTGATCATCTGAGCGCCAAAGTTTTTCATGAGAATAGACGTGTGGTAGCGTGACAGGGCAATTATAGTCCGGGTCATTCGGATCATCTGACCAGCCGCTTGTTTCCGTAATTACGTGGGAAGGTAGATGTAACGGCGGGTTCAACCATTTATCAGAACGAAACCAGCAATCCTGTATTTTCCAGATACCGGCAGGCGTGCTGCCATCGCCTTCTTTCTTGTTGGCTAGAATGCCGGCTCGACCAAGCGCGCAGGGAAAGCGGTCTTTACCAAGGCTAAGGCGCCCATTATGAATGTCGGGGCCGTGCTGTTTGACAGTGATATCCATTGTGTGAGAGTGGTGAACATCTTCTTATTTGTCGAGATAAATATCACGCGAGTTAACATTTTCGTTATGTGTTAATAAAAAGCTGTCATTTTGAGCATGAAAACGCATGATAATTTTGTTAAGAGTTGAGTAATGAGTCAAAACAGAAAAATATTAATTATTGAAGATGACACGCTTCTTGTTGAAGAACTAAGCGAACAACTCCTTATGCATGAGGAGTTTGATGTCATATCTGCTGAAACGGCAAGCGCCGGGCTGGCCGCCGCCAAGAGCGAGGCGCCTGACCTTATCTTGCTGGATATTGGCCTGCCCGATCAGGATGGTCGCGAAACCTGCAGGCTTATGCGCAAAGCCGGCATAACAACCCCGATTATCATTTTAACCGGTGCGGACTCTGATGCAGATACGATTCTGGGTCTTGAGGCCGGGGCGAGCGATTACGTCACGAAGCCCTTTAGGTTTGGGGTCTTGCTGGCACGCATCCGCACACGGTTCCGACAATATGAGATGACTGAATCCGCGCAGTTTAATTTGGGTGGCTATCAGTTTAAGCCATCAGTCAAAACCCTTGTGCGTGATGATCAAAGTAAGATCAGGCTTACTGAAAAAGAAACTAATATTCTCAGGTTGCTATTGCGTGCCGGAGGGGAAACTGTGGCGCGTGATAAGCTGCTTGAAGAGGTGTGGGGCTATAACGCACAGGTGACAACACACACGCTTGAAACCCATGTTTATCGCCTTCGCCAGAAGATTGAAGACGACCCCTCAAATTCTGAATTGCTTATTACCGAGGCTGGCGGCTACAGATTGAACATATAGGCGCTTTACATCTATTTTTTTATGAAAACCAAAGAACAAAAGATGCCCTGTCAAATTCTGTGATACACCCAAAGGCATAAAAACAACACTTTTAGCGGATTAAAAATCAGCCTTGAGTTTGACTTTCAGCATATCAAAATCATAAGTATTAACAGACGAAGATTTGTCTTTAAAATTCAACTCAACACCCAACTTGTGGTTTGCTAAGTAGAATTGTTTCTCATAACGCACCTCATACGTTTCGTCCTCACGATCAAAATTATAAAAAGATCCTTTGATCGGATGAACAAAATTTGAAAATCTAAAAGTAATGCTGCTTGGATCTCGACTTGTAGATTTCATCTGTAATTCAAGGACAGATCCTATTGCGTCTTCAAAATCACCGTAACCGGAAATATGAGAAACACCTACGGAACTCAAAAACTTATAATCACTAATATTGTTCAGCTCAAAAGTCAGACCGGTTGTGTATCTCTCAATGCTGCTGAGGAGTTCATTCATTCTTGAAATATTTGAGGTTGTAAATACCGACAGGTTTGTACCATCATAGGGTAATTGAAAAATCTGAGGAAGGCTGGTTACAAAGGTTATGCCTTCTGACTCATAAACATTATTGAAAATATCAAACTGTGATTGGGCTAATCCGTAACCTGAGCCTGAGTTATTCGAATATCCGCCTGATTGTGTCATAGTTGTATTGGGAACCTCAGTCGGGTTTGCTGGTGGTGTTTGTGTAAGTATTTGATGACCCTCCGGCAAGGTTGCATCGTGGGTAGGCCCGGAATGATAAGTTCCATCTTCCATTTGATGATACTCACCTGAATATTGTTCGCCATCGCTGGTATACAATGTAATACCTGAACTTTCCGTTGTTGTAGGGCCCGCCCCTGGGTTGGATGTGTCAGCATTATTTTGAGTTAATGAATTACCTCCATATCCACCCCCACCACCGCCGCCGCCACAAGCAGAGAGTGCCAATGAAATCAAAAAAATTGAAAGGATTCTTAACATTGTGAAGTTTCCTAAATATTGATATTGGTATGCATGTATATGTATCTTACGCATGCGATAGGAATTAGATTGGTATAAAAATTATTTTTGGATTTAATTGTTAAGAGAAACCCTGAAGAGTTGAATGACTTATTGGAGAGATAATATCGTTATCATTAATTTTATGGGAGTTGTTATGAAACCATTATTATTTGTCATAACACTTGTATTTGCATATCCTAGTTATGCAATTGATTTTGAAAAATATAAATATGTAATAATTACTGAAAACGAATGTGAAAACATAGTCTCTGCAATAGAAAAATTTGAAATGTTAAGGGAATATGAAAATTTAAAAGCGCCAAATAAACAACATAATAAATGTGGAATAAGATATGATGGAAAGCTTGGTTGTATATCAATAACCGAAAGTTCCGAGGCATTAGAAGAAAATATTTCTTTTTTCGAGAATGACCCTAAGTGGAACAGTATAGCCACTGCTATGTGGAATGATTGTGGTGTCGAATATTTCGGTTTTGAGCGTGAGTCAATATCATTTGAATAAAAAGCAAAACAACATAAGAACTTATTATGAAGAACCACCATCAAAGACTCATATGTGAGCTCCAATAGGTGTTCGATTATATTTGTGTATGTGTGTCTATAAAATAGATAAAAAACTCTACGACCTTATATTGACAAATTATTGACACAAAAAACTCAGGTCTAAAAAATATAATGATTACAACTCACTAATCTGAAACCTTTATGTTGAACATCTAAAGCCGGGGCTTAGATTAAATCGATCATTACGGGCACATGATCTGAGGGTCTTTCCCACCCCCGCGCTTCTTTGAGAATTTTATAGCTGTTTACTTTTGACTCAAGTGCAGGTGTGACCCAAATATGGTCAAGTCGACGCCCCCGATTGGAAACATCCCAATCCCTGGCGCGATAACTCCACCAAGAATAAAGCTTCTCCTCAAAAGGTACAAAGGCGCGTGCCACGTCAATCCAGTTATGAGATTTTCTAACCTTTTCCAGCAATGCCACCTCTTGGGGGGTATGGCTGACGACATTCAGGAGTTGCTTGTGCGACCATACATCATGCTCATATGGGGCGATGTTTAAATCACCTACAAGGATGCGCTGGGCGGTGGTTTTTTGCTTAGCTTTGACGAAACGGCTTTGCATTTCTCCAAGAAAATCGAGTTTATGACCGAATTTTTCATTGATTTTACGGTCAGGCTCATCCCCACCGGCGGGGACATAAAAGTTATGCAGTGATAAGGGTGCGCCTTCATAGTCGAGAACGGTCTCAATATGTCGCCCGTCTTTTTGACCGCAATAATTAATGATGCTTGTTTTGGCAAAAGGGATTTTGCTTAGGGTTGCGACGCCGTGATAACCCTTAATCCCGTTAACCGCGATATGCTCGAACCCCATTTTATTGATGGCCTTGGTTGGGAAGCTGTCATTCGGGCACTTCGTTTCTTGTAAACAGATAATATCTGGTTTCAGTTTTTTTGCCATTTTGGCCAGAAGTTCAATTCTGAGTCTTACAGAGTTGATGTTCCACGTCACGATGCGCATGATTTATGTCTCGCTTTAAAAGGATTAATCAAAATAGATTTAGACTGTTGCCGATGAGAGAGACAGGCCAGCGACCCATCTCGAAAAGTCTGAATCTAAGCATGAGTGGGTGGTTGGCAATGTCGTCATTGTCTAATTCAATTGCCTCTATATGCGGATCGGACTTTAAAACATGAGCAGCATAGGCGGCTAAGCTCAGCGCCGCACCATGAACCGCTTGTTGGGCCGCGCCTGCAGCTAGATTGGTCAGAACTTCCGAGGACGCCTCGTCAGCCATATAAAGCGCCTCTTCCACGCAATTTGCCACATCTTCAGACAGGCTGGAGGCGAGATGCGTCAACATAATGCCAAGCCCTTCTTCGCTGATGAGGGTAAGCGCTTCTACGGTGGCCGCGGCGCGGAATTGTTCTTCAATTTCCCAAGCCTCGCTATTAATGTCCATGCTTTGGGCGGCATCGGCGGCATCGCGCCAATCAAGCAGAGGTGCGGGGGATGCTTCAGGTAAGCCTAGCCCTTCGAGATAGAGTGTTACCACGTCGAGGCAGTCGTCATCCAGTGGTTCGCCGAGTTCGGTGAACCAGCTTACTCGGCTGGCGCGATTGGCAAAGTCACGCAAAACTGTCAGAGCAGGTAATTCTGCTTCCAGCGCCTCAAGCGCTATATCTGATATTGCCTCTTCGTCGGGGGCTTCTGTTTCAAGCGGGGTTTCTGATGCAATCAAGGGGACTCCTGATGAGTGAAATTAAAACTTTCCATGGGGGCGACGGTGGCGCTCATCGAGCTTGAAGTCTTTTCTATCAATATTTTCACGCTTTTGTAAGTCGTTCAGAACAATTGTAATCGCCTGTCCTTGTGCATCGACCACATGCCAACTTCTTAAGAGAGTCGTCTCCGACGTACCTTGATAATTAAATGTCATGCGCGTATAGCCCGGAAAATCTCCCGCTGGATCTTGCAACAGTATCTCGGCGGCGGAGTCAAACACGTCCAGCTTAGAAATGTACTGCGCCTTATCGGTCAGAGACCCTTTGCCCCAGAAAATCGGCAGGGGTGTTTGGCTCAATGGATACCTGTCGGCCTTTTCGCCCGGGGCTTCTTGAACCGCCAGCCATTTTCCGTCAGCGACGACTTTTAATTTTTGCGGCGGGTCATAATCAAACCGCATCATGCCGGGTCGCTTCATAAGGAACTGACCCGTGGACGTGTTGCCCTGCTGGTCAATTTGCAGAAAAGTGCCAGCCATATTGTCTAGTTTATCCAGATAGGTTGATATGTGCTCAAGGGCGTCTGCATTGGCCTTTTGGTTGTTCTGAGCTGTTGCTTTTTGCTGGGTCAGCAAGAAAACAAAGCAAACCGACAAGAGTATTCTGAGCATTTTCATTAATGTTTTCCTGCAAGGACTTCGCGTTTACCGGCGTGATTGGGCGGGCTGATGACGCCTTCTTCTTCCATTTTTTCAATCAGGCTTGCGGCTCGATTATAACCAATTTGTAAGCGCCGCTGGACATAACTCGTCGAGGCGCGGTTATCGCGGGTGACAATTGCCACCGCCTGATCATAAAGGCTGTCACCTGAAGCGCCGCCCTCCATGCTGCCCATCTCAACAGGGTCGCTGTCTTCGGTGACGGCATCAACATAAACCGGCTGACCCTGTTTTTTCAGAAACGAAACGAGGCCCTCAACTTCATTATCCGAAACAAAGGGGGCGTGCACACGCTGGATGCGGCCACCGCCTTCCATGAACAGCATGTCACCCATGCCGAGAAGTTGTTCAGCACCCATATCACCAAGCACGGTTCGACTGTCAATTTTTGACGTGACCTGGAAAGCAATCCGGCTTGGGAAATTTGCCTTAATCGTACCCGTGATAACATCAACTGAAGGGCGCTGGGTCGCGGTGATAAGGTGCACGCCTGCGGCACGGGCCATCTGCGCCAATCGCTGAACAGCTGCTTCGATTTCCTTTCCGGCGACGAGCATTAAGTCTGCCATCTCGTCAATGACAACAACGATGTAAGGAAGTTTCTCGATCTTAATTTCTTCAGTCTCGAATATGGCCTCGCCACTCTCGGGGTCAAACCCTGTCTGAATCTCGCGGGTCAGTGTTTCACCTTTTTTTAACGCCTCGGCCATGCGCGCATTGTAACCTTCAATATTGCGCACCTTGATTTTGGACATTTTCCGGTATCTGTTTTCCATTTCTTGAACAGCCCATTTAAGGGCAGCGACAGCCTTTTTGGGCTCTGTTACAACAGGGGCGAGCAAATGTGGGATGCCGTCATAGACCGATAATTCCAGCATTTTTGGGTCCACAAGGATCATGCGGCACTCTTCGGGGGTCAGGCGATATAAGATTGATAAAATCATGGTGTTAATGCCCACAGATTTGCCGGAGCCGGTGGTGCCCGCGACAAGCAAGTGGGGCATTTTTGTCAAATCGCTCAGCACCGGCTCGCCACCAATATCTTTGCCGAGGGTGAGGGGTAGTTTGGCGTTGCTCTTTTCAAATGCCTCGCTGGACAATATTTCACGAAGAAAAACGGTTTCCCGATTGCTGTTTGGCAGTTCAATACCAATCACGTTGTGCCCCGGAACCGTTGCAACACGGCAAGAAATCGCACTCATCGCGCGTGCAATGTCATCCGCTAACCCCACAACGCGGGATGATCGGATGCCGGCGGCTGGCTCCAACTCATAAAGCGTGACAACGGGGCCCGGACGCACGCGCCCTATCTCGCCTTTAATGCCAAAATCCTGCAACACTGTTTCCAACAGGCGGGCGTTAGACTCCAACGCGTCCATGCTGACTTTTTGCGGCGCGCGTCCGCGTGGCTCGGATAACAACCTTAGCGGCGGCAGTGTGAAGTTGCTTTCAGGCTCGAGGGGTAAATTGCTCTGCGCTTCTTGGGATGCCCGACGGCCTTGACGTGGCGCACTTTTTTTCTCAACAGGTATAGGTTTGCGTGATGTTGGTTTAGCTGTTTTCATCGCGCCTATTTTAGATGCCGCGTCATGGTCAGCTGAAGACCGCGCTGAAGAAAAGGCCTCGGCATTTTGACTTTTGAGCCTAAGCTTAAAATTACCCAAGCGCGCCTGTATGCGCCGAACAAAATTTTTGGAAAATTCCAGTGCGGCTACTGGGGCTGAAGTCTCACCCGTTATTGATGTTTCTGGCTTCTTGTTGGTTAGCAGGCTTCTTATGAAGCGGAAAATAGTGACGAGGACGTAAAGTGTTGTTTTGACAAAAAGACCGAACCAACCCGCGGACATTAACGCAAGGGCGATACCAAAAGCGCCAATTGTTACTGCCGCCGCCCAGAGCCAGAGTGTGATTGAATTTGTCAAACTCGTTAGGGTGTCTCCTAGCAATAAATTAAGCCAGCCGCCAAGCGGCGCGACAAGTGCCTGTCCCAAAACACCGCCCGCATGTGGGGTAAAGGAGTCCGAATGAAGGGGTGCAATAGTTGCTGCCATAGATAATAAAATAATGCCGCCAACCCAGAAGAAAAATTTCAGTATCGGGCGCGCCACGGATGCATGCCGCATATAGCGCCACCCTAGTGCCGTCAGCCCGGGAATGATGCCCCAAGCGCCGTATCCGGCAAATTGATAAAGTAAATCTGCGATGACAGCTCCATAGGCCCCGAACCAGTTTTCAATATCTATATTGCCGACGCGGTTAAGGCTGGGGTCAGACGCGTGATAGCTGAATAAAGTGAGCGCCAAAGACAGGCCGGCAACCATTAAGATGATGCCGATAACCTCTTGCCCGCGAAAAATCAGGAAGTTGCCTAATCTTCCACGGAGTTCGCTTAAGGTACTCATTATTCTTGCCATATTATTTTATGCCTTCCGCCGACAAAATATCATTCATTCTGGGTAAAGCCAATTTCATCTCTGCCATATCGTCGACAAGCGCGACACGAATATATGCAGCGCCCGGGTTTTCTCCGTTCACCTCGGCTCCCAGATAGGCGCCCGGCAAGACTCGGATACCGCCTTTTTCCCAAAGCAGTTTTGTGATGGCTTCACTGTCTCCAACATTTAGCCAGAGAAAGAATCCGCCTTCAGGTCTGTAAAAATTATAATTTGTGCCGAATACACTCTCAGCCAAATCTATTTTATCCTGATAGAGGCTACGGTTTTCCTGCACATGTGCGTCGTTTGCCCAGCAGAGTGCTGCTGCTTTTTGAGCTGCAATCGGGCTTTGCGGCGCGGCAAGCATTCTGAGTTTGAGGAATTGCTTCATCACCTCATCACCCCCCACCCCTAAGCCTGAGCGCAGACCGGGCAGGCTAGAGCGTTTTGAAAGTGAGTGAAACACCATAAGGTTTTTCAGGCCTTCAGGCCTTTGGGCTGCAACATTTAAGGCCGATATGGGCGGTGATGCTTCACGGCGACGGTCAAAAATATCAATGTAGCATTCGTCCATTATTAATAAAAAATTATGCTTTTCTGCGCGCGCCAACCACTGATCGAGATAATCCCACTCGGCGACAGCACCTTGCGGGTTTGC
The DNA here is from genome assembly GCF_000469155.1 of Candidatus Micropelagos thuwalensis. Classification (NCBI taxonomy): domain Bacteria; kingdom Pseudomonadati; phylum Pseudomonadota; class Alphaproteobacteria; genus Candidatus Micropelagius; species Candidatus Micropelagius thuwalensis. Next base: position 580,515 of record NZ_AWXE01000004.1, on the reverse strand, counting down.
AGGACTACACATAAAAACAGCGCGCATTTGATCGAGTGTTTCATCTGACAGGCCAGACGGGTCAGGAAGAAAACCATTTTCAGCAACAGCGTTCATATAAACAGGCGTCGCCCCAGCTGAAAGTGCGGCGGCGGCATAAAGCTGGTAAAACGGGTTTGGCATCGCCATAAATTTTTTGTTTGGCCCGTCGGGGGCAATCTGGGCGGCGAGAAACAAAGCTTCACGAGTGCCTGTAGCTGGGAGAACTTGATGCAGCGCACCATAAATTTCGGGCGTAATGTGAAAGCGCCTTGCGAGCCAATCACGCGCAGAGGCTTGCCATGATTCAATGCCGTTAATGGGCGGATAGTCGCCATAAGTAGCAAGATTTTCTGTAAGGCAATCAAGTGCAAATTGCGGGGGTTGATGCCTTGGGGAGCCAACAGCAAGGGATATGGTAGGTTCGGTCTGAGGGGATGGGGTGTCCAGCAAGGCGCGAAGACGCGCAAAGGGGGACTCTGACAGCCCGGCGAGAACGGCGTTTTGGGCCGCTTCTTCTGGCTTCATGTCATCTCCTTTCACGTTTTCTCCACAAACAGACTCTTACAAGAACCCACAAAAAACCGAGGCAAGCATAACCTGCCCCGGCTGATTTGGTCAAAACCAATTGCAATGTGCTAACTAAGCCAACCTCAAGAATTTGTTCAAGAGTTTCTGCCCTAGTTGATGCCGCTTTCTGGCTCGGATTGAATGTTATGGACAGCAAGGTCTGCGCCCATAATTTCTTCATCTTCGCTAAGTCGGATGCCAATGGTTTGTTTGAGCACACCATAAACGACGAGACCGCAAATAAGTGCATAGCCGCAACCAACAACTGTCCCGATGAGTTGAGATATGAAACTAACACCGCCAAGACCACCGAGCATTTCGAGGCCGAAAATACCGGCCGCTATTCCGCCCCATGCGCCGGCAAGGCCATGCAATGGCCAAACGCCTAAGACATCGTCAATTTGCCATTTTTCCTGACATAGGTTGAAAAAATGCACAAATAGAAAGCCGCCAATACCGCCTGTGATGAATGAGCCGATAGGGTGCATGATATTTGAACCTGCACACACGGCGACCAGTCCGGCGAGAGCGCCATTATGGACAAAGCCTGGATCACCGCGTCCAATAACAAGTGCAGCAAGAATGCCGCCGGTCATGGCAAGCAGTGAGTTCATGGCGACCAGACCCGTCACCCCTTCAAGCGACTGAGCAGACATGACGTTAAAGCCGAACCAGCCGACGCAAAGCATCCAAGACCCGAGCGCCAGCCATGGTATGGATGAGGGCGGAAAGGCCCGACCTCTATCGCCATATCTGCCGTGGCGTGCGCCCAACATTAAAACAGCGCCCAGCGCCAGCCACCCGCCGACACCATGGACGACAACCGAACCGGCAAAATCATTAAAGGCATAGCCAAAGGTTGCTTCGAGCCAGGACTGGAAACCAAATTGTCCATTCCAGATAATGCCTTCAAAAAATGGGTATATCAGCGCGACGATTATCGCCGACGCTGCCAGTTGTGATCCAAATTTAGCGCGCTCGGCAATGCCGCCGGAAATAATCGCCGGAATGGCGGCGGCAAATGTTAACAAGAAGAAAAATTTAACCAATGAAAGGCCTTGCCCATCAAAGCTACTACCTTCACCGCCTTGAATGGTTGCCGCACTCGCGAAAAAGTTAATGCCATATGCAACGCCGTAACCAATTAAGAAATAGGCCACAGTTGAAATAGCAAAGTCTGATATGATTTTGACCAGGGCGTTAACCTGGTTTTTCTTGCGAACAGTTCCAACTTCTAAAAATGCAAATCCACCATGCATGGCAAAAACCAAAATAGCACCGATAAGCAAAAAGAAGACGTCACCACCTAATTGCGATTGAGACATGCTCCCCTCCATTATAATTAACTTGATCTAATCACAAGCAAGATGTGTGCCAGAAAAAATATGTAAATCATTGATATTATTGATATATTTTCTCGTTTATTTTTCCAATTCTCGCATTTGCTTAAAATTTAATCATCTTCAGGTTATTCGTGTGCAGATGCCTAAATAATGGTCGTTTTGAGGGGGTTATATGTCTCATCTGTTGGGCTGGACTTTGGCCTTCATGTCAGCCAATTTAGAGGCATGATTTCTCCGTCACCTGAAAAAAGTGAAATTGTGATTGTAGGCGCCGGTCTTGCGGGATATGCGGCAGCAGTGGCTTTAGCAGGGACGGGGGCAAATATTACTATGCTAGACCGTGCACCGGAGGGTTTGGGTGCCGCCGGTCATTCTGATCCACGAACAACGGCCTTGTCGCCATCATCTTTTAAAATGCTAAGCTGTCTTGATGTGTTGTCCGCTTGTCAGGATGCGCCCACACCCATTGCCGCGATGAAAATTACCGAAGCTGAGACTGTGCTCAGATGGCCGGGCGGCTCGTTAGACTTTGGAGATGCTGAAAGTGATGATGTGCTGGCCTATATGGTCCGCAATCATGATTTGCATGCCGCCTTTGCAAAAGTCAGCAAGGACATACCGAATATTTCAATGCGTAAAGGTCAAGCAGTGACCGATATCGAGCAGACACCAAACGGGATGCGGCTCGCTGTCAATAACACCGAAATAATTTGCGACCTTGTTGTCGCTTGTGACGGTCGTCAATCGCTTATCAGAAATTTCCTTGGCACGCGTATTATAAAACGCGATTATCGCCGCGCCGCTTTGGTGGCGGATTTTTCCCATAGCTTGCCACATGATAATATTGCTCTCCAGATTTTTAGAGCCGACGGCCCCTTGGCCTGCTTGCCTCTTGGTAAAAACCTAAGCGGTGAATATGTCAGTAGTCTTGTCTGGGTAGAAAAAACAAAAACAGCTGAAAGCCTTTATGCACTATCGCCTGAGAGATTTTCCCATGCTTTGTCAGAACAGCTTGATGGTGCTTTAGGCGACATAGAGATCTCCGACAGGCCGCATTGTTTTCCTTTGGCCCTGATGCTGGCAGAGAATTATACCGCCCCTCATGCAGTGCTGTTAGGGGACGCGGCGCATGTTATCCATCCACTTGCCGGACAAGGTTACAACCTCACTCTTCGCGATGCCGCCACGCTTGCAGAACACGTTTTTGAGGCCAAAATTTTGGGGCTGAAAGTTTGCGATATGAGTGTCACAGAGGGGTATCAACTTAATCGACGGGCCGATGCTTTCGCCATGGCAGGTTTGACAGATGGCCTCAATACAATGTTTGGCAGTTCTTTTCTGCCCCTCTCATGGTTGCGCCACGCAGGTCTTGCGCTTGTTAATCATGCCCTCCCCAACCAAGCAAAAGCTGCAGCGCAAATTTATGCGGACAGAGGCACATCTCCTCCGCCACGTTTATTGAGAGGCCATCGATTGAATGGTTAAACGCGTTTTTAACCATTAGTCGCTTTAAGCTTTAGTCTTTGGAAATCTTGCGGGCTTCGCTTTCCAGCATTACCGGAATACCCTGCCTAACCGGATACGCCAATCCGGGCTCTTTGCTAATCAGTTCCTGATTGTCGCGGTCATAAGATAAAGGCCGTCGAGATATCGGACAGACGAGAATTTCTAACAGGCTCGGGTCAGGGGTAGCGGCATCGAAGTTTTCATTATTTTCTTTTGTCATTAACTCAACCTATTGAAGCGGCGTTTCTTTATCATTTCCCTGCGCAAGAACAACCTCGGTCATGGCAATGAGCATATCGGCGCGACTGGCGAGCGTATCTGCTTCTAAAAGGGCCTGTTTTTCAGGCGGCCCATAAGGGCTAACGACACTCAAAGAATTCACAAGCTCTTCAGTGGGCGAGCCCTCAATAGATGGCCAATCTCCTTGTAGCTGATTGGCATCCAGATAATTTTTAAGCACCTCAAGAAGCCCTGTGCGGTCTACATCGTCAACGCCGTAATCTTTAACTAGGTCATGTGAAAAGGGTTCATAATCAGCTTTGACTTGTCGGTAAGCGGTGGTGACATCTAATTCTTCAAGCACCTGAAACCGGCAAAGACCAGTCAAGGTCACCAGTATCCGGCCGTCCTCGGTTTCATTATATGTTGTGAGTCTGCCGACGCATCCAGCATCGTATAGGCCGTAAGGCCCCGATTGGCTGCTGTTGCGTGGTTGGATAATCCCGATAATGCGTGAACTGCTCATAGCATCATTGATCATAGATAGATAGCGTGGCTCAAAAATGTTGAGTGGCAGTAAAACACGCGGCAACAATAAAGCGCCGGATAACGGGAAAACAGGAATAACACTGGGCAAATCTGCCGGAAGTTTATAATCAACAAGCATATTAACTGAACAGCAGGGAAGACAATTTGCGTCGCCCCTCAACCGTTACCTCATCCGTGGGTCCATAAGCTTCAAAAAGCTCGAGTAATTGTTTGCGCGCAGCATCATCCTGCCATTGGCGGTTGCGTTGAATAATCTCCAGCAGAGCATCTATCGCATTTTCTTTTTGACCGGCAGCGTGATAGGCCAGCGCCAGATCATAGCGTGACTGGTGGTCATCGGCGTTGCTGTCGAGGGTTGTAACGAGGGAGCCAATCGCTTCCTCTTTTTGGTCGGCAGTTTCGCCGAGTGCGGCTGATTTTTTTGCCAATTCAAGGCTTGCCAGTGCGGCACTGTAAAGCGAGTCCGGGGCCGTGGGGTTTTCAATCAGAGCAAGAGTTTGCTCTGCAGCATCTGTGTTGCCTGCCGCCAGATAGCACTGTGCCAGCCCACCAAGCGCAGCTGTATTGGTGTTGTCTTGCTGGGCGATTGCGCCAAAAATTTGCATGGCGTTGGTGAAATCATCTTGCTCCAACGCTGCTTTACCGGCGGCCAGCATTTCCTCAATGGGGTCTGGCGCGAGGTCTTCGCCAAGGTTTTTTTCGATGAAAGCTTTGAGCTGGCTCTCGGGCAAGGCGCCTGCGAAACCGTCTACAGGTTGACCATTCTTAAAGGCAAAAACAGCTGGAATAGATTGCACCTGCAATTGTTGGGCTATCTGCGGGTGCTCATCAATATTCATTTTTGCCAAGCGTACGGCGCCATTACTTTGTGTGGCAAGCTTTTCAAGAAGCGGCGTTAGTTGCTTGCAGGGGCCGCACCATGGGGCCCAGAAATCAAGCAGAACCAACATATGCTGTGAGGCCTCAATAACATCGACCATAAAGTTTTGCGTGGTTGTTTCGACAACACTTTCCGTTGTCTGTCCGCCAATCGCGCCCATAGCTGATGGGTTTTGTTGAATTTCCGGTGTTTTGTCCATAATTTGTCCCGTTTTTGCTTCCTTGCAGGAAGTTCATATCCTTATGTTACTAAAGTGGGGTCTTTTGATGGTTTTGCCAAGTGCTGTTGATGATTTTCCTGTTTTTCTGACACTTTAAACATTCCAGCTTCAAGATGTTGTATCGCCCAGCAAGGCAGAAACAACCGCGACATCTATAATATCTTGGACACCACAGCCACGGGACAGATCCATCCATGGTTTGGGGAATCCCCCCAGAATAGGTCCGATGGCGCGTGCGCCGCCCAGTTCCTGCGTAATTTTATAGCCAATATTCCCTGCATCGAGGTCAGGAAAAATAAACACATTGGCTTTGCCCGCTACCGCGGAATCACGCGCCTTTCGGATACCTATTTTTGGGTTAATTGCAGCATCAAATTGCAACTCACCATCAATATTTAGGTGAGGGGCTTTTTGTGATACGAGCGCCATGGCTTCGGTGACTTTGTTAACATCGGCGTGATTAGCCGAGCCTTTTGTTGAAAAGGAAAGCATCGCGACATGAGGTATCTCTCCGGTCAGGCGCTGATGTGTTTCGGATGTGAAAATGGCGATATCAGCTAATTGCGCGGCAGTTGGATTGGGGACAACTGCACAATCGCCATAGCTCAAAACCCCTCCGTCCGGTAAAGCCATTAAAAACATGCTGGAAATAGTTTTGGTACCGTCCTTGACGCCAAGGCTTTTAAAGCCCGCTTTTAAAACATTGGCTGTTGTTGTAATTGACCCAGCTACGCCGCCATCCACATAACCCACGGCAAGCAAATAACAACTCAACAATAGCGGGTTGGACAAGGATTGTTCGACTTTAGCACGCTCAAGCCCTCTTTTGTTTTGCACATGCTCATAAATTCTGTTCAGCCAGAGATTTTTATCGGGATGGTCGTAAAAAATCTCCGTATCAACTGGCAGTCCGGCATCAGCACTAAGCGCGACGGGTATAACTTCGCCGCCTTTTTGTATGAGCTTTATAGCTTCTTGAATGCGTGGGTCGGATGTTTCTGGAAATAAAATGCGCTTCTTATTTTTTTGAGCGCGGCGATAAAGATTATGAATGATGTCAGTCATGTTTTATTGTCGAAAGAAGGCTTTCATCAATGTTTACTTCCATATGCAAAAGTGCAAGCCCATGCACTTTGCCCTGGGCGTCGGTTATGAGTGTTTCAGTGCCACCTCCGCCTAGCGATTCCTCAAGTAAAAAATTAAAAGCATTTAAATTCGGCAAATCATAACGCGTCACGCCACCGAGTGCTATTTCGCTAAAATGGTCAGCGACACGCGCGGCGGTTAGCTCTTTATCAAGAAAGGCATAAATTTCGGGTGATCTGGCGATGACCCCGACATTACTTCCATTCCCTTTGTCGCCAGAGCGCGCAAGGGCGATATCCATCAGTTTTACCTGCTTTTGTTCCACCCTTAAACCTCCTCAACTTTGACAGTTGTTTCAATTTTATCCTTGTTAATAAGCGCGGGCCAATAGCCGACAACCTCCGATGCGCGCGATCTTCCCGCCGCAAATCCGGTAATGCCCGGCGGGCCGGAGGTTAAAACCGGCGCAATTTCGCTCGACATCACATTAAGCTTGTCCGCATCCATACCCTTTGCGCCTAGCCGCATCAGAATTTCATGTGGTTGGTCGGGGCTTTCCACGATGCCCTTATAAAGAACGTTACTGCCGAATAACTCCAAGAAGCGGTCATGTTCTGGGATATCTGCGCCGAGCATTTTCATGCGTGTAAACACCATGTCAGAGACAATATGGGCTTTTTCAATTGCGTCAGGGCCACTAATGCAAAGTGTGGTGAGGATTTTATAGCCTTTTGAGAAGGACATGGAGACCTTGAAACTGTCTGTTGGTGGAAGGCCTTTGACACCATGAACCTTCACTCGGTTGGGCCCATCTTGTGCCATATGGATTGAAGTAAAATCTGCAATGCAATCGGGACTGAGGTAACGCGCCGGATCACCAAGCTCATAAAGTAGCTGCGAGGTGACGCTTTCCACATTTATCAATCCACCTGTGCCGTCATGTTTTGTGACGACAAATGAGCCGTCCTCATATGCCTCGACAACCGGAAAGCCGATATGTGCAAAATCTTGAACATCCCGCCAATCAGTATAATTGCCGCCGGTGCATTGGGGGCCACATTCAATGATATGTCCGAGCACGGTGGCGGATGCGATTTTGTCGAAATCTTCAAAGGACCAGCCAAACTCATAGACTAGCGGGGCTACGGCAAGAGAGGGATCGCTGGCTCGTCCGGTAATAACAATATCTGCCCCTTGCTGAAGCGCTTCAACAATTGATGCCGCACCGATATACACATTGGCGCTGATAATATCGTTTTTAACAGAAGCCAAAGCTGCGCCGGTATCCATGTTTACCAGCTCTTCGCCTGCATTTGTCAGCACATCTAGTTTGTCGAGAATGTCGTCACCCTCAACAATGCCGATGCGGATACCCTCTAGACCAATCTCTGAAAGCGCTTGTTTTGTAGCGGCAAGGCAGGCCGGTGCATTTACGCCCGCCGCATTGGCAATTAATTTGATGCCTTTATCTTTGCATTGCGGCATTATAATTTTAAGCATTTTAATGAAATCACGCGCGTAACCTGACTCTGGGTCGCGCATTCTTTGTTTTTGCATGATGCTCATTGTAATTTCGGAGAGATAGTCGAAAGTCAGGTAATCTACCGGTCCTTCTTCAACCAGCCTTTTGGGGCCGAGCAGACTGTCTCCCCAGAATCCTTGAGCATTTGCTACTCTTATCATTTTTTTAGGTGTATTCACTGATGCCTCCAGCCCTCAATTTAAAAGCCCGCCCCTTAATGTCAATTATAAGTTTACTGAGACGTGGGAGTGTTTTTAAAGTAGGTTGTCTTTCTTATTTAATCGTTGAACGGAAATAAAAAGTGATAGGAACCCCGCCCCGCTTGGGAACGATTTATTCTGGTTGGATTGTTTTATCTGCCTGTTTTGTATCTGCTATGCTGATTGTTGGCTCTACAATTTACAGCTTCCAGCTTTTTGTCATCCCCGTCACTGAAGAGTTTGGTATATCGCGTGCTACCGCTAATAATGCCTATATTTCAATGCTGGTCGGACTTGCTATTTGGTCGCCACTGGTTGGTCGACTGTTGGATAAATTTGATGCGAAATATGTGATCATGTTTGGGTCGCTTAGTTTTGGAGGTGCATTCACGCTTGTTGCTATGGCGCAAAGCTTAATGGTGATGATGGTTGGTATTTTTGTGATGCTCAGTATTTCGGTGTGTTCTTGTGGCGGGCTTGCAGGCAATGCTGTCACAGTGCGCTGGTTTCAAAAACGCCGAGGGCGCGCATTAGGGCTCATGTCTGTGACGTCGTCTGTTGGCGGCGCGCTCATGGTGCCAGTTATATCTTTTTTTATAACCTCTTATGGCTGGCGAATGGCGATGCTCCTCACAGGCTGGTCAGTGGCGATTATTATATTTGTCCTTGTCGGACTTTTTGTTAGGGGGCGTCCAGCACCGGCAGACATTAACGACTTTGATGAATTTGATACGCAAGAGGATGTGTCACGGAAAGAGGCGCCGACAGGTGACAAAACTCTGAGCCTAAAGCAGATTGTGACAACCCGTAATTATTGGCTAGTAGCTATGGGGTGTGGCCTTTTGCTTGCCAGTGATCAAGCAGTTCTCACATCAAAATTCCCGTTTCTGGTAGATAGTGGGTTTACAGTTTTGCAGGCCACGACGATTATTTCTGCTATGACGATTTCCGCAGTCGCTGGAAAACTCATTATTGGCTTTATGGCTGATTATTTTGATGTCAGGCATTTGTTTGCTTTGGTTGCTTTGTTTCATTTTCTTCTTTTGGTTGTTTTTTTAATGCGGCCTGATTACTGGAGTTTGCTGATTTTTGTTTCGATTTTTGGAGCTGCTGTCGGCGGCATTTACCCGGTCTGGTCATCGCTAACGGCTTCTGCATTTGGCCCAGCCAGCATAGGCTCGGTTCTGGGGTTTATGGCCCCGGTTATGCAGGGTCTTTCAATAATTTTTGTAAGTTTTATTGGAGTGATGCATAGTCAGACAGGCGCTTATGATGCTGCATTTCAAGGGTTTATGGTGACAGTCGTGATGTCTGTTTTCTTTATTTATGCGATGAATTTTCGCACTAAAACTTCAGCTGACTCAACAAGAGGGTAGTCAAAGAGGTTGCAATCATTTTTGCTTTGGGGCATAACCCGCTATGATATCTAAAATAGTTGCGGGCGTAGCTCAGGGGTAGAGCGCAACCTTGCCAAGGTTGATGTCGTGAGTTCGAATCTCATCGCCCGCTCCATTTTTTTGGAATTCTTCAAATCATAATAAGCGGTGAGAGAGTTCGGAGATAAAAATTATTAGGGGTATTGAAGTGAAGCCACTTATAATCATTGTTACTTTGGTTTTATCTTCGCTTATGCTGGCGGCGTATAACAGTCCCTCTAATAGGTTATCTGAAAACATAGGGCCGACTAGGCAGGACTGCCAAGAATTGGCCATGGGTGCCGGTGCATTGCTAATTGAAGCTGACAAATTTTGGGATGAACTCAGAAGTATTCCTGAAAATTCTGCCGACACGCTCGAACCTGCTGCTAAAATCAAATGGCTGACTGATATAGCTGCTAGTTATTCTGTTTATTATGAAACATTTTGTAAGTAAGAAAATGTTTAAAGATTATTCAAAAGTTAATGCTTTGCGACCAAACCCAAATTCATCAATGCCGCATTCTTTCCAAGCCAGACGCATTAACCGATTCCATTCTTCATCTGTTTCCCAAAATGATTGATTTGCTTCAAAGGCTTCGTAATTTTCAGTCATAACGAGGCAGCCCTGCCTGCCTTCTAAATCTTTTCCACACCTTACATATGTGCTATTTGGCGCATTAGCTTCAACATAAGCTACAACCTTTTTAAGATATTTCATGGCTTCCTCATGATTATCACATTTACTATCTGTCATCATGGCAAAACCATATTCACGAAAATCTTTAGCAATGCCTGAGCCGCCAAAGATTAATGAAAAAATTAAAATCAAAATTCTCATAACTGCCTCTTAATAGATATTTAATATTAGAACTTGAAAAAATTTATCCAACACTCCTTAATATAATAGTTTTATAATAGATAGGATTTTCTGGGATGAGCTTTTCGAAAGAAGAAATCAAAAATCTAAAGCAACTTCTAGAGGTTGAAAAAATCCGCTTCCTGAGAATGAAATATAATCAATTGATTGACTCCCGCGATTTAAACCAGCTGGTCAATTTATTCACTCCTGATGGTATCTGTGAGTTTGGCCCATATGGGTCATGGAAGGGAAGAGGAGAGATATATAAAAACTATTTTGAGGTTTTTTGAGGATAATTGGATGCATAAATTCAGCTCTATGCATTATAATACTAATCACTTGGTGGATTTAATTGATGATCACAGCGCGCGGGGAACATGTTATCTTTTAAACATTGACGCCAGAAAAAGCCCGAAAGAAAACCCCCTTATTTGGTTGGCCTTTTATGATGAAACTTATGTGAAAGTTGACCAGGAATGGAAAATATCTAAATCAGCGATTAATTTTGTATGGCCAGAAAGAATTTTGAGTTCATTGGAATAGTATTAGTATTAATTTTTTGCGGAATTAGAATTTTTGCAGACACAATTTATGCATAAAAAATTAATGAGGCGTTAAATAATGAAACCACTCCTCCTCGCCACCGCACTGCTTTTCTCGACGCCAGTTTGGGCTGCTGGAGGTTATGGTTATGAACCAAGTGTTAGCAAACTTATCAATGACGCAAAGAAATTAATAAAAAATGATAAATATGTGCGTGCAATTAAAAAGTTAAAAAAAGCAATTCAAGAAGAGCCTGATAATTCCGATATTTACAATTATCTCGGTTTTGCTCATCGCAAAATTGGTGATTATGACAAAAGTAAAATTTATTATGAAGAAGCTCTATCTATTAAGCCTGACCATAAATTAGCCCTAGAATATCAGGGTGAGTTATTTTTAAAACTTGATGATGTGGGTTCCGCTCAATCTAATCTTGTAAAATTGAGAATGCTATGCCCTGAAGGCTGTGATGAGCTTACAGATTTAGATATTGCAATATCTAAATATTTGAGCAGTCAGTAGCAAGTATTATGTGTCATCCAACTCCTGATTACTTAAACTAAGTAAAAATTATAGCTTAACTTTTCTATGGGCATAAAATGTATATTGGTTTGTTTCTAATTTTAAATGCTATGGTTCTGGGCTTTATGTTGCTTTTTCTGACTGTAATAGCCCCATCTGTTTTTGCAGCACTTGATGAAACTAATGCAGGCAAGCTGCTTCGGAAATTATTCCCTAGAATGTTCATATATGGCCTGGTGCTCACACTATTAGCAAGTGTTTTCGCATATCAGGCTGGAAGAGGTGATTTAGTGATACTGACTATGGTTTCAACCTTCGGTTTTGGATTTAACTCCTTTTATTTAACTCCATTAATCAATGAAAAAAGAGATGCATTGCTTCAAGAGCCTAATGCTTCCAGCAGGAGTTTTGATTTATTGCATCGCCTCTCAGTAAGTATTTTTATGGTACAAATGATAATTTCTATTGTTGCCTTAGCTTGGGCTCATCATTGAGACATGGCGCTAATGAAAAATTAATAGAATACTTGAGATGTAAAAAATGAAACTAATAATCCTCACCATTGCAATGCTCTTCTCATTGCCAGCTTGGGCTGAAATTGAGCAGCCAAATTATAAGGTTATTCTTGAAAAGGGTATATTTGCAATCAGAGATTACACTTCTGTGATGGCTGTAGAAACTGAAGTTTTTTCTTCTCGGAAAGAGGCCGCCAGTGATGCGTTCCGCAGATTGTTCAGATACATCAGTGGCGAAAATGAAGATAATTTAGAAATATCGATGACGTCACCTGTAGCACAAACATTAGCCAATCAGAATTATGATGACTCGGCAGAGAGATGGATCGTTCGTTTTTTTCTTCCAAGAAATATGGCTGAAGAAAATATACCTTTACCAAGTGAAAAGGGCGTTACAGTTTCAAAGCTAAAGGCCCAACGATTCGCCAGTGTGTCCTTTCGGGGATCGCAAAGTGATAAGAAGATTGAAGAAAACACAGCCAAGCTTAAGGCGTTTATTGCTCAAAATGGATATGAGGCTTCTGGTCGACCAATTTATGCTTTTTATGACCCGCCATTCATTCCCTGGTTTTTGAGGGATAACGAAATTTTGCTGCCGGTTAAATTAAATCAACAAAATATTGAAAATCCTGGAGGAAATAAAGCAAAATGAAACCACTTCTGCTCACTTTAGCAATTCTTTTTCAACGCTTGCATGGGTCGTGTGTGAGGGTCTTTAGTGTTTAGTGGCCTCAAATGTGGATTTTTGTCTTCAGAAAATTATCTAGAACCAACATGAGGGTAACATGTCTGAAACTCATCGCATTCTTCTATCTGTCAAAGGCCACCCTTATGAGCGTCAGGCGTTCTACGATATTTTTGACAACATGGATAATCTAGACTGGACACTAGTTGAGCAGCCTGCTTCTCAGGCTTTGTTTAATGTCAAACAAGCCGAGGTTTATGATGCTCTGGTGCTATATGATATGCCGGGCATTTCTTTCCATGAAAATGCGCACCCAGATATTATATCTCCATCTGAAGCCTATCAAAAGGATTTCCAACAGCTTGTTGATGCAGGACACGGGTTTGTTTTTTTGCACCATGCAATTGCCGGTTGGCAAGACTGGGAGGCCTATAGCGAGATTATTGGGGGGCGATTCTTCTATCTGCCTCGCGAATTACGCGGCGAGCTGCGCCAAGATAGCGGATATCGCCATGATGTGACGCATCAGGTGGAGGTGCTTGCCGACCACCCTGTTACTGAAGGCCTGCCGCCGAAATTTGAGATTACAGATGAGCTATATCTTTACGAGGTGTTTGAGGATGATGTTAACCCGTTATTACGCAGCGATTTCAGTTTCACGGCAGATAATTTTTACTCAGCCTCCGCTGCAGTTCGTGATGGCAGATTAAATGATAATAGCGGTTGGCAGCATAAACCGGGAAGTTCTCTCGTTGGCTGGACAAAAGAAATCGGTAATAGTCGCATTGTCTATCTACAGTTTGGTGATGGCCCTTCGGCCTATGTAAATCCGTTTTATCGACGGCTTATTGCAAATGCTATTAAATGGGTCAGCCTTAAAAATAGATCTTTTGAGGTTTAGTTTCGCGCGCAAAATAAAAATTTTGTTGATGCCTCAGAAGAAAAATCTATGTAATTATAGATGTAAATATTGGAGGCTCAAATGCTTAAATCCCTTACACCATTTGTTCTAGCGTTTTTGATGATGGGCTTGATTTATGCACCATCAGTTAATGGATATACCACTACCTCAAATCTTGAAACTTCCACGGGATCATTGATGCTTGCCGGGCATTGCAATGGCGATCACGGCGATGGCGATCATGGCGATGAAGAAGAGACAGAAGGGGGTGAAACCAGTAACGCCGGAACAACCTATACGTCATAAAACCAAATAATGATGACCTAATTTTATGCCCCGCCTTTTGGCGGGGCTTTTTTTATGTTTTGGGCATTTAAGGAATTGTTTTAAGCGTCAAAGAAAGTCGTGGGTGTTTTAAATATATTCACAATAATAACGCCAAGCACAATCAGGCTTAATCCAAAAATAACCTGCCAGTTGAGGCTTTGTTTGTAAAAAAAATAGCTGAGAAGTGTCACCGAAAAAACGCCAAGCCCAGCCCAAGATGCATAGACAATAGACAGGGGCAATTTCTGAGAGAGATAGGCAAGTAGATAAAAAGAGATTCCATACGAAACGAGTGTGATAGTACTTGGTATAAGCTTCGTAAAATTTTGCGTGGCGGGAAGTAGCATCGTCCCTATCACTTCAAAGCTGATGGCGGCAAATAATAGAAAATATAAATTCATATGTTCAGTCTACATGATTGCTCAGTATTATTGCCAAGTTTATAGTGTTGTTTATGAGTGATATTTGGATATTTTTGATAAAATTTAATCTCCAATATCTATATTTTCAGTAGCAATTTTGCTCCACGCCTGTTAGCAATATTGTGACGGGTAGTTTAAGGCATGTTTTAGCCCGATCCCAACTCTTGTTTTTCAAGTTTTTGGTAAACTGACAAATTTTGCCTAACTTGGATTTAAGATGATCAAAGGAACTTGTAAGTGGTTTAACGCCACAAAGGGATACGGATTTATCGCCGTTGAAGGTGAAGATGACGTATTTGTGCATATCTCAGAAGTACAAAAATGTGGTATTACTCTTGAAGAAGGTGCCGTTGTTACTTTCGAGAAGCAGGTTGGTAACAACGGTAAGCAATCAGCTTGTAATCTAGCGCTTGCTGAATAGTCGCCTCTAATCAGGCTTTTTAAGACTTGCCCCTTATTAATGCGTACCGTTTAATGGGGTCTTGTTGATTTTGGCTGATTTTATACCTCGAATAATTTAAAACACGCCTTTTTACCGGGGCGTGTTTTTTCGTTCTGAGCCAAATGTATGGGCAACGTAGATCTAGTTGCGAATAGTAATGCTTATCAGTTGCAAGCCATTGTTTTTAAACAATTTTTTCTTTCCTTTTTGCGAATAAGGATTATATATATAAGTATAATTTAAATCTATGTTCTGAAAAGGAAAGCATTATGAAGGGCAGTCAAGAGGTAATTAAGCACCTCAATACTATTTTAAAAAATGAGCTGACAGCAATTAATCAGTACTTCTTACATGCGCGCATGCTCAAGGATTGGGGCTTTAATGTTCTGGGTGATAAGATTTATCACGAAAGTATTGGCGAAATGAAGCATGCAGATATGATAATTGGTCGCGTTCTTATGCTTGAAGGATTGCCAAATCTGCAAGATCTGGGGCTGTTAAAGATTGGACAGAATGTTGAGGAAATATTTTCTGCCGACCTTTCCGTCGAAATGCTTAATCAAGGTTGTCTCAAAGAAGCTATTCTTTTGTGTGAAAACGAACGTGATTATGTGACGCGTGAAATTTTTCAGAATATCCTAGACGACACGGAAGAGCATATTGATTGGATTGAAACACAGCAGGGCTTGATTAAAAAAACCGGCATCCAAAACTACCTGCAAGAACAGATTGGTACTGAGGCGTAAATATTTTGAAGTTTCGGTTTTAAGCGTGTGCGGCAGCCGAGACCGGGGCGTCAGTCGATTCCAGCAACTCTAACATCCGTTCTGCACATCGCCCGCATTGGGGCTTTGTGCCGCATTGGGAGTAAATGTCATCAGGTCGTCTGCACCCGCTGGTGATGGCGGTTTCGACTTGTTTATCAGTTAAGGCGTTGCAAACACAGATGTACATAGTAGCTCCATTAGTTGCTAATGATTATCAAAAACACTTAATGACAGCAAGCATTTTTTTATGTTTGCGGTTTAAATATGTGCATAACCACGTGCAGGTATATTTGTCTTTGGAATTTTGAAAGCGCTTTTAACCTTGTGTTATTTGTAGATAGGTAATCACTATATTGGCCGTCTGCTCGCTGGCAGTCAGTGAAATCTGGTGATACACCTCTCCGCCAGCCACGGGAATAACAGCGTCGTTCAAAATCTCGAAACCATTCTCAAGAAGATAGTCTCGGGTTTCGTTAATATCTTCCACTTCATACACAATAGTCAAAATGCCCTGACCATTTGCCGCTAGAACTGGATCCAGCACACCGCCAGGAACCGGCGCAACCAATTCCGTGCCAAGGTCAATATTCATTAGTGACAGAGAGCCAAATGGGCGCGTTTGCTCTCTGTGGTCGATAAATTTTGTATTAAGCAGTTTTGAGAAGTTAGCCTCGGCTTCTTCAACATCATTAACGAAATATTCCACTCTATGAAGTCTAAGGATTTTCATCACTCCCCCCTAAATGTATTAAGCAATAATTATATTATTAACCTGCAAGTTGCCCGCCATCCATAGTGAAGAGTGACCCTGTGACTTTGCTGGCTTCCTGACTGGCAAGATAGGCGAATAGGCTGGCAATATCTGATGGCTGACACGTGCCGTCGAGAAGCTTAGGCGCGTTTCGCATAATCAAATTAAAATCAATATCGCCATCTGGGATATTTTCCTGTATTTGGGCTGCCATAGGTGTGTCCACGTGACCAGGGCAAATCCCATTAACGCGCACGCCCTTTGCGCCATATTCCAGAGCAAGACCTTTGGTGATTGCGGCGACGGCGTGTTTGGATGCTGAATATGCAATCGTATAAGCAATGCCCTGTAGTGCCGCAGTCGAGGCCGTATTGATAATCGTGCCTTTTGTCTTTTCAAGATGTGGTAGCGCGGCCTGACAAATCGCAAAAACACTTGTCGTGTTTATTTGCATAATTCGTTCAAATTCGTCGAGGGAGAAATTCTCTGAAGGCCCCCACCCAAATGTACCTGAAATATTGCAAACAACATCAAGCCCGCCTTCAGCAGACTCATTTACAAGTCTCTGAGAAGAGGCATTGTCGAGGGCATTATAGGGTTTGACTGTTGGTGCTTGCGCCATGAGTTCAGCTGTCGCCTGAAGACCGGCCTCATTAACATCAGCGATAATGACATGAGCCCCTTCTGCGGCGAAGCGAATAGCTGTTGCTTGCCCAATGCCGGATGCCGCTCCTGTAACTAAAACCTTTTTTCCTTTAAACCTATTCATAATTTCTCCATATTTGTCGAGTTCTTGAAGCTCTATTTAACTGAGATTATTTTGTGATGGGGTGAAAACCATATAGGCGATGTCCATGCCATTTCGTGAATGTAATCCCTAACAGGTAGGTTCTTACATTTTTCTTCCCGTACATTACTGGGCAAACTATCGCAGTAAGTTTTGTGCCAACGCGGTGACATTTGTTCAACAACACGAAGGTAATAATAGCTGTCTGTGTTGGGCATATAATTCGGGTCTGAAAATACGGTGCACAATCTGTTTGCACCATCTGGGGTTTTGGCGGTCATTACATCAATGACGCGGTTATGTTTTTGTCCCGATGCATCAACCCAGCCTTTTACAAGCTGTAGGCGCTCTAGCGGTTTAGACATTGGGTCAGCTTTGGCTTCGAGTATAAAGTTAAAGGGTGCGTCTTGCGGCGGCAAATGGGCGCCCATAGGTGTGCCGTTTGCATATGCCTGATCGAGCCAGTCGGATTGGCTACATATATTTTCATCATACCGTCCGGCAAAAAAACGCGGTGCGATGCGCGAGCCAGAAGTGCCAAACGTTTCGCGCCGCTTCATAGAGTGAAACAGGGCGTCGCGGGAATTTTCAACCGCCCAGACACCTGCCAAACCGCCTGGATTTGTTCGAATAGCATCCGTGTGCCCAACATCCGCAGTGCTGAAACGTCCAGAAAGGCCAAGCTCAGTCTTTTTATGCCCTGGCCAGCGCGCCTCTTCTGTGCTGCCAGAGGTGGATATATGTGTATCAGTGCTGGCGATAAATCCGAATTCATATGGGTTCACGCCATGTTTATTTTTTACTCGGATGCCTTCAAGAAGAGCGCCGCGCGCAAAATCTCGGCTTGACAGGCAGCCGCCATAATAGAAACCTGTTTTAGGGTCACGATGATCTTCGTTGCATTCTGGCGTGTTTGTCATACCGATTTTAGGGACGAGCCTATTTAGCGCAAAATCAAGTTCTTGATTGCCAAATTCGCGGCGTTTTTCAATATCACAGAGCTCGTCAACGTCTCCAAGAATATCCGTTACCCTGTTTAGACACTCCGAAAACCCTTTGTGCTGGGCAATCTCATAGAGCCTTTCATAGCTTCTTCTGAGCGCATAGGCAGCGTAGCGGGAAGTGTCAGACATATTTTCAATTTCACGAGGGTTAAACATATTTCCCCCTGAGATATTTGCGTTATGCGGAATAACAATGACGTCACAGGTATCACGACCGCTCCTACACGCCTCCTCAAGATGATCAAAAAGTTGATAAGGGAATGGGAACATATGGTGTGACGGCGGGAGATCCGGCACGTTTGTATTCCGGAAAATCAGATTACGGTGGGTATGCTTGGCGTCAGGACTTCGTGTGTATTCTAGACCAACAAAAGATGAAAAGCGACAGGCCTCAGTTTTGTCGTTGGCTGTTTCTGCTGCCTGAATAATCTGTTGCCAGACAATTTTATCTGCCGCGATACAATCTTTATTGCCAGCCCCGCAAACAGCTTCGCGTCTTTCGGGAGTTAAATCGGCATTAATCTGATTAAATACACGAACGCCCTCAAAGCCACCGCCACGAAAAGTATCACATGCGCGGCTATCATGCCCGGCAAAAGCGCCGGGATTGCGGCAGATATAGCCCTCACCCAGTGCTTCTGCATGATCGGTAACAGCCGCGAAATCTAGTGGCCGTAAAAGTTGAAATTTTTGCGGTGCATCAGCCGGCGGGTCCGGAAGGTCTATCGCCTCGCCTTTGGCAAATCGATAAGCCGCATCAGGGAATGTTCGTGTGCCTTCGGGAAAGGCATCTGCGGACAAGGCTGTATGGATATGAAGGTCGCCATAATAGGGGTTTTTCAGCCGGTTGTTATTGACGCAATTCTTAATGGGCTCTGTATATTCAGGTAACGGGTCATATCCGAAGGCATATGTTTCGGGTTTGGATTTGGCTGATTGTGGTGGGATAATTACCGTACTAGCGTCAATCTCGTAATCCGGAATGCTGGATAGAATTTTGTACGCTATAAAAAGCAAGACAAGTAGCGCTATTATGATTGCGAAGATACGCCCTATGATTTTAAGCATAATCTCTCCCGATACCCCTCACCTCATACTCGTCGCATTCATTATGGACTGAGTAAAGTTAACAAAATTTAACCATTAATATGGCCTGTTCTAAACAAGTTTTTTTAAGGACTCTTAAAATTGTTAACATCTGCATCTATGCTAGTATGTAGATATTGAGTTGATGTTTAGCGGGGGAGGGTGTCGCGTGAGCTACGAGCATATTTTAACTGATTTGGATAATGATGGAATTTTGACTGTGACGCTTCACCGTCCAGAGGCCATGAATGCCTGGACAATGACTATGACTAAGGAGTTAGTCGATATGGTCGAAAAGGCCGACGCAAATGATGACGTTCGGGCAGTGGTCGTCACTGGTTCGGGAGAGCGGGCATTTTGCGCGGGGGCAGATTTGTCCAGCGGTGTGGATACATTTCAGTCTGCACTGATAGAAGACACAGATGGCCTCAACAATGATGACGGCACCATAAATTGGGGGCACCCTGGCATTAGAGATACGGCAGGTTTATTTAATCTAAAAGTTTATAATTCAGTAAAGCCATATATCTGCGCGATAAATGGCGTTGCTGTTGGCGTCGGTGTCACAATGACCCTGCCGATGGACATTCGAATAGCATCAGATAATGCTCGGTTCGGCTTTGTCTTCAGTAGGCGGGGCATCGTGCCGGAAGGGTGTTCGTCTTGGTTTCTGCCAAGATTGGTTGGCATATCAAAAGCGCTTGAGTGGTGCTATAAGGGTGATGTTTTTCTAGCACAAGAAGCCCTCGATGGCGGTTTGGTTAACGAAGTTGTACCGCAAGAACAGCTACTTAATCGTGCAAAGGAAATTGCACGCTCCTTTACACAAGAAACCGCTCAAGTTTCAATTGCGCTCACGCGTCAGATGATGTGGAAAATGCTGGGGGCAGACCACCCGATGGAAGCACATAAAATTGACAGCCGTGCGGTTTATGCGCAGGGACAGCAGCGTGATGCCAAGGAAGGGATTGACTCTTTCCTAGAAAAGCGCGCTGCCGTGTATACTGATAAGCCTAGCGAACATATGCCGGAATTTTATCCGTGGTGGGATGAGCCGGACTATGGCTAACCTTGATTTTTAGTTATCCGGTCGGCGATTTATCAGGGCGATGCTTCGGAATTCGAAGACTGTTGTGCTGCAGGGTTTTTCAAGTCTGCATATATAGGTAATGACACCTCGCGTAGGGTCAGAGGATGAAGGCCTTTTTTCAACCACCTCACTTGTGGCGCGGAGTGTGTCTCCTGCTCGGACGGCAAGCTTCCACTCAGCTTTTTCCCAACAGACACCACAAATATAGTCAACATCGCCATTTATCTCATGATCAAGTTTGCGCCATAATGCGGCAACATAAATACCACTGGCAATGACCTCGCCAAATCGCATGGAATTAGAATCTTGAACTTCTAAATGAAACCATTGCGGGTCATAATTTTTGGCAAAGGCAATCATGTCTTCACCGTCAACAACCAATTCAGAAGAGGCTAGATATTCACCAACCTCAATATCCTCATAGCAGCGCATATTTTCCATTTTAACTGACCATGAGAATTCTATAGATCCACAACTGTCTTACCGAAATTTTTGCCATCAAACATTTGGCAAAAAGCCACTCCAACATTTTCGATACCGTTAAGTTTGTGCTCAAAGCTTTTAAGCTTGCCTTCGGAGAGCCATGTTTCAAGTTGCTGGCGGACGGTGTCATATTTGTCATGCCTGAAATGCGTCATTAAACCTTGTGCTGTGATTTCTTTAGAAGATAGCTCAAACAAATTATTTGGAGCAGTGGGCGGGCCTTCAGATGTGTAATGCGTCACAGCGCCAATCATTACAATCCTACCGCGATGGTTCATATTTGTGATGGCGGCTTGTAACGTTTCACCACCGACATTATCAAGAAAAACATCAACCCCGTCAGGGCAGACCGCCTTAATCGCTTCTGCTTGACCCTCTGGCGCTTTGCGGTTTACGGCTGCATCATAGCCAAGGTCATTGATAAGAAAGTTACATTTTTCAGGGCTACTAGAAATACCAACAGTACGAGCGCCATAAATTTTAGCGATTTGCCCGGCAATAGACCCTACCGCCCCACCTGCCGCACTTATGAGAACAGTTTGTCCTTCTTTAGGAGGCGCAATTTCAGTGAGCGCGAAGTAAGCAGACATACCGGTATCACCAAGAACTCCAAGATAATAACTATATGGGAAGGATAGGTCTCTGGGCAGTTTGGCAATAAAATCTCCTGGCTTGCCGATTGAGTATTCCTGCCACGCAAAACGGGCCATTAATTTATCACCGACTGCATATTCTGAGTTTTTTGTTTCAATTACTTCACAAAGCGAAAGCCCCATTACAGGCTCACCCAAAGGCATGGCGGGGAGAATTTCATCGCCAGCGTCTTCATTCATCCAATTGCGAAATCCAGCATCAAGAGAAATGGCAAAATTTTTGACAAGAATTTCATTGTCTTGAATATCCGGCAACTCTCCCTCGTGCAAAGCGAAGTCATCGGACTTAGGATTGCCTATAGGTCGTTTCGCTAGAATAATGCTGCGATTTTTCATGCCATACCCCCCAAAAATTCTCTATGACCTTATCAATAGGATAGATGATTAAAACAAGCTTTTTCGATAGGATTAAAAAAGTTTTTTAATGGTTAAAATAACCATTAAATGGAGGGTAATAATATGACAATGTCTCACTTTGGTCGCCACGGCCTAACTCTTATTTTTGTCTTTTTTCTGAGTGTCATTTTGATTGGTTGCGGTGACCAGCAAGAAACTCAAAAAAAAGATAATGGTGGCGTTTCTTCTCTTTCAAATGAGCGGTTAACGTCAGGGTCATCACCTGATGGAGTATATTGGGGTGACCTGCATGTTCACTCAAGATTATCAATGGACTCATTTTCGTTTGGCAATCGGATGATGACCGCGGATGACGCATTTAAGTTTGCAAAGGGAGAGCCCGTTGAAGCGCATACGGGCGACATCGCGCAATTAAAAAAACCTCTCGATTTTTTGTTGGTGTCTGACCATGCAGAATTTTTGGGGGTTATTGCAAGTATCATGGACCAAAAGCATGGCATTGAAAAAACCGAATTAGGTAAGCGTTGGAAAAATTGGCTCGACGATGATGATCTACAAAGTATTATTCAAGAATGGGTAGGCTCATTTGATGCTGATACATCGTCCTCAGACTCTAAACCAAAAATTGAGTATCCGGATGAGGCTTTCTTTAAAGGCGTATGGGCTGAAATGGTTGAGACCGCAGAAAGGCACAATGACCCTGGTAAATTTTCAGCCTTTTCCGGATATGAGTGGACTTCAATGATAGACGGCGACAATATGCACCGTGTGGTTATTTTTAGAGATGGTGCAGAAAAAACACTTGGCGCTATTCCAGTTTCATCAACTGAAAATAACGACCCTGAGTACCTTTGGGAACGTTTAGAGGAATATGAAAAGAAAACAGGCGGTGAGGTGCTCGCAATCCCACATAACAGTAATTTGTCAGAGGGTCGGATGTATTCTAGAGAGCGTGTTTCAGGTGCAGCACTTGACACGCAATACGCCAACACTCGTATCAGATGGGAGCCAGTTCTTGAAATGACACAGGTGAAGGGTGACTCCGAAACTCACCCTCTAGTTTCACCAAATGACCCTTTTGCTGATTTTGAGAGATGGGATGAAACAGATATCAACTCAAATGTGATTCCTAAAGACAAAAAGGTTGTGGCGTATACTGGAAGCTATGCGCGCCCCGCACTTAAAACAGGCCTTGCGCTGGAGGAGAAGTTGGGTGTGAACCCGTTTAAATTTGGCATGATTGGGAGTACGGATTCTCATACAGTTATGGCTACAGCTGACAGTGACAATTATTATGGTAAATTTGTTGATTCCGAGCCGACACCAGAGCGCCTAGAGAGTAAAATGGGTGGTATGCTTTGGAACAACAGGTTGCTCACTGCGGCTGGTTATGCAGCTGTTTGGGCAGAGGAAAACTCTCGCGAAGCGATTTTTGATGCTATCAAACGTAAGGAAGTATACGCGACAACTGGCCCACGCATAGTTTTGCGTTTCTTCGGCGGCTGGGATTTTGATGAGACTGATTTAGAACAACCAGATTATGCAACGCTTGGCTATAAAAAAGGCGTTCCAATGGGCGGTGACCTATTTATTGCAAATGATAAAGAGGCTGCCCCTCGGTTTATGATAACTGCATCTAAAGACCCCGATGGAGCTAATCTTGATAGGGTGCAGGTCGTGAAGGGTTGGTTGGATGCTAACGGTGAATTGAAAGAGCAAGTCTATGATGTTGCTTGGTCAGATGGCCGTGAAGTGGATCCAAAATCTGGTGCACTGCAGCCTGTTGGGTCAACTGTTAATGTCTCTGAGGCTTCTTATACAAATACAATCGGTTCGGAAAATCTGGCAACAGTCTGGACAGACCCATCTTTTGACAAATCTTTGAGGGCTTTTTACTATGTCCGTGTTCTTGAAATACCAACACCGCGTTGGACAACTTATGATGCTCAAAGGTTTAATCTTGATGTGCCTGATGATGTTCCAGTTGCTATTCAAGAAAGAGTATATTCATCGCCAATCTGGTATACGCCAATTGCCGAATGACCGTGTGTTGAATTATGGGGAGCTGAAGACTACCCTAAGTAATCTTTCTTAAAGCTGGCTGTTTTATGTGTGAGTTCCACAATGCAAATCAAGCGTGATGTGCCGCGCTTTATGCGCGAACCTCTATTTATTTTTATTCTTTTTTCAGCGGCTCTGTATGTGATTTTTCTGGCTCAAAAACCTATACCAGAGAATGAGATTATTGTTTCAGAGGCGCGCTTGAAAGAATTTTATCAATACAAAAGTCAGAGTTTTGGCTTACCTGCTATTGCCAACAAGCTGGAAGTCATGTCTACCGATGAACGCAACGCGCTCACAGAAGACTTTATACGCGCGGAAGTATTGGTGCGGGAAGCGCGCCGGATGGGGTTGGACGAGGGCGATTTCATCATTCGCCAGCGCTTAATTCAGAAACTAGAATTTTTGGCTGACACACAGAGAGACATACTCAAAAAAGCCGAGGCATTATTGCCCGATTGGTATGAGACGCATAAAGAGAATTATCGCCTCCCTGCCGAGATAAGTTTTACGCATATTTATTTTGTTCCTGAGGCAAGAGAAAAAGCTCAAGAAGTTTTGTCAGCCCTCAATAATGAAAATTCTCTGGCAATTGCGGAGCAGGGGGATCGATTCATCTATCACAAATCTTACCAGCGCAAGTCACAAGAAGATATTGCCGCACATTTTGGAGAAAATTTTGCCTCTTCTGTGTTTGGCCTTTCATCCGGTTTAGAGTGGCAAGGGCCATTTGCGTCGCGCCACGGGTATCATCTTGTGCGTGTGGTTAATAAAACCGATGCCAAAATACCAATGCTGGCAGATGTCAGGACGAAGGCGCTTTTTGATTTGAAGCTTTCGTTAAACAAGGCGGCACGTCAGGCTCATGCCGATCGCTTGCGAAAAAAATACACTGTTATTTACGACTGATGATGTCTCGGCATATACAGCTTGCTTTTTTTATTAT
Source organism: Candidatus Micropelagos thuwalensis (assembly GCF_000469155.1). NCBI lineage: Bacteria > Pseudomonadati > Pseudomonadota > Alphaproteobacteria > Candidatus Micropelagius > Candidatus Micropelagius thuwalensis. The sequence continues at coordinate 555,783 of NZ_AWXE01000004.1, read as the reverse complement.
GCTTAGTGTAGGCCTGTTTCAGGCTTTAGGTGCATCTCTTATCTCGCCTGCAGCGGCGCATGATCCGCGTCCGGTATTGATTGATATTTATCAAGATGATTCCCGCCCAGGTGAGTTGAGGCTCGAATGGAAAATTCCCGGCTCCTTATCTCCGCGTAAGCATCCGATAATTAACTTTGCAACTGCCTGTAATTTAATACGCACCTATCCGGAGCGCTTTACGGGCGAGGCTTATTATGGCGGGGCCGATTTTCTTTGTTCAGGTAACACGCCGAATTTAGCGCCTATGTTGACGTTGACATATCCATTGGGCAATCCATCACTCTCAAGTTTTGTGCGCTTGCATAAAAATAATTTGGAGGGCGATGAAAACACAGCCATGTTCCTGCTTAAACCGGATGAGCTTTCCTGGGCGATCCCACAGTCGCTGGCACCGTCATCCAACTCCTCATCTCTCATGGCGAAGGCTTATCTTGAGCTTGGCTTCAGTCACATTTTAAAGGGTTGGGACCATCTTTTATTTCTCATTTGTCTTATGGCGTTAACGACCATGCCTGGGCAAATATTTTTGGCAGTAACCGGCTTCACGATTGGCCATAGTTTCACATTGGCGGCGGCGTCATTGAATTTTCTTACTCTGCCAGTCATTTATGTCGAAACACTTATTTCATTGAGCATTATTCTGGTTTGTGTCGAGTTGTTGCAAACCGAAAGAAAAACCCTGGCGCGAAGCTACCCAGTTTTGATTTCTCTATTTTTCGGACTGGTGCACGGTTTGGGCTTTGCAAATGAACTTATCAGTATTGGGTTTCCTGAGGACGGGCTGGTTGCGGCTTTGCTTTTTTTTAATTTGGGAGTTGAGGCCGGGCAAATTGTATTTGTTATACCAGTGATTCTGCTCGTTTATGCAGCCCAGAAATTTAATGGCTCTGCATATAACTTCTGTATGAACATGGGTTACAAATTTATATTTTACACAATCGGCTTTGTTGCGTGTTTCTGGTTTGTAGAACGCAGCATGCAATTTTAGGCATAAAAAAACCCCCGCCAAAGGCGGGGGTTTCTAACTTGTTTAAACCTATGGTTTAGAATTCATATCCAATTTTCATACCAAAATGCTGTCTCTTAGCAGGGGCAGCAAATGCGAATGCACCGGCGTCAAATGGACGAGCAATACGCCCACCTTCTTCCAGGATATCATTACCAAAGATAATAACTTTGATTTGGTTACCATTTGAGGTTTCAGTTCGGAATGAAGCTGACAAATCAAGTGACTCGTATGAATCTACCTCAATGTTTGGCCCTTGTGCAAAGTTGAAAGTTTTCCAATTCGCCTGACCCCAATAAGAATCACGACCGTTAAAGCTACCTGAAAGAGTCAAGTCACCACCTGGGAGGCTGACGTCATAGTCGAACCCAAGGTTGAACGTCACTTCAGGAGCCATTCTAAGCTTAGCAATATCAGAGATATCTACCCCACCATCATCATATGAGTCATAGTCAGCGTCCAAGATACCAATAGTGGCATTTAGGCTTAAACTTTCACTTGGATAGTAACGACTTTCTAGTTCTAGACCAGAAATTGACACTTCAGCCGCGTTAAGACTAAAAGTACAAGTCGCTTCTGCAGGGTTACCACAAACTAGCCCATTAGTAGTAACCTGCTCTTGCTTGTCTTTATAATCTGCCATAAATGCAGTGACATTAAATACCAGAGCATCGGATGGTTCTAATCGGAGGCCAGCTTCGTAGTTAATTACTTCTTCAGTACCAAATGGTGCGCATGTAACTGGATCAGTACAACGAGCAAAGATACCACCACTTCTAAAGCCATTAGAAATGGATGCGTATGCCATACCGGTGTCGAAGTTTCTTTCAATGATAAATCTGTGTTGGATATAGTCATCCTCATAAATTTGATCCACAGCATTACGAAAACCACCGGCAGGTGTCGCGCCGGTTCGCTGGAAAGCAGTTGCGTCAGCAACACCTTGGGCAAGAGGTGCAAAATTTCTAACAAAGAAATCTTTTTCTTCCTCTGTGTACCTTAGGCCCAAAGTAGCGGTCCACTCATCACTGATGTCATAAGAAACTTCACCAAAAATGGCTGTAGCCTCTAGTTCTTGACCAGAAACAAAGTTCTGTACAGGCCCTGACTTTTGGTCGAAAGTCGCATCGAGATAGTAATAACCTAAAACATAATTTAATGGGCCATCATAATCAGATAAAAGCTGGAACTCCTGAGACGTTTGATCAAATGAGATTTCGCGTGTTACTGGGAATACTGGAGTTGGTGAACCCCAAGAAACAATTGTAAAAAGCTCCTCAGAGTCCTGGTCACCAGTAATCGACTTCAAAGTGTGATTCCCAAGATCAATTTCAAGGTTCATGGTTAGATTTTCAGTTTCATATGTCATGAATTGAGGAATCAAATCATATGTTGTCGAATAATCATTTGCTCTTGAGAGATCCGCAGAGGCGCTTGCACATTTTAATGCGTCAGCTGGTATCGGAGGAGTTGCAACCGGGATACCAGTGCAGAAGGTAAATGGCTGAGTATTAGATGTAATTGCCAAATTGTTTCTTTGAGACTGGTCATCAATGTCGTCATAGATCAAGTCAATTGTAATATTGTCAGTAATATCAGCTTCAAGTCTAATTGAGTGAGATTGGACGTCCTTGAAATCTTTGTCCGTTCTCTGGTTGGTGACATTATACATCCAGTTGTCTGCAGTAAGATCTCTGACAGCAACTTTCAAGCCAGCTCTGTCACCAATTGGAAAATTAACCACCGCTTGTAAATCTTGTGTGTTGTCTTCTTCAACTCCAACTTGGAATTTTGCTCCAAGTTCCCTGGTGGGCTTTGAACGTTTGATGTTAATAACACCACCGATAGTGTTACGACCGTAAAGTGTTCCCTGTGGACCACGAAGAACTTCGATTGACTCAACATCAAACAAGTCGAGGTTCACACCACCATTATTGGCAGCAAACACACCGTCAATAGTTACACCCACTGCAGGATCATTTGATTTTTCAGTGTCATCGTAGTTAAGGCCACGAATTGAAGCTGAAAGACCCGCACCAGCATATGCCATGTCATGAAGCACAACGTTTGGAGTAAGCTTACCCAAATCTTGCGTCATTGGGATATTGCCTTTTTCGAGTTGTGCTGCACTCAGTGCCGATACTGCAACTGGAACATCTTGAATAGACTCTGACCGCTTACGGGCAGTAACGATAATTTCATCTGTCGCCTGGGCTTGCGCCTTGGAGACGATTGACAGGTCGTATTGAGTGCCAACAAATGACAAAACAAACAAACCAGTCACTATCCCTGCCAAGTAATTTGGCAGTTTCTTAGTGAATTGCATAATTTCACCCTCCTAATTAACATTCAGTCAGTTTCTTGAGTATGAAACGACTTGAAATACTTTTCGCAAATAAATGGCCTAAACAAACCTAAATAATTGACTAGTTATGTCTAAAATCAAAATTCCAAACAATGTTGTTGCAAAAATGCATCACAGCCATGCATCATTATAAAGTTTAAATTTTTTGTTAAAAACTCTCTGAGGTAAAAAGCAAATAATCGAGACTAGAAAGGCAAATGAATTATGGGTTTACTGAGCTTTCTTGATTGGATGGTTATCATTACATATCTAATCGGAATTTTATCAATCAGTGCATATTTTTCTTTGTCTCTTAAAAATAAAAGAGAATATTTTGTAACTGCAAATTCCTATAGTGCATGGCCATTGGCTACATCAGTCTTAGCAACACAATGTTCCACTAATAGTATTTTGGGCGCCCCTGCATTTGTGGCGTTTGCTTCAGGTGGTGGGCTTGTGTGGCTTCAATATGAACTTGCATTACCTTTAGCCATGTTAATTTCTATGATTTTCATCATGCCGATAATTTTTAGTTTGAGGGTAATTTCAGTCTATGAATATTTGGAAATAAGGTTTGATGAGAAAACCAGACTATTGCTCAGCGCATTTTTTTTAGTAACAAGATTAGTGGTTGCCTCTATTACAATTTATGGAGTTTCGGTTGTTATTCAATTAATTACAGGTCTTTCATTTTTTACCTCTGTTATGATATTTGGCTTTGTAACAGTGGTTTATGACCTTTTGGGGGGCATAAAGGCTGTTGTATTTAGTGACGTAATACAAATGCTAATTTTAGTTTTTGTCTTGTCTTTAGTCCTAAATATTTTGATAAGTCAGGCTGGAGGGCTAAGCGCTTTATTTTCAGTGCTGCCAGAAAATCGGAATGTAGCTTTAGACTTCAAGAACCATGGATTTGGAGATGGTCACGATTTTTCGTTTTGGCCAATGTTTATTGGTGGAACACTTTTATACATATCATATTACATGTGTGATCAGAGCCAAATCCAAAGAGGCCTTTGTGCTAAAAATCAGGAAGAGGCACAAAAAGTTCTTTTCATAAATGGTTTAATGCGTTTCCCATTGGTCCTGCTTTATTGTTTAATTGGGGTTGGATTGGCTGGTTATGCAATAAGCAACCCCGACTTTATAGATTTCCTCGCTTTAGACGGCTCCAAACCAAATTACAACTTGGCTGTGCCGTTTTTTTTAATAGAGGAACTCCCTAAGGGATTAGTTGGGCTTGCGTTGGTTGCACTATTTGCTGCAGCTATGTCATCCCTTGACTCAGTGATTAACAGTCTCTCGGCAGTATCAATGGAAGACTTCGTGAGAAAATTTTTTTGGTCAGAAAATTGGACTAACTCTCAGGATTTATATTGTTGCAGGCTATTGACTGTTTTTTGGGGAGGCCTTGCCTTAATGGGAAGTTTTTGGGTTGGAGACTTAGCCTCTACAGTTATTATTGCAGTAAATAAAATTGGTTCTTTAGCAAATGGCCCCATTCTTGGTGTCTTTACTCTTGGGCTGTTGAGTAAGAGGACGGATGGCACCACAGTATGCCTCGGATTTATTGCCGGTATTATTTTAAATTCATATCTATGGATTTATGTTAGCGGTATATCTTGGCTATGGTGGAATGTAACAGGCTTTATTTTTACTATTATCGTTGGATATTTAATCTCATATCTAAAACCATCCTCACGGGCACCTATAGAGGCGATCTGGACCTCAAGTGGCTATCTGAAACTAATGTCAAATTCTGTTCCATACGTAAAATTTTGTTTACTTATTTTTTGGACTATCGCTTTAATTTCATTTCTATATTTTATAGGCCCATAAACTCTCGGTTACTTTTAGCTTGGGCTGCTAAAAATTTCAGATAAAAATAATTCAATCTCCTGAGCACTTCGTTTTCCAGGCAACGACTCTGGGGCGATTTTATCAAAACTATGGCATCCACCAGAATAAACATGCAGATCAGTTGGTACCCCTGCATTAATTAGCTCCAATGCATAGGTAATGTCTTCTTGAACAAATAAGTCTAGATCACCAACTATGACTAGCGCCTTAGGAAGGCCTGCCAAATTTTCAGACCTTGCTGCTGCCGCATATGGGGGCACATTTGCTTCGCCAAATAATTTGCCGAGGTAGGACTGCCACCCAAATAGATTGCTTTCACGCGGCCAAATAAGAAAATTATCATCAGGGCCTTTTGCTGCTAAAATATTTTTATCATCTAACATAGGGTAGAGAAGAACTTGCCCACATAAATTATTTACCGCTTCATCTCTATTTAAAAGCGTTAGGCCAGCAGCCAAGCCAGCTCCAGCACTAATGCCTAGAACCGCAATTTTTTTGGCATCTAAATTTAAGCTTTCTGTATTATCAAAAATATAATTTAGCACAGCGTAACAATCTTGCAGAGGGAGCGGGTAAGGGTTTTCTGGCGCAAGACGGTAATCAACAACGGCAACAGCGCAATCTAACACTTTAGCAACTTGTTTTGCCATGAAGGCATCACTTTCAGCTGAACCAATTATATAACCTCCCCCATGTATCCATAATAGGCAAGGTAGCGAATTGTCGACGTTAGTTGGGCGATGAAAAAATAATGGCACCTTGAAATTGTCTTGAGAGTTAGAAGCCGAAAGTTCGAATGTTTCAATCCCCTCAATCGCTGGCTGTTCTCTTGCCATCTCAGCAGCGATCAATCCATAGGCTTCACGCTTCTCGATTAAATTATCTGCCGTTATCGGTTCTTTCATTAGTTCAGGCAGATGATCTAGAATATTTTTAATCTCGTCAATTAGGTGTTTCGTAGAGTTCATTTTATTGGCTTCATAATTTAGTTTAAATTTTTAGGCTGGTGGGTTCCTATCAAAACTGATTAGAGCTGGATCTACAGGTGACCATGAACTTTCCGAGTCGTGCCAACAATTCGCTTCTGGCTTGACCCAAGATGAGTCATCCATTGTGCCAGCCTTAACAAAAACGTGATCGGGGATTTCCTCCACAAAAGTCAGCATTTGCGAACCGCATATCGGGCAAAATCCCCTTGCGACATGCGAGCCATCCGTTCCCCGGCTTTTATAAAGTTTGTGTTCTCCTGAAAGTCTCAAATTCTCGCGGGGTAACATGACAATCGTGGCTTTGCCGGAACCTGTAACTTTCTGGCAATCTCGGCAGTGGCAATGAAGTTGCGCCTCTGTTTTGGTTTCGTCCAATTCATATGATAATTGCCCGCATAGGCATGACCCTGTGATCATATATTCTCCCCCTACTCCATTATACCGTTACTTAATCACAAGCTTCAAAATTTTAAGCTTGCATCGCTACTCCCACAAGTTCTAGGTGTCGTTATAATAATGTTAGATTAAGCTTAAGCCTAATTTGAGGAGGTCACAATGTCACTTACTATGGAAGAACGTAACATTACGCCGTCGGAAGCCTATCCGGGCGATAAAACTACCACCAAAGCCGCCGAGCCGGTGCTTCTCAAGGTTGAGATAACGGGCGACAGATATACCAGTAAGGAATTTAAGGATCAGGAATGGACACATATGTGGCGCAGGGTCTGGATGATTGCTGGCATGGCGGATGACTGCGCGGCGCCCGGCGATTTTTTTACATGTGATCTCGGGCATGAGCCTCTGCTTTTTGTAAGAGGTAAGGACGGCATTAATGGCTTCTACAATATCTGCCAGCATCGCGGCGCCAAGCTCGTTATTCAGGAGAAAGGATCCATGGACAGTTTTTCCTGCATCTATCATGGCTGGAAGTATGGTCTGGAGGGGGAACTTGTCGAAGCCCAGGACAGAGATGATTTTGAAAGAGACCCTTGCGAACATGTCAGACTAGCAGACTTCAGAACCGAAATATTTGCTGGGTTTGTCTGGTACTGTCTGGATGATGATGCTCCAGGACTTGATGACTTCCTCGGTGATATGAAAGAGCAATTAGAAAGCTGGCAGCTTAATGATGGTTTCCGTGTGGAGCATTTTACGGTTGAATTGCCTTGTAATTGGAAAGTCGTGATTGATAATTTTCAGGAGGGCTACCATATCCGCACATTACATCCGCAACTCATGGAAACAGTAAATGAAAATAAAGAGTCCGTTCAATATGATCTTTATAATGGCGGGCACTCAAGAATGATATTGCTGGGGTGCGACCCAAGCCCTAATTTTAAGCCGCAAAATACTTTGCCTGATTCCATAACGCACATGTTGACGAAATGGGATATTGACCCTGAGGCTTATAAAGACAGGCACGGAGAAATCCGCCCCGCCCTACAGAAGTCAAAGCGGGATAAGTCGGCCGAGCGCGGTAAAGATTTTAGCCATTTATCAGATGCTCAGCTAACAGATAATTTCCTTTATGACCTTTTCCCAAGCTGTGCGCTAAGTGTTTACCCTGAGGGTGAATATGTGTGGTTATTGCGCTCACGCCCGCATCCTGATGATCCTGAAAAATGCTTATTTGATTATTGGACCATTGCTAAATTTCCAGAAGGTGAAGACACCTTATATTGGGAGCACATGGATATGACCCTGACCCGAGACGCAGAAATTGAACATAAGCAGTTCAAATGGGGTGAAGAGTCCATCAGTTTTGGTATTGATCAGGATGTGGATATTGCGCCTATCGTCCAGCAGGGTATGCGATCGCATGGTTTTAAGAAGGCCATTCTGTGCCATCAAGAACGCCGCGTTCAATTTTTGCATGACAATATAGACCGCTACATCAAAGGTGAGTTGGGTCGCTGAGACGCAACATCACCGGGTAAAGCAGGAGGGAAGTATGAAAACGCTGGATATGGAATTTATCCAAACCGAAGCCACGTTAAAGAATCTGATTTATTTGTTTGCCAGATCCATTGACAGGGTTGATGAAGAGCTGATGCGCGAATTGTTCTGGCCTGACGCCACGGACGATCATGGACTGTTCACTGGAACGGCTGAAGATTATGTTGCTTGGGTTATTCCTCTGTTGAAGTCAATGAATGGCACGCAGCATACAATTAGCAATATTCTGGTTGAGGTAGAGGGTGATAAAGCAAGTGCAGAGACATATTTCGTTGCCTATCACCAGATTGGCGAGGGCGATGAAGCCATTGATATGATTGCCGCCGGTCGATATTTTGACAAGTTTGAGAAGCGCGGCGATGAATGGAAATTCTCTCATCGCAAAGCTGTGTATGACTGGAACCGTAATGATCCCGCTACGGAGAATTGGAGTTCTCCTGAAATGAAGCCGTTGCTTGAACGGGGTGCGCGCAAGCCCGACGATTACCTCTATGAGAATTAGAGTTTACGAATAGATCTTCCTAGAGGTGCAGAACTTTATCGTAAGCATCCAGCACCGACTCGTGCATCATTTCTGATAAGGTTGGGTGCGGGAAGACGGTTTGCATAAGTTCTTCTTCTGTGGTTTCAAGTCCGATGGCCGTCGCAAATCCCTGAATAAGCTCCGTAACTTCCGCACCAATGAGATGCGCGCCGAGCAGTTCTCCCGTTTCATCACAAAAGACAACTTTCACAAGCCCTTCTGTTTCACCCATGGCGAGGGCTTTACCATTCCCTTGAAACGGGAAGCGCCCGACACGAATTTCATGGCCCTTAGCGAGAGCTTTTTCTTCAGTTAGGCCGATAGATGCAATTTGCGGTGTGCAATAGGTGCAGGCCGGAATTTTATTTTTATCCAGCGCATGCGGTGAGAGGCCGGCAATCGCTTCCACGCAAATAACCGCCTCATGCGATGCCTTATGGGCCAGCCATGGTGGGGCTGTTACATCACCAATTGCATACAGGCCAGGAATATTTGTGGCGCCATAGCTGTCAGTTTTAATGGCACCTTTTTCAAGTTCAACGCCGAGGTCTTCAAGGCCCATACCTTCAGTATTGGCAACCACGCCAATCGCCAGAATAACCTTGTCGAAACTGAGCGTCTGGGAAGCCCCATCTTTAGAGATGGTTGCATCCACCCCTTTTTTAGTTGGCACGACAGATTGTAATTCGGCTGATGTCATAAAATTAACGCTGCGCTTTTCAAAACTTTTTTGGGCGAGCGCAGCAATTTCTGCATCTTCCTGCAGAAGGATGCGATCCATGACTTCAACGACTGTGACGTCTGAGCCAAGTCCATTATAGAAACTTGCAAACTCAAGCCCAATGGCACCCGAACCGACGACCAATAATTTTTTTGGCAATGTTTCCGGCACCATGGCTTCACGCGATGTCCATATGGTTTTGCCATCCGGAACGGCCCCGATGCTTTCAATGGTCCGTGCTCGTGCTCCGGTGGCTAAGATAATGTGGTCGGCACTATAAGTTGCATCTCCAGTTTTGACGGCGGGTGCATTGCCATCAGAAGCTTTCAGGCTCGCGGCGGCTTTAATGACGGTGACTTTGTTTTTTTCATAAGAAAGTCGATGCCGCCTGACAGTTTGGCGGCAATATCGCGGGAACGTTTAACAATGGCTGAAAGGTCGAATTTTGGTTTGGCGGAAAGACCGTAATGTTCGGCATTTTGCATATGCGCATACATTTCGGATGATCTCAGCATGGCCTTGGTCGGGATGCATCCCCAGTTCAGGCAAATGCCGCCCATATCGGCTTTCTCAAAAATGGCAGTCTTCATGCCAAGTTGGGAAGCTCTGATGGCGGCAACATAACCACCGGGTCCGGCGCCGATTACAATAATGTCAAAATGATCCGTTGTTTTTTCCGTCATGAATTGATCTTTCAGCTATAGATTTGAACTAGCATTTTTATACAGAAGTAAAGCCACCATCAATATTAAGCTCCGCACCGGTCACAAATGCCGCAGAGTCGGAACATAGATAAACGACGCCGCCGCCCAAATCTTCAGGCACGCCGAGCCTTCCAATCGGGTGGTCAGCAATAATGCCGGCTTCTGCGATCTCATGGGATGGCACAACCCCTTTATCTATATAGGTATCAATAATTGATTTCAGCATTGGGGTCTCGACGCCGCCGGGGTGAATCGAGTTCACACGGATATTATAGCCGAGGGCGGCAAATTCTATCGCTGCGCATTTTGTGAAAATTTTCACAGCACCTTTGCTGGCGCAATAGGCGGCGTTAAACGCTGCGCCTCTTTGTCCAGCGATGGATGAGAAATTGACCACTGAAGCGCCGCCTTTTCGAGTCTCACCACTTTTTTTCAACAATGGCAGCATGGCGTGAAAGGACAAAAGAATTGAGTCAACATTAATACCGTTTACACGCTGCCATTCTGAGAGACTGGTTTCTTCAATAGATGCAACAATCGAAAGTCCGGCAACATTTACAAGTGCATCAAGCTGCCCGTAATAACTTTCAATCTTATCTGCGATTTTTTGCCAATCCTCTTGTGACGTCACATCATGCTTGTAATAGGCTTCGGCGACGAGGTCGTCGGGTCTGTCGGCAATATCGGTTGCGATAACTTTGGCGCCTGCGTCGGTCATGGTTGCGCAAACGGCACGGCCAATGCCGCCAGCTGCTCCGGTAACCAGAGCAATTGTATTTTCCAGATTGATTGTCATTATTCGCCCTTTCTTTTTGTCTTGCAGTGATTATTTATCATTGTGCGGTCCAGCCGCCATCAATTACCAATTCAGCGCCTGTCATATAACCGCTATCATCTGAAGTTAGGAACCATGCGCCAGATGCGATTTCTGACGTATCCGCAATCCGCCCCATTGGGGTAGCCTGCGCAATCATGCCTTTAAGGTCTTCGGGTTTTTCCGCTAGGCCTTCTGCGACCATGCGGTTCATACCCGTATCTAACAACGGTGTTTGCACAAAGCCGGGATGGAGGGAATTCACACGTATGGGTGTCCGTTTGGTCGCAAACTCAACACCGACGGCTTTGCTCATCAGGGTTACGGCACCCTTGCTGGTATTATAGGCTGAGGTGTCGATATAGCCGACCTTACCCATAACTGAGCTTATATTAATAATCGAACTGCCTGCAGGCGTGGTTTGACCTGTTTCAGCAAGTAAGGGTGCAGATGTTTTAATGCCGAGAAAAACACCGTCGACATTAATTGACATAATACGCCGCCAGCTTTCATAGGTTAGTTCTTCAACTGGGCCAACGCAGTCAACGCCCGCATTATTTACAAGACAATCCAATCGTCCTTTTGCGGATTTAATTTCGCCAATCACTGATTGCCATTGCGTTTCTTCAATGACATTTAGCTTCAGATAAGATGCTTTGCCTTCAACCCCCTGCATAAGGTCTGCAGCCGTTTCATCACTTTCAATATCTACGAGATAAACCTGCATGCCTTCAGCGAGTAGGCGTTCGGCGATACCACGACCGATACCACGCAGGCCACCTGTCACAAGGGCAATGCGTTCACCATAATCTGTCACGATTAAACTCCCATCATTCCCGAAGTTGTTGCGCCGTCAATTTTGTAATCCGCGCCAGAAATAAATGCCGCCTCATCCGATACGAGATAGGCGACCAGTGCGGCAACTTCGTCAACATGCGCCATACGCTTAAGCGGTGCCATCCCTTCAAACTGAGCACGGGCTGCTGCCGGGTCTGGTGCGCCATTAATTACATCGCTAATCATTTCTGTTTCCACCACGCCGGGGTGAATGGAATTACATCTGATGGGAAGGCTCTGATTGGCGCAATGCATCGCAACAGATTTTGCCATGGCAATGAGCGCGCCTTTGGTCGTCGAATAGGTGACATAATTTCCCATGGGAATATAGGCATTCATCGAGCTGTTCAAAATAATCGCCCCGGATGGCCCTTCGGGATTTTTGCGCATGGCGCGTACGGCGTGCTGTGCGCTTAGCATCACCCCGGTCAAATTAATATCGAGAAGGTTCTGCCAGTTCTCCAGAGGGACATCTTCAATGCTTGCATCGCCGGACTCTGTGCCTGCATTGGCGAACATAATATCCAGCCGCCCATATTTTGCGCTTACATGTTCCATCAGCTTATTCCAGCCTGTGGCGTCTTGAACTTGATGCTTAACGAATTCGGCACCTGTTTCAGAAACAACTTTTTCGGCTTTACTCTCATTCGAGCCGGTAAAAACAACTTGCGCTCCCTCTTGCATAAATCTTCTCACCGTACCGGCACCGATACCCGATGTGCCGCCTGTGATGATGGCAACTTTATTTGCGAGACGTGTCATTATATCCCCCTAATTTATCTATCCAGGACTAACTATCCTGCTTAATGAACAAAAATTAAACCTATGCTTTGGTTAAGGTTGTGGGTTTAGTTATTTTTAGGCAGTATGATTAACAAGTACGCGGAATATTTCGCAACGCATCAACCGAAATATGCAGGGGGATATGATGTCAGAGAAAACTTCACATCCGTCAGGCGAGGATCTGACAAGACAAGCTAAGGGAGTCAACTGGGTTGATTTGATGGAGGAGGACGCGCGTCCCGTTCCGGATTTCCTGAAAGAGCCAAGTTATGAGTATCTGGGGTCAGACCCTATACCGGCCAGCCGTTACACATCTGTCGAGTTTGAAAAGCTCGAAAAAGAAAAAATGTGGCCGAACATCTGGCAATTCGCCGCGCGAGAAGAAGATTTGCTTGAGCCGGGCGATTATGTGGTGTTTGACAATGCAGACCGCACTTTTTTGATTGTCCGTCAGGATGATGGTGGTGTCAGAGCGTTTCACAATGTCTGCCTGCATCGTGGTCGTAAACTTAGAACCGAAGATGGCTGTGCCGATAAATTCCAATGTCCTTTCCATGGGTATACCTGGAATAAAGATGGCAGCCTAAACGAAATTCCCAATCGCTGGGACTTCGGGCATTTGACAGATGAGAAAATGAAACTGCCGGAGGCTGAAGTCGGACGCTGGGGCGGCTATATTTTTATCAAAGAAAATCCGGGTGGGCCTTCGTTAGAAGAGTTTCTCGCACCGTTGCCAGAGCATTTTAAGCGCTGGCGGCACGAGGAATGTGCAACCGTTCTTTGGGTTGGTAAGGTCGTTCCCGCCAATTGGAAAGTTACAGCCGAAGCCTTTATGGAAGCTTGGCATACTCTGGTCACACACCCTCAAATTTTGCCTTTTACGGGGGATGAAAACAGCGCCTACTGGTTCTGGGGTGACAATGTAAATGTTAATCTTGTGCCATTTGGCGTTATTTCACCGCACATTGACCCGACTGACAAGAAGCAGCAATGGATTGTGGATGAGTTCGTGAAATATAATGGCCGTTCTGCTGAAAATTATGACCCGGATAGTGACCCGTTTAAAATTGAAGTACCTGAGGGCGTTTCGGCGCGTCGCGCTTTAGGGGCGAACTTCAGGGAATATTATACTGAAATTTTTGGTCATGATCACAGCGATGCAACGGATGCCGAGCTTCTTGATGCTATTGTTTACAATGTATTTCCTAATTTCGCTCCATGGGGTGGCTTCATGCCGAACATTGTTTACCGCTGGAAGCCTTGGCAAGATCCGGATCACTGCCTGATGGAAGTGCGGATTTTATCCCGTATACCACCCGATCAGCCTATGCCTGCTAGTCCGCCCATGAAGTTCCTTTCTGTTGATCAGAAATGGACCGAAGCACCTGAGCTAGGGGCGCTTGGCGAGGTGTTTGAACAGGATATGGAAAATCTACCTTATGTTCAGGAAGGGCTTAAAGCCTCTAAAACCGGTGAGGTGCAACTTGGTGATTATCAGGAAATTCGTATTCGCCAGTTTCATCAAACATTAGAAAAATACCTGGAGAAATAGTCCAATGAACGACGTAGCTGAAGAACACCCAAAACGCATTGATTGCATTCTCGTCGCTGCAGGAAAATATCATGATATTGATTTTGCTCGCCTCGAATTGCTTAAACTTCTAGGCGAGGATATGCGTTTTAGAGTCAGGGTTTTTGAAGATTATGAAAATCTTGAGGCGATTCAGGCGGCAGATTGCATCGTGACATATACATGTGATGTTGTGCCGTCTCTTGCCGCGCAAGAAGTGTTAAAGGAATGGTTGAATGCTGGGGGGCGTTGGTATGCGCTCCACGGAACCAACTCCATTCTTAGAATGTTAGATGATGGTCTCTGGGATGCGCCACGCTGGGCGCCAGCTTTTATGGATTTGCTCGGTTCGCAATTTATTTCGCACCCACCGATTGAGCCTTACAAAGTGACGGTCACACAGCCTGACCACCCGCTTGTTAAGGATGTTGACGCTTTTGAAACAACTGACGAGTTGTATCATCTCGAGACGCATGGCGACTTAGATGTTTTAATGGAAGCTGAATGTGACCAGCCCGGTACTGGCTTTGTTGAAGCTGATGATGCACATGGCATGCACCCTGTCTTCTATATCAAAGAGCATGGCAAAGGTGCCGTTTTGTATCTGACGCTGGGTCATTGTCGTGGGCATTATGATTTGCAGCCTGCGTTAGATTGGTGGCCGACAGTTGATAGATGCGCTTGGGACTTGCCGGTTTTTTACAAGCTACTGAGGCGCGGCATCAACTGGATGGTTCGGGAAGAAATTCAGGCTTAACAGAACATTTGAGCTTTAGATCTTAAGCACGTGCGCCGGCATAGATATCCATGGCTCTTTCTGCCGAATAGGGATAACGCGCAAGCATCATAAGTCTTTTATGCCCGGTTGCGACAATAACCTCTTCTGACACACCCATGCCACCATGAAGCTGAATAGCCTCATGTCCCAAAGCTGTTCCGGCTTCAGCAGCAAAGGCACGCACGCCAGCAATCATCTTGCCAAGCTCTTCAGTCGCATCATTGTTTAAAAGCGTAAGGCGCATAATGAGAGACCGCAACTGGTCAATGGCAACATATTGTTCAACCATACGATGCTGAAGTGCCTGAAAACTGCCTAGAGGTTTTCCAAACTGTTTGCGTGTCTTTAAGTATTCAAGGGTCGCCTCAAACATAGTTTCCATCAGCCCCAGCGTTTCGGCGCAACGGGCAATATCGGACATTTGTTGTACCTCTGTAAGAGCCTGAAACCCTCCATCGAGCTTGTAGGATGCAGGAACTTGAATGGAGTCAAAATCAAGTTTTACAGCGACGCGCCCATCAACAAGTCTGTAAGGCACTATTTGAAGGCCTGGCGTTTCTGCAGGCACGAAAAATAGCGACACCTCACCTTGTGTGCCATCAACAGATTTTGAAGAGATGATATAGCCATCAACCCCGACCCCGCTCGGCACCAGTGACTTCGAGCCGGTCAGACTAAACCCGTCATCTTTTGGCGTGGCGGTCACTTCAACCCATAGAGGATTATCGCGCGCGCGTTGTTCGGTGTGTGCAAGCGCGAGGCGCTTCTCGCCGGTGATGAGGTGATCTATCCAGGCAGATTTTAGTTCCGGTGAAGCGGTGGCGGCAAAGAGCGCACCAGACTCATAAGCATACTCAATAAGTGGTTCAGTTGTGATGCCCCGCCCTAAAGCTTCGAAAATCACTGTTAATGTTTTGATATCTGTTTCAATACCACCATCGGCCTCATCAAAGGCGGTGGCAATAATCCCCAGTTCACCCAAAAGACACCAATTCTCAGGGCTAAATCCATAGGGTGTTGCCAGATATGTGTTTCTTTGCCCGTCGGCATAATGATCTTGAACAAAACGCTCTACGAGCGATTTGAGCATTTGTTGATCATCTGACAGTTGGAAATGCACAGTGGGAACCTTCTATAATTTCTGTTGGGCACTATCTACTCTTATGGTTAGAACATTCTATTGCGTTTAATTGATACTAAATAATTTGTCAGGGTGAAGTAAAAAGGTTAGTTTCCGGCTATGGAAGTGGATAAAAACCTCAAAAACATTCGTATCAAAAGCCCGGAAGACATTCGTAGTTCCGCCGAGGCTTTCCGTGATATTGTTAAAAAACTCGTTAATATGCGCATTGCCGCAAGTCATAACATTGCAAAGAATGAGGCGCTGGTTGATGTTGAAGGTCAGCTAATTGCGACTGAGGTTTTTGGCTGGGAAGGAAAAAATGACTGGCTTGGAAGTGCTTATCTGGCACTAGAGTCGCCGATAACTATGGCCTGCCGCTATGAGAGCGAGCCCTTCTGGATTAATGAAAAAGGCGTCTATACCCAGCATCCCAATACGTTTCTGGATGAAATTGATCTTTCGAAATTCCGCGAGAGAGCCAAAACCACTGCGGCGATTGTTGTGCCGGTTCATATGCCTTTCAGTCAGATTGGCGCAGTCAGCTTCAATCCTTTTGATGAGAAAATGACAGACTTATCAGAGGCTTATGATAATTTTGGCATGGAATTGGGACTTTATGCGCGCGCCTTTATTCGTTCATATATGCATGTTTTGCCGCGTGTTCAGATATTGCCAAGCAGTTCGAAACTCTCTAAGCGCGAAGTGGAGTGCTTGCGTTGGGCTGCAATGGGTAAAACCGATATTGAAATCAGCATGATTATCAAACGTAGTCGTGCGACAGTTCGCTTTCATATTCATAATGCTTCGATGAAGCTTGATGCTGTCAATCGCAGTCAGGCGGTTTTTAAAGCTACTCAGCTTGGGTATATCAGCAATATGAGTTCCAAAATACTGATTTAATATTCTTCTTAACAACCTAGTTATTTAGGGAGTGCCGCTGGCTTTTTTTAAAAGCTAGTAGTGAAGAATATATATTTCTGTAGATTTCAAAATATTCTTAAAGACAATGGATCAAGACATAACAGGCGACCCCCCCCACCTTTTAGTAGCTGAGGATGGAAGCTATTATTTGCAGGGCGGTCATAATGAAGCTTCAGGTAAATATGTGTTTCCGCTCATGGGTGGAGATAGGGAATTTTTCCAACCCGTGCCATTGAAGCGCGAGGGGACAATATGGTCGTTTACGGTTCAGCGGTTTCGCCCGAAGACCCCACCATATGCTGGCCCTGATGATTTTACGCCCTATCTTGTCGCATATGTCGATTTACCCGGGCAATTAAAAGTAGAAGCGCGTCTTGTGGACATAGAGGAAGACGAAGTAGAGATTGGTCTACCGGTAGAACTTACGGTTGTTCCAGATATTAATGGTGCGCCGGGCAGTGTGATGCATGCCTTCAGGCCGATGGCAAAGGTGGCTGCATGACTGACGTAGGTATTATCGGAGTGGGCATTCATCCTTTCGGCAGAACAGAGGGCCGTAGCGGGATTGATATGGGCATTTATGCGGTGCGCGAGGCGTTGTCGGATTGCAATCTTAACTGGGAGGATGTGCAGTTTGCCTATGGCGGTTCTGACGCATCAGGCAATGCCGATACCATGGTCAAACAGCTTGGCTTGTCCGGCGTGCAATTCGTTAATGTTAAGAATGGCTGTGCGACTGGCGGTTCGGCACTTTATGCAGTAGCAAGCACCATCAAGGCCGGTGAATATGATATTGGTCTGGCGGTTGGTTTTGATAAACACCCACGCGGGGCGTTCAACCCGTTGCCTGAAGAATGGGGTCTGCCAGACTGGTATGGCGCGCAGGGCTATATGCTCACCACACAATTTTTTGCCATGAAAATTAAACGCTATATGTTTGATTTCAATATTTCGGACCTATCTCTCGGTCGTGTTTCTGAAAAGTCATTTGCCAATGCCGAACATGCCGAGCATGCCTGGCGGCGCAATCCTGTTGCACTTGAAGAAATCATGGAAAGCCCGATGGTTAATGACCCATTACGCAAATATATGTTCTGTTCTCCTGCTGAGGGTGGCGTGGCGCTTATTTTGGCTTCTGAGAAAAAGGCACGTGAAATTGGCGCGCCATTTATCAAGCTTGATGCGGCTATTATGCGTACGCGCCCACAGGGTAGTTTTGAAGTTTTCGCGCCGTCTATCGATAACGACATTGATGGTTCTGCTACGCGGCTCGCTTCGCAAGCGGCTTTTGAGCTCGCTGGTATTGGCCCAGAGGATTTTGATCTTGCCCAGATTCAAGATACTGATGCGGGGACAGAAATTATCCATATGGCTGAGAATGGTCTGTGCGCCGATGGTGAGCAGGAGCAATGGCTCGCAGAAGGCAAAACATTGCTGAATGGGCAATTACCCATTAACACAGATGGCGGGTGTATTGCTTGTGGCGAGCCTATTGGCGCCTCCGGTTTACGTCAGGTATATGAAAATGTGGTTCAACTTAGAGGACAGGCTGGGGCGCGGCAGGTTCAAAATGATCCGCGTGTCGCTTACAGTCATGTTTATGGTGCGCCCGGCGTTTCAGCTGTAACAATTTTGAGAAAATAAAAATTATGGATTTTGAATTTCTGGAAAGTGAATCTGAATTTCGTGATGAAGTGAAAAGCTTTCTAGCTGAAGCGCTAGATGCGGATGTGCAATCGGCTTCGGCATCATCGCCGGGTGTGTTTGCCGAGCCGGATATTGGTCTCGGCTGGCATCAGAAGCTTTATGAAAGAGGCTGGATTGCCCCCGACTGGCCTGTCGAATATGGCGGTACAGGCTGGACAGCCTTACAGAAATATATTTTTGAAAAAGAATGTTCATTAGTTGGTGCGCCAAAACTCCCCGTAATGGGCATGCAGTTGCTCGGCCCGAGCATTTACACATTTGGTACTGATGCACAAAAAGAAAACTTATTGCCGCGTATTTTATCGGGCGAAGATTATTGGTGTCAGGGGTTTTCGGAGCCAAATTCCGGGTCAGACCTTGCAAGCTTGCAGGCGACAGCTGTTCGTGATGGTGACAATTATATCGTCAATGGCAGTAAGATTTGGACAACGCATGGACACCACGCGAATAAAATTTTCTGTTTGCTCCGCACTGAAAAAGCGGAGCGCCCGCAACAAGGTATCAGCTTCATTTTACTCGATCTTGACCAGCCGGGTATTTCGGTAAAACCGATTATAACGCTGGCAGGTGATCATGAGGTCAATCAGGTGTTTTTTGATGATGCCGTCACGCCTGTTGAAAACCTTGTCGGTGAAGAAGGCCAGGGTTGGGAGATTGCCAAATTTCTGCTTGAAAACGAACGCGGTGGTTCTTGTCATGCACCGGAATTGCTTGCTGATTTGGAAAGATTGGACCTAGCAGCTTCGCAGGAAATTTTTGAGGATGATTGCAAAGTGTCCGAAACCAGCACTTGGCGTCGGAAGCTGGCAGGTATTCGTTTACGCGCGCAGGCGCTTGAAGTGACGGAGTTGCAGGTGCTGGCCAATATCATGGAAGGGCTTGAGCCTGGGCCACAAACTTCGCTTATTAAATTTGTCGCGTCAAAAGTTCGCCAGGAAGTTGACAGTCTTGCTGTTGATCTTTTCGGTCATGCAGCTTTGCAACTTGAAACGCAACGTCCGCTTTATGGCGGTAATGCCCCCCAACCAATTTTCTCGCAAGGGGCGCAGATTGCGACACCGCGTTACTTAAACAGTCGCGCGTGGACTATTTTTGGCGGGACAAATGAAGTTCAGGCGAATATCATATCCAAGACCGTGCTTGGCCTGTAGTATGGCCTTCATGTTAGAGACAAACAGTACGTTTAAAAACGGAGGGAACAATGCAAATCAGTGAAGATGCGCTAAAGCAGGCATACCGGCAGATGAAAACCATCCGCATGTTTGAAGAGCGCTTGCATGATGAGATTATGACAGGTGAGATTGCAGGATTTACTCATCTTTATGCAGGTCAAGAAGCGGTTGCTGTCGGGGTTTGCGAACATCTCGATTATAATGACACGATTGCTTCCACCCATAGAGGTCATGGTCACTGCATCGCTAAAGGCTGTGACGTTAAGGGCATGATGTTAGAGATTTACGGACGTGCTAATGGAATCTGTAAAGGTAAGGGCGGCTCCATGCATATCGCCGATATTGAAAAAGGTATGCTGGGCGCGAATGGCATAGTTGGTGGCGGCCCCCCAATTGTTGTCGGCGCGGCGCTTGCTGCCAAGTTATATGGCGATGGTCGCCTGGCTGTGGCTTTTTCGGGTGACGGAGCCTGTAACCAAGGCACAACCTTTGAGGCCATGAATTTGGCAGTTGTAACCAACGCCCCGGCAATTTTTGCTTTTGAAAATAATCATTATTCCGAACATACTGGGGTGTCATACGCTGTCGGTAGTGAGGATATTGCAGGCCGAGCTGAAAGTTTTGGCATGAAAGCCTGGCGGGTTGATGGGTGTGACTTTTTCAAAGTTTATGAAACTATGGGCGAAGTTGTAGACCATGTCCGCGCTGGCAAGGGGCCTGCAGCTGTTGAATTTGATACGGAAAGATTTTTCGGTCACTTTGAAGGCGATCCGCAAAACTATCGCGGCGAAGGCGAGATTGCACGCATCAGAAAAGAACGCGATTGCATCACAATCTTTAGAGAGCATGCGGCGAAGAAAAAGCTTGTGAGCAAGAAAGATTTAGATGCCATCGATAAAGAAGTCTCCGATCTGATTGATAAGTCAGTTGAAGAGTCCCGGGCTGCTGCGCCGCCTACGGCTGAGGATGTTCTAACCGATGTCTATATTGACTATATCTAAGAAGGGACAAGAAGATGGCTGAATTAATGTTGCGTGAAGCAATTTTACAAACCCTGTTTTCCGAAATGGAGCGGGATGAAAATGTCGTTGTTCTTGGCGAGGACATTGTAGGTGGTATGGGCACGGATGGTGGCCCAGAGGCAATCGGCGGTATTTGGGGAACCTCTACTGGTCTTTATGACAAGTTTGGTGGAGATCGCGTCATCGACACGCCAATTTCCGAAAGTGCGATTATTGGTGCTGCAGGCGGACTCGGTCTTACCGGGAAACGTCCTGTCGCAGAAATTATGTTCGCGGACTTCCTTGGCGTTTGTATGGATCAGATTTGGAACCAGATGGCAAAATTCCGTTACATGTTTGGCGGAAAGACCGAATGTCCTGCTGTTGTCCGTATGATTTACGGTGCAGGGTTGAACGCCGCCGCTCAACACAGTCAGGCACCACATGGCATTTTGACATCCATGCCGGGGCTGAAAGTCGTTATGCCGTCAACACCTGCCGATGCCAAGGGTCTGTTGTCCACGGCCATTCGCGACCAGGACCCGGTTATTTTTTTGGAACATAAAGCCCTTTATGCTGAAAAAGGGGAAGTGCCTGAAGGTGATTATACAATTCCTTTCGGTCATGCGCGTTTAGCCCATGCTGGTGAGGATGTTACGATTGTTGCCGCAGGTCTTATGGTTAAATTTGCAACCAAAGCAGCCAAAACTCTCTCCGAGCAGGGCATTGGATGCGATGTTATTGATTTACGTACCACCAGCCCGTTGGACGAAGAGGCCATTCTCGACTCGGTAGAAAATACCGGTCGGTTGGTCGTTGTTGACGAGTCGCCACCACGTTGTGGTTTGGCAACTGATATTGTGTCACTGGTCACCAACAAGGCTTATGCGAGCTTGAAGGCGCCGCCCGAAATGGTTACGTCTCCTCATACACCCGTGCCTTTTGCACGTGAGCTTGAAAAGGCCTATCTGCCATCTCCGGATAAAATTGCAGATGCCGTTCAACGAACTTTAGCCTGGAAATAGCGCGAGGCAACGATGAAAAATATCAAAGCATTCACCATGCCCAAATGGGGTATCGAGATGCAAGAAGGCACAATCTCGGAATGGGTTGTGAAGGAAGGCCAGTCTTTCAAAAAGGGTGAAATTATTGCTCTAATTGAAACCGACAAAATTTCAAATGAGGTAGAGGCTGAATTTGATGGCGTTCTTCGCAAAATCGTAACACCCTCCGGTCAGACTGAACCTGTTGGCGCTTTACTTGGCGTTTTTGGGGATACAGATGTGCCGGATGATGAGATTGAAACTTTCGCTCAAAGTTTTGAAGCAGCTGATACTGGTACGGCTGTCGGGCGTAATTCTGACACAAAGGCCTATGCGCCAGCTGAAACGGCTTCACCTCAAGCGCCTGAACCTGCCCCGCCCGCTATTAGCGATACGAGTTTCGATAATCTGAACATCAGTCCGAAAGCGCGAGAGCTGGCAATAGAATTGCAAGTAGACGCTACCCAGATAAGCGGGTCAGGTCGTAATGGTCGCATCACCTATCAGGATGTGCATCAAGCTTCACGGCCTGAGGCGAAGGTTGATCTGGGCGGGGCCTTGCCTATGCCTGTTGATGACGAGTCAATTTTTGCTTCACCGCTTGCGAAACGGCTTGCCGCTATGAATGGCATTGACCTAAAAGGTGTTGCTGGAACGGGTGCGCGGGGTCGTATTCGAAAAGAAGATGTCTTTGCATTGTTGCCGGATGCGAGCGCGAGACCACAAGCATCGCTTGCGCAAAATACTGACAACAAACCGCAAATTGTTGAGATGGATAAAATTCGTAAGGTTATCGCCAAGCGTTTGACTGAGGCCAAATCAACCATTCCACATTTTTATATTCGCAGTGATTTTGATGTTGAGAATCTATTGGAATTCCGTCGCATCGGTAACAAGGTGCTCAATACCAAAGCATCCTTAAACGATTATCTGATCAAGGCTGTCGGACGGGCGCTGGTGGAGCATCGCGATGTCAATGTTCAGGTGCATGATGATAAAATTCACTATTATCCACATGCTAATGTGGGGGTTGCGATTGCGGCGAAGTCTGGTCTCATCACACCCGTTGTCAAAAATGTTGATCTCATGGATATTAGCGATATTTCGCGGGCAACAACCCAGCTTATTAAGAAAGCAAATAGTGGCAAACTCGGCCTCGCAGATTTGGAGGGAGGTACACTTACTATCTCCAATCTCGGTATGATGGGTGTTGACCAGTTCGATGCGATTATCAACCCACCGCAAGGGTCAATATTGGCGATTGGTGGTATTAGCCGTGTGATGACGGAAATGGAAGATGGCTCAGGCGAATTCCGCAGCAAGCTTTCGGTCGCGATGTCATGCGATCACCGCGCGATTGATGGTGCTGCTGGTGCGAAATTCATGGCGACACTCAAGTCAATGATTGAAGAGCCAGAACTGTTTTTCTAGGAGG
This sequence comes from Candidatus Micropelagos thuwalensis, assembly GCF_000469155.1. Classification (NCBI taxonomy): domain Bacteria; kingdom Pseudomonadati; phylum Pseudomonadota; class Alphaproteobacteria; genus Candidatus Micropelagius; species Candidatus Micropelagius thuwalensis. The sequence continues at coordinate 532,454 of NZ_AWXE01000004.1, read as the reverse complement.
CGTTGGCCTTAGCTACGGCATGAACCTGGTCATGATTATAGTAGAATGGTTTAATCATGCACAGCTTATCGCCTCGGAAGACATACATTTCCATGAGTTCAATGACTTCGTCTGAGCCTTCGGGAATAAGTTCTACCTCGCAGCAAACCGAGCTTTCGCCAAGCATTAGATTGAATTGACGCACTTCAGAAATCCGAAGCATGGGCATGATTTTAGTGTAGAGGTTTTGCAGGGCTTTTTTGCCTGTATATCTTCCTGCAAACGGAAGGCTTTCGGACTCGATAATTTCGATATCATCTGTCATCATGGCTTCAAGTTCGACGAAGTTTCCTTCGCGGGCATATTGAAAAAAGATGTTTACCAAATTGACTAAATCAGGCTTGTCGGACATTTTCTCTCCCTCACATTTGTTTCATTTAGCATGGAAAATTAGCATGCAGATAAATACTCCCCAAAAAGCTAGTGGTATGCAGTCTGGTCAGGGTCTTTTATGAATTTACGAAATTGCGAAAACAACAGGTCATGGCATTTGAGGGGACTGATATGATTTTTGTAGCTGGAACGATGACAATGAATCCTGAAATCATTGATGATTTTAAAGCCGAGGTTGCCGCTATGGTAGATAAGGTGCGCGCCGAAGATGGATGTTTGCATTACTCCTTGCTGGTAGAGGATGCGGATAAAGGGCTGGTGAATGTCTTAGAGAAATGGCGTGATGATGACGCATTGCTCGTGCATTTCGGGCAACCATGGATTATGGCATTTTTCGAAAAATTCTTTCCACATATGCAGGATACGACTGTGAAAGTTTTTGATATTTCCGGCGAACGTCCGCTCCCCGGGTCTGAGTAAAACTCAATATCTGGAACTTTAAACTGGAGATAAGCCGTGGTTGAAAATCTCACCAATCGCTTCTGGAAATTCATCAAGCGACCTGAAGGCAATGCCTATGATGAGGCCTTTACGCTGGAGGAAACACCACTCGTCGCCCCTGTGGATGGGCAAGTTATTGTCAAAAACCAATATCTTTCTCTCGATGCCGGAACGCGTATGTGGATTACCGGGCGTGAAGACGGCTACCAGCCGCCGCTTGATTTGAACATACCTATGGTGGGGCTGGGCGTTGGGGAAGTGATTGCTTCGTCTGATCCAAACTTTGTGGAAGGCGATTTAGTGCGTGGCTTTGGACAATGGGCTGATTATTCTGTGGTAACGGCGGAACTTTCTGGGCTTATGAAACTGGATAAATCCATCGATGATATTCGTCAGCATTTGGGTGTCCTTGGCTTTACGGGCTGGACTGGCATGTGGGGCATTATGGAAACCGGCGAAGCCAAAGCGGGTGAAAATGTGCTTGTATCTGCTGCCGGCGGGGCTGCTGGCATGGTGGCATGCCAGATTGCCAAAAATCTTGGGTGTCATGTTTACGGCACGGCAGGCGGTGCAAATAAATGTGCTTTTCTGGAAAAAGAATTCGGCATTACTGCCATTGACTATAAATCTGAAAATGTGGAGGAGCGTCTTGCCCAGATTGAAGGCGGTATTGATGTTTATTTCGATAATGTCGGTGGGCCACAACTGGATGCGGTTTTCCCGAATATGGCGAATTATGGACGGATTGCGATTAGCGGCTTGATCGCTGAATATTCTGGTCAGCCGACACACCCTGCCAGATTTGATCAGATTTTGATGAAGCGATTGACGGTCAAAGGCTTCTTCTCCCCGGATTTTGCAGATCAAGGCCCACGGCTGACCGAGGCGCTGAAGGAACAATATCTTGCCGGCAAGCTAAACATGCCATTCGATGTGACGGATGGATTGGATAATATGCTGGCTGCTTATACGAAGCTGTTCACCGGCGGTAATATCGGCAAGACACTGGTTAAACTTTTTTAAAGCTTAACCATAGTCACGCCCATAAAGGCTTACATTGCTGTAACGCCACCATCCACGATAAGCTCTGCGCCGGTAATATATTTTCCCTGATCACTCGCAAGAAACAATGCGCAATTTGCGACATCTTCCGGCTCGCCCAATCGACCCATTGGAATAGCTTGGACAAACATATCCCAGTTTTCAGCATTTTCCTGTTTTGCGCCGGCAAGCAAATTTGTGTCAATCAGTCCGGGGTGAATGGAGTTCACACGTATATTTTCTTTTGCGGTTTCCATGGCAACAGTTTTTGTCATAAGCCTTACCCCAGCTTTGGCGGCACTATAAGCCACATTGCCAGGGATGCCGACTATGCCTGAGATTGAAGAAATATTGATAATATTCCCGCCATTACCGGTTTCACGCATCATCGCGACAGCTCTTTTGGTGCCGTAGAATACGCTGTGCATATTGGTGTCCATGACACGCAAATATTCTTCTGAAGTCGCTGAATCAATCGTGCCAAGTTGTGAGATGCCGGCATTATTAACCAGAATATCGAGTTGGCCTTTTTGTTCCTTGATGGCTGCGAAAACATTGTCCCAGTCTTTTTCGTCTGTAACGTTGTGTTTAAGCGCTGCGCCTTGCCCGCCATTATTCTTAATCACATCAAGCGAGGCGTCACATCCACTTTCATCAATATCTGTCAGAAACACAAAAGCACCTTCTGCTGCAAATTTGTCTGCTATGGCACTCCCCAATCCAGGGCGGGATGCGCCACCGGTAATCAAGGCTACTTTATTTTCAAGTTGGTTCATCATCATCTCCCTTTATCCCAAAAATTTAAATCAGATTTTTAAAATCTGTTTCCCTTTATTTAATCCCTTATAAAGGCGGTTAAGTGTTTCTGGTGCTGCTTCAAACCCAGATTGGCAATCTTCCTGCCATGTTAATTTACCGTCTTTAATCAGTTGCACCATGCGTTTCCGGATAGTCGGAAACTCGCTTATATAGTCAAGAACAATAAACCCCGCCATGGTGGCACGTCGGAAGATTAAATTAAAATAATTCTGTGGTCCGGCGGGCATGTCGCCCGTCTCATAACGGCTAATCCCGCCACACACAACGATGCGCGCATGGGTGGCAATATTTGCCAGCATATCGTCTAAAATCTTTCCGCCCACATTGTCGTAGACAATATTCGCGCCTTTCGGTGCAAGTTCGCGCAAGCGCTCTTTGACATTTTCGTTTTTATAATCAATGGCTGCGTCGAAACCTGCTTCTTCCTGAAGCCAAGCACATTTTTCTGCGCCACCGGCAATGCCTATCACACGGCACTGCATTAATTTTGCTAGTTGTCCAACAATCGAACCGGTTGCGCCTGCGGCGCCGGAAACTACAATTGTATCTCCTGCGATAGGCTTGCCAATCTTGAACAGGCCACACCAAGCGGTCATGCCTGTTAGACCCAAAACAGAAAGACTGGCGGTTGGCTCCAACTCGCTCTCGACAGCATCGAATCCCTTCCCGTCAGTAACAAAATGTTCCGTCCAACCGGTCATACCTGACCATAGGCTGCCAACCGGCATATCGGGATTATTGCTTTCAATAACCTCGCCAATACCTGTGCCGCGCATAATATCGCCGATTTGCATGGGTGCGACGTAATCCGCGACATTCTCCATCCAACCCTTTTGGGCGGGATCAAAACCAAGCCAGAGCGTTTTAAGCAAAGCCTCACCTGCGCCGGGCTGGGGTTGGCCTATTTCAACTAATTCGAAGTCGCTATTCTCCAGAGGTCGACCCCTTGGATGGGCCGTTATTTGCCAACACCGTGTCATAATTGAAATACCTGTAACGTCGTTTTCTTTATTTTCATAACCATAGCATAACTGCCAATTTGGAATGGCATACTCTGTTAATTGTTAGTTGCGACAAGGGTGGTCTATGCGATTATGGCGACTGATACGAGGAGACACAGAGATGACGAACCGAAGATTTATTCTCAAAAAACGCCCTATTGGGGAACCAAAACTGGATGATTTTGAGTTGCTGGAAACCCCTATTCCCGAGCCTGAGGAAGGGGCGTTTGTTGTCCGCAATCATTTTATTTCCATAGACCCCGCAATGCGGGGCTGGCTAGATGATGCCCCGTCATACATGCCACCGGTTGAATTGGATGATGCCGTCCGCGCCACAACTGTAGGCAGGGTTTATAAGTCAAAGAATCCGGAATTTACCGAAGGGCAATGGGTGCTTGGGCTTAACAAAGTAGAGGAATATTCGTTGGTTCTCCCTGGCGGTTTTACGTCGCCGATTGATGTCGATATTGTTCCCTCGCCCAGCATTTTTCTTTCTGCCCTGGGTGCGGTTGGTCTGACAGCTTATTTCGGTTTGCAGGATGCAGGGCAACCCAAAGAGGGTGAAACAGTTCTGGTGTCTGGCGCGGCGGGCGCTGTTGGCTCCATGGTCGGGCAGATTGCAAAAATTAAAGGCTGCCGCGCTGTAGGCATTGCGGGCGGGGCTGAAAAATGCCGTCGCCTCATTGAGGATTATGGTTTTGACGCGGCGGTGGATTACCGCGGCAAGGATGTCGATACACTAACAAAAGAGATTGGCGAAGCCGCCCCGGATGGCGTGGATATTATTTTTGAAAATGTCGGGGGTGATATTCTCGATGCTGGATTGATGAATCTGAACGAATATTCGCGTGTTATTTTATGTGGGCTTATCAGTGAATATAATACTGAACCAAAAGGTGCGCGTAATTTGTGGCAGACCATTGTCAAACAGACAACCGTTAAAGGGTTTCTTATCAGGGACTATGCCCCGCGATTTGCGGAAGGTGGTGCGGAAGTCGCAAGCTGGATTGCAGACGGTAAGGTGAAGTTTGATGAGCATATAGAAAGCGGCATTGAAAATTCATATGAGGTCTTCATGAAATTATTCAGTGGTCAAAATACGGGCAAGCTTATTTTGGACGTTAGCCCCGACTAGCAGGCCTGACTAAGGCGCAAGACCAAATACAGCAGGAGCAGATTTTTGAGCGCACAGACTTCAGATAGGTTGAATGGACGCATTGCTGTCGTGACCGGTGGTGCATCGGGCATTGGCGCGCAAACGGCGGCGCGGTTAGCAGCAGACGGCGCGAAGGTTTTGCGGGTTGACCGGAAAGGCGATGCTGACCTTCTGCTTGATGTCACAGCCGACGGTGCAAACACAGAAATTCTTGATGCAGTTCGGCACAAATATGGGAAATTGGATATTCTTGTTACCTGTGCTGGCATAAGTAAGTTTTTGTCGCTTGAAGAAACCAGTGATGAGGTCTGGGACAATAATCTTGCTGTGAATTTGACAGCTGTGTTCCGACTGGTGCGCGATGCCACGTCATTATTGAAGGAGTCTCAAGCCGGACGGGTTGTCACCATCGGGTCGGTCATGTCTGAATTTGCAGGCCCTGGGCTCACGGCATATACCGCATCGAAACACGGCCTGCTCGGATTAAGTCGTGCGCTGGCAACTGAATTGGGGGGGTATGGCATTACCGTAAATTGTGTTCAGCCTGGCGCGATTGAAACCCCGATGACCGCACCGGCGTTTAACGATATGCCGGAATATAAAACCTTCTGGTCTGAAAAAGCGCCACTCGGCAGACTCGGCCAACCGCAGGATATAGCCGATGTCATTGCCTTTTTGGTGAGCGATGATGCGCGCTTTATGAGTGGTCACGGCATCTATGTCGATGGTGGTGCAATGGTGCAACCCTGAATACAGACTAGAATTGTACTCTTTTAGTGTAACCGCCATCCACGACAATATTTGTTCCGGTTGTATAGGATGAGGCCGGACTGGCGAGAAACACGACAGCTTTTGCAACATCTTCGGGGCTACCGAAGCGACCAAGCGCCATTTGCCCGACGGTTGCGTCATAAAGCTCCGGCATAGCTGTTTCAATCGTTTCCCAATTACCGCCGGGGAATTTAATTGGTCCAGGAGAGACTGCATTTACGCGAATATGCTTCGGCCCCAAATGCTGTGACAGCTGTTTTGTGTAAGTCATCAAAGCACCCTTAATGGCATTATAAGGTTGTGGCACGAGGAATGTTTCTGCGCCTGCAGTGCTAGACATCACCACAATAGAGCCATTATCGGATTTTTCCAGATATGGTTCGAGTGCCCCTGCGCCAATGGCAGTACCTTTGAGGTCATATTGCACACATTTGTCCCAGTCGTCGGTAGCCCCCGCGCCTGATGCGCTGACATTGGGAATGAAAATATCACATCCGCCTAATGCATCAGCGGTCTTCGTCAGCCAAGCCGGATAGTCGTCGAAATTATCCATGTCAAAGGTTTCGCCAATAACTTTGCCACCATGCTTTGAAAGGCTTTCGACTGTCTCGGCAACTTGCTCTGCATTTCGGGAAAAGAACCCGATATCACAGCCCTCAGCTGCAAAAATTTCCAGCGCGGCACGCCCGATACCGCGGCTGCCGCCAGTAAGAATAACTTTCATTCCTTTAAGACCAAGATCCATGTTAACCCCCGTATTTGTTTGGGACAGGCTAACCTCTTGCTATGAATTTTATACCTAGTAATCACGCTAGTTGTTGATAGCCAGCCGACACCGCCATGCTATTGATATGATATAAATGAAAGATGAAGTTTTTCAGGAGGGGATTATGGGCAGACTAGATGGAAAATGCGCCGTTATACTTGGCGCTGCCAGCAAGGATAATATGGGTCAGGTCATGGCGCGCCGCTTTGTTGCTGAAGGTGCCAAGGTTTTAGTGGCTGGTAGAAATGAAGACATTCTTCAAGATATTTCAGTCGAGATTGGCGGGCATTACGCGCTGTGTGATATTACCAACCGTGAGCAAGTTTTTGCCCTCGCTGCAAGCGCTGTTGAGAAAATGGGTAAGGTTGATATTGCCATTAATTCTACCGGCTGGGGATTGTTGAAACCCTTCCTCGAAAATACTGAAGAAGATCTCGAAAAAATGACAAAACTGCAATATATCGGGCCGTTTTTCTTCTATCAGGCCATGCTAGAAGTAATGGGTAAAGGTGGGTCGCTTATCCAGATTAGCTCTGCAACGGCAAAAATTATGCTCAATGACCATGCGGCCTATATGGGGACGAAAGCCGGCACCGATCATGTGATCAGATGTATCGCGCATGAATTTGGGGAAAAAGGCATAAGAGCCAATTCTATCTCACCGGGTCTCACTGACACGCCCATGACGGCGGCTGCCAAGGAAACCCCGGGTATTTTTGAAGCCTTTGATAAAGGGTATCCGCTGGGGCGTATTAATACGTCTGAAGATATTGCCGCCGCGGCTGTCTGGCTGTCGAGTGATGAATGTTACATGACCGGTGAAAACCTTCAGGTTAATGGCGGTCTATGTTTGCGAGGTAACCCGACGAGCAAGGACATTCAAGAGAGCGTCGCCAAACATATGCAGTCCTAATCATTCGCTTTAGCCTTTTCTCTGAGCATATCTTTTCTGATTTTGCCGGAAGCTGTCCTTGGGAAGTCATCAACAAAGATGAATTTCTCAGGACGCTTTTGTTTGGCAAGGCCGGACTCGGCCATCTGTTCCAGCAATTTTTCTATAACGTCATCGGAATCATCTGGTGCAGTGTCTGTCAAAATCACAAAGGCGCAAACACCTTCACCTAGTCTCTCGTGAGGCATAGATACGACGGCAGCTTCCTGCACGGCGGCACTGAGATGTAATACATCCTCAATTTCTTTGGCGCTGATATTCTCTCCGCCGCGAATAATGAGATCTTTCTTACGCCCTGAAATACAGAGTGCGCCTTTACTATTAATAAAGCCGATATCGCCGGTTTTAAAAAACCCATCCGGTGTGATTGCACCTGCCGTATCACCAGCATCAGCGTAGCCAATCATCATAGCTGGACCTCTGACTTCAATCTCGCCATCCGTTACTTCCCCATCTGCGTTAGGCGCGATAGCGTTCCCATTATCGTCAACAATCCGAATTTCATAATCCACTGCTTCGCCATCGGTTGTTGCGGCAAGATCTGCATTGGCTTCACCCTGATAGCCGAGTGTCACCAGCGGGGCTTCGGAACTGCCAAACACCCTAAAACAGCAAGTTTCAGCGAATTGACGATTGGCAGAATAAACAATCTCTGACGGCACCGCTGCCCCGCCACAGGCAAAATATTTCAGACTGGGCAAATTGGTACCCTTTTCCTCCGAGAGACGGGATAATTCTTGCAGGAAAGGCGTGGCGGCAACTGTGCCGGCAACACCAAAAGTTTCGATGAGCTCGACTGCTTTTTCAGCGTTCCAGCTTTCCATGAGCACAGTTCGTGTGTCACATAGAAAAGGGAGCTCCAGCCCATTGGCATAGCCGCTAACATGTGAAACGGGGGATGGCATTAAAATATGTGCACCGGGTTTCATGCCCCAGTGATCGCGTGCACAAAATGAAGCCCGTGCTAGAGTATTATGGCTGTGTAAAACCGCTTTTGGTCGGCCTGTTGTGCCTGAGGTATACAGCAGTAATTTAACATCATCAGGGTCTGGGGTTTGCAGAACTGTATCGAGGTCACGACCAGCCTCAATCATCTCCTGCAGATTTCCGGGTTTATCGGAGCGCACATGGGATACATGGAGCAGATCAGGACATTCTGAACGAATATCTTCCATCATGCCCGCGAAGTCATATTTATTGAAGCTTTCACAAATAAACATCACTTTAGAACGGCTGTCTTGCAACATGTGGCGGACTTCCGCATGCCGGTAAATAATCACAATCGGACTGATAACGAATCCACCAAGCGCGGCAGCGACATTAATGATTGCCGCCTCAGGCCAGTTGGGTGTCTGAAAGCTGATCACATCATCCGGTTTAACGCCTGCTTTATTAAGGCCACGGGCAAGAGCAAGTGCATCTTCATAAATGCGTTTATATGACCAGTCGCCGTCAATATTGGGAAAAACAGAGGTGCCGGGGTTTTCTTCCGCTAGTCGTTTTGCCATTTGCCCGATGGTTTCATCGCACCACACTGAACTGCCTTTATATTTTTGTAGATGACTTGCGCGCTCTTTGGCTTCACGCCAGCGGGTGGAATTGTCCATTATTTTGACCCTATCTTCCTTGAATTTCTGTATACATATTTTGCTTTAAGGTTAAATTATGAAAACCTATTAATAGTCTCAGTTTGATGAATTAATCCAGAATGGTTGGATAATGCAAATAGGGAGGGTTATCTATGCGCGAAGATCTGGCTCAAATTGCCGAAACTTTACTTGATTACGCTGAAAACGGGGAAACTTTTCAGACGGACAAAATCACGACTGTCCCCTCTGGTGTCTATACAGATGCAGATTTGTGGCAAAAAGAAATGGATGCGGTTTTCAAAAAACTCCCGCTTGCACTAGCCGCAAGTGCTGAACTGCCCAAACCGGGGAATTATAAAGCAATGGAAGCTGTTGGGCTTCCAATTCTGATTACACGTGACAAAGAGGGTCAAGTGCATGCGTTTTTGAATGTTTGTGCGCATCGTGGCGCCCCTGTTGCTGAAGAGGGGTGTGGGCATAAATCCCGCTTTACCTGTAAATACCATGGTTGGACCTACACGAATGACGGTAAATTGATGGGTGTCGCAGAGGCGCACACATTTGGCGATATTGATAAATCAACACGTGGCTTGACCGCCCTGCCTTGTGAAGAAAAATCTGGGCTCATTTTTGTGTCTTTAACGCCGGGTGCTGAAATGAATCTTGACGGGTTCTTAGATGGCATGCTGGATGATCTTGAATATTATAATTTTAAGGACTGGGCCTATATCGGACAAAGAGTCATTACCGGTGCGAATTGGAAGATTGCTTTTGACGGTTATTTGGAGGGGTATCATTTCTCCTCACTTCATCCAGAAAGTATACACCCACGCACCTATTCCAATTTGACACATTATGAGAATTTTGGACCGCATATGCGCATTGGTTTTGCACAAACGGGAATTAAAGAAAAGCTCGGCGCAGCGCCGAAAGAAAAATGGGGCGAGATGGAAAATAATGGGTATGACTTTGTACGTATCCTGTTCCCGAATGTGTCGATATTTCTAGCGCCTGAAATTACGCAGGTTGCACAACTCTTTCCCGGGCCGACCGTTGACCAGAACCGAACGGTGCTGATGTTTTTCAGAAATGAGCCGCCCAAAGATGATGCGGACCGTGAAGGCCTTGAGGGTATGATGGACTGGCTTCGTCAGGTGGTGGAAGAAGAGGATTATATGATTGGCGATCTCATTCAAAAAGGTCTTCAATCCGGCGCGCATAGCGAGATTGTTCTAGGTAAAAACGAAAGAGGAAATCAGTTTTTTCATGAATGTCTGGCATGGTATATGGCGAATGACTCTTCAAAACCAATGCCTAAAATTTAAATAACTGGCAGGATATAGAGTATGGAAAGACTGAAAGATAAAGTTGCAATAGTTTCGGGTGCAGCAGACGGAATGGGTGAGGCGATTGTAAAACTCTTCGCTGCCGAAGGTGCGCAAGTTCTTGGTGTCGATTTGAATGCCGAGAAGTTGAAAGAAGCCCATGGTAGCGGGACGAACTCCATCAAGCTGTTGGATATTGATGTTACCGATGATGATGCGGATGAAAAAATTATCGGCGAGACGCTTTCGGCTTTTGGCGCCGCAGATATCCTTGTCAATTGCGCGGGTGTTGTAGAATATGAGAACACTGAAATTATGCGGGATGATAATTGGGAACGCACTCTAGATGTGAATCTCAATGCGGTGTTCCGACTTTGTCGACGTGTTATTCCTGAAATGCGAAAGCGGGGCGGCGGTAGAATCATCAATATTGCATCTATTAATGCTTATGTCGTGGCTCCAGGACTCTCTGCTTACGCGGCCTCTAAACACGCCATTGCGGGTCTGACAAAAACTATGGCTGTTGAACTCGGCCCAGACGAAATTACAGCAAATTATATTAGCCCCGGCGCGATTCTGACGGGTATGACGCGTCCGCTTATGGATGACCCGGAGACGAAAGAGTTGTTTGAAAGTTTTTCAGTTCTTCCTCGCATGGGCATGCCTGAAGATATTGCAAATGGAGCGCTGTTTTTAGCATCTGAAGAAGCGTCATTTATAACCGGTCAAGGTATTACCATTGACGGTGGTTTCTTAGCGAAAGTCTAGCGCCTGTCGTGTCTCAAAGTTTATCTGTAAAAACAGATGATGTTTTAACGGCCAGCATGGTCGCGCGCATGTATACAACTATGGACTGGGCCGTTCCCGAAAATGGGCTCGAGACTGGCGCACCGTCCCCATTAAATAGTTATCTCATGCTTTGTCTTGATCTTATAAGGAACGACCAGCTTCGCCCGGATGGCTTGGCTTATGAAGATGAGGCACTGCCATTTATTGACTTACCTCGACGGGTTTGGGGCGGTGGGAGCCTAAAATTTATCAATCCACTGCGTATTGGTGACAAGGTCAGCAGGACTACCAAAATCATCGATCAGAAAAATAAATCAGGCTCCTTGGGGGAGATGACATTAGTTGATTTGGTGAATGATTATTATGTTGATGGGGTGCATTGTTTGAGTGAGGCGCTTACGCTTATATATTTACCTGAGCGGTCAGAGTCGGCAGATGTTTCAGAGAAATCCTTAGCGTCGCGTCCGCCATGTGATTACGCACAGAGCGTCAGTTTTTCTCCGCATCAGCTGTTCAGATTTTCTGCGATTACCTTTAACGCACACCGGATTCATTTTGATCCGCAACATGCCCAACAAGTTGAAGCCTATCCGGATCAAGTCGTTCATGGGCCTATTCAAACCAGCATCGTTCTTAATTGCTGGCAACAGAATAATCCTGGTAAAACACTCAAACATATTAATTTACGGTGTAATGGCTCAGCTACGGTCAACCAGACACTCCATGTTCAAGGTGTCAGAGATGATGACGGGGACCGCTTGGCGGTTTATAACGATCACGGAGAAGAGCTTTATACAGCTCAGGTGTTAGAGGCTTATTAATAAATGTCTGATATGGATAACGTCAAAATTAAAACGAGAAAATCCTATGCCGAGTCTGCGAAGGCCATGCTTGATTATGTTGAGAATGGTAAAACGTTTCAGACGGATAAAATCATTACCCTGCCGACGTCAATATTTACGGATGCCGATAGGTGGGAAAATGAAATGTCAGAAATTTTTGAGAAGCTCCCACTATGTCTTGCCACGACTGCGGAACTGAAAGAGATTGGTGCCTATAAGGCTGCGGATATGCTCGGCAAGCCGGTGCTAATGGTGCGCGGTAAGGATAATATAGTGCGCGCCTTCTTGAATGTATGCGCACATCGCGGTGCTCCGATTGTTGCAGAGGGGTGCGGGCATGTGCGGCGCATGAGTTGTAAATATCACGGATGGACTTATGACCTTGATGGCAAGCTGATCGGTGTGGCTGATGCTCACACTTTTGGGGATATAGACAAATCTGCTAAGGGGCTAACAGAGCTTTCTTGTGAAGAAAAGAATGGGCTGATATTTGTCTGCCTTACGCCCGGACAGGCATTTAATCTTGATGATTTTTTTAAAGGTTTTCTAGATGATTTTGAGGAACTTGGATTTGCTGGCTGGCATTTTCTCGGTAGCCGTGTTCTCACTGGTGCGAATTGGAAAATTGCCTTTGATGGTTATATGGAGGCCTATCATTTTGCGGCTTTGCACCCCAAAACAGTTGCCCCGCGTACGCCTTCAAATATCGCGCATTACCAGGCATTTGGCCCTCATCTGCGGATTGGGTTCCCGCAAGTAAATATTAGTAAGCATTTAAACCCTGTTTCGCCTGAAAAATGGGGGGATATGGAACATAAGGGTTATGATTTTATCCGTATACTTTTTCCAAATGTATCAGTTTTTGTAGCCAATAAGATCACCCAACTGGCCCAGCTTTTCCCGGGCCCAACACCAGATCAAAATATTACTATTTTAAATTACTTTACGCGTCAGCCCCCACCAGACGCTGAGTCACAACACGCGCTGGAAGGGATGATGGAATTTCTCTACAAGGTTGTGCGTGATGAAGATTATTGGATAGGTAATCACATACAAACTGGCTTGGAGTCTGGAGCGCATGACACCATCATTTTTGGCCAAAATGAAAGGGGCAACCAATATTTCCATGAATATGTGGATTGGTATTTGGGTTTACGTCCAGACGAACCTACTCTGTATTGATATATCTGTTATTAGTATGTAAAGGGCTTATCAGGCTCAACGAATGGTGTATCATTTCCCCATAAAGCACGATCTGCCAAAGCTGTATCCTGAAACTCGATAAGCCGCCTGATTTTTTCATCCTGAAAACTAAACAAATGTGCGTAGGTTTGGTCATAACGCTCACCACTGATAGATGTGCCTTCAGCTTCGCAGATCACGACAATCCAGTTCTCGTCTTCACACATGATTTTAAAATTTTTACAGAAGGTGAAATCTTCAAGGTTAAGTTTGCCGACAACAGTTGGGAAGACTTCATTTAAAACTTTCTCACGTCCATAAGTGCCGCTGAGGACTCCTCTGTTCGCTGGAACTGATACTTCATAATCATCATGAATAATGGATTGGTATAATTCCATGTCCCCCTTAATGATTGACTCGTAAAAACTGTTAACCAATTCTCTAGGTGTCGTCATTTTATCCTCCCAAATTAATTCTGCTCACGCAGAATACGTTTTAAAATTTTCCCAGTAGGCGCTTTAGGGAGTTCATCTATAAACTCCACAAATTTAGGTTTCTGGTATGAGGCCAAGTTCTTTTTAGCCTCATCAATTATTTCCTGCTCGGTAGCTTTTGTATCTGGTTTCAACACAACATAAGCTTTAACTGACTCGCCCCACTCATCATCGGGTATACCGATCACAGCTGTTTCGAGAACTGCGGGATGTTTACAAATTGCCTCCTCGACCTGAACAGAATAAATATTTTCACCGCCTGAGATAATCATATCTTTAGCCCGGTCTTTTATAAATACATAATGCTCACCATCCATGGTCGCAATATCGCCGGTCCACATCCAGCCATCTTTGATTGTATTGGCGGTTAGGTCATCGCGTTGATAATATCCAAGCATATTTGCTGGCGATCTAACGATAATCTCTCCGGGTGTTTCCCCGTCTAGCGGTACATCATTTCCTAGTTCGTCAACCACACGCACTGTTGTTACAAACCCTTCGCGTCCACAAGACAGCAAGCGTTCTGAATTTTCACCATTCACAACTGCCTTAATGTGATCTTCATGAGAGAGGAAGGTCATTGTCGTCCCTTCCGTTTGACCATAACCCTGAATGATGCGACAAGGCAGTTTCTCAACCACTTCCTTGATGACACGTGACGGCATGGGGCCGCCGCCATATTGCACACATTGTAGGCTCGACAAATCGTATTTCTCGAAGCCTTCAACCGCCATCATCCAGTTCAGCATTGTTGTAATGCCAAGAAAGCCGGAAACACGCTCAGTCTCAATCAGGCGCAACGCAAGTTCGGCATCGAAATTCATTAACACGACTGGGCATCCATGCGCGGTGTAATTTACAGCAAGCAAAACGGGAATATGGAACATCTGACCGGTGAGCATGTAAACGCTATTAGGGCCAATGCCTTCGGCAACAGTCTGGTTTAGCATGCCGAAATAGGCAGAGAGATGCGAATGAAGCGCGCCTTTCGACTCGCCTGTTGTGCCACCAGTATAAAGAATAAAAAGTGGGTCTTCGCCACCGACGGTCCAGTCAGGCTTTGGTTCATGAGTGCTGGCTGGTTCGATTGTTGTATAGAACGAATTGTCTGACTCCGGACCAAATCCCAGCCAATGCGTCACATTATTTTCTGTGCTTTTGAGATACTCAGCGGTGTCAGAAAACTGTCCCTGATAGATAAAGACTTTCGGGTCACCATTAGACATGATTTTTGAAATTTCCTGATCCGCTAACCGCCAGTTGAGCGTTTGCAGAATGGCGCCGGTTTTGGCGCAAGCAAAAAAAAGTGCAAAATATTCAACGCAGTTTTGTGATAGAATGGAGACCCTGTCCCCTTTACCAACAGCTGATGCGAGGAAGGTATTGGCAATTTTATTGACCATATTATTGAGTTCAGAGAAGGAAACTCTTTTGTCATTAGGTTGGTCGTAAACCGCCAGTTTATTGGCTTTTAAATTTGCCTGTTTGGTAACGATATTCCCGATATTAATCATCTGTTTCCCAGTCTACTTTTTGTATCCACTCTGAAAAATAAGTTAACTCAATATCCAATTTATCAATTAGTGGTTGCATGTCTACCTTGAAAGGTTCAAGTGGAGATGAGTTATACCAAGTGTATACTTTCACCAATTCATCGGATATTTTCTTTGCATCAAAAGAGTTCTTATCAGCGAATAAACCAGCCATAATTTTTCCAAATTCTGGAATAGGCATGGATTGAAACTCAATGTTAAGACTTAGCGATTTTGAAAGATGTCGCGCAATATCGTGCCCTTTGAGAGCTTCAGGGCCTCCAATAGTAATTTCTTGACCGTCAAATTCATTATTATCTGTTAGAGCCAGCATTATATGAGCGACATCACGAAGGCAAATCCATGAGACCTCAAGTTTTTCGTGATGCGGATAACGAAAAACATTCCGTTCTGTAATGCCAGGTCGTGTCCATGCGGCGAGCAGGTTATCCATATAGATGACTGGCTTGACCGTCACATTAGAGTGCTGTGATTGCTGCAGCCGATTAATCATTTCCCGTCGAACGCGGGGTGCCTGAAATTCTATATCCCCTTCTGCAACATACATGCTGGTGTTAAAGATGATTTTTTTAGGTGCTGCTATATCGCAAGCAGTGAGGAGGTTATCAAACATGCTGAGCAGTTTGTTCTCATCGTTAAAGGAGGATGAGGGCATATTGATTAAAACATAATCCACTGCCTGCAAAGCGAGAATGATGTCCGATTTGTTGTTGGCGAGGTCAGCTTTTTTCCAGCTAAGATTTTCGTTTTTTAATTTTGCCTCACGGCTTAATGTACGTGACTGGCCAATGGCTGCCACCTCATAGCCTTGCTCCAGAGCGGCGAGAACTTGTTGATAGCCTTGCTGGCCAGTTCCGCCGATGACACATAATTTCATTAGCTTTCTTTTGCGGTGATGGCGATAAGGTCTTTATAGCCATTAATATAGATAATCAATGCAATTGGCGCCGAGAAAAGACCAAGCAACCCCATTGATAAGCCGACACTCATTGGATCCTGAAAAATATTCTCTGTAAAGAACGCAACGAATGTTGGGCCTAAACCCATGCCCATGACATTGCCAGTTACAACAAAGATACCAGCAACCATTCCTCGCATTTTATTAGGGGATATGGTTTGAAGTGTAACTGCTAACTGCGGGAGTGGTATGGTAACAAAAAAACTTGCAAGCGCTAAGAATATTAAGCAGTTCATTCCATCACTCTGTTGTCCGGCAATAAATAAAAACATTGCAGTAAGAGTGGTACTCATCATGAGCATCAATAAAGGATAACCCTTCAGATTAAAATGCTTCATTATTCTTGCAACTAAGGGTGAGGACAAAACGCCAAGACTGCCGGTTACTAAAGCCACAAGGCCATAAATTCGGCCCGCATCTGAAATATCCCACTCGTGAATACGAATTAACAGAGTTGGGGACCATGCTTGAATACTGTAAAGCAGAATAATCATAAACGGCGAACCACCTAAGAAAGCTAAATAGACCTTCCAGTTTTTCTTCATGAAACTTAAAGCTTCTGATAATGGCATTGCATCATCTGTCTCGGTTGCTGAGGCAGTTCTTTTTGGTTCTTTAATACACGCGTAAATTAAAGCAAATATTATTCCCGGGGCTCCACAGATTATGAGCGTTACTTGCCAAGGTTGTAGGATGCCGAATACAGGTATTTCAAGAGGTGGTGAGGATTGAGAAATTTCAATAACTTGCGCGCCCGCTATTAATGCAATTCCAGCTCCAAGATAAGGTGCCATTGAAAAAATACTCATCGCCAATGCTAATTGATTTTTATTAAAGATGTCAGGGAACATCGACCAAACTGCCGGAGTAAGCGCAGCCTCTCCAGCGCCAACAAAACCTCTTGCCAATGCAAGTTGCGTATAATTTCCTGAGAGACCAGCAGCAATAGTCGCAAAGCTCCAGACTAGTATACCTCCGATGATTACATAAATTCTCGAAAATACATCTACCAGTCTGCCAATTGGTATGCTCAAAAGCACATATGGGATTACAAAAATCAAACCCTGAAGATAGCTAATTTGAACATCTGAGAGGTCCATATCATTTTTAATAGGCTCAACAAGGAGGTTTATGACCTGCCTATCAACAAATGAAAATGTGTAAGTCAGAGTAAAGAGTGCTAATAACGACCATGTATAAAATCTATTGCTTGATTGATTTTCAGCTTCATATGACATGTAAGGTACTTTCATAATCAAAAAGGAAATCAAAACTCCAACAAAATATTGTAACTTGCAAGTCTCATTTGGAATAAATTTTGTGATTTTGGATTTTAGTTTTTATACTTGATAGGCCCAGAGCCAATAAATAGATTTATATTATGATTACTCTTAAAGAGCTAAAATACGTAACGCTTTTAAATAAACATAAAAATTTTAGTCAAGCCGCAAAACACGCTGGAATTTCACAGCCAGCTTTAAGCATGGCTATTTCAAAACTTGAGGAAAAGCTTGATCTGAATCTTTTCTATCGTGATACGAACGGCATGGTTCGTTCTAATATTTATAGTGATTTCTTATCTAACGAGGGTGGCAATATAGTTAAAAATGTCGACGATGTTTTGTTCCGGCTCAAAAGTATAACAAAAAAAATACAGGCAGTGTTGTTTTTGGTGTTGGAAATATTGTAGCTGAGAGTATTTTGCCTGGCGCTTTAAAAAGTTTTTGCAGTAAAAATCAAGAAGTCTATCCCAATTTTATCAGCGGATATTGGTATGAACTCAGGGAAAAGCTGCTCCGACAAGAGATTAATTTTTTTATAACTGCTAATCATCTTGATGCAGTTGACGAAGAAATTACTCAAGAAGATTTTATCAATTTGAAGGTAAACTTTTATGCCCGCGTTGATCATCCGCTAACAACGCTTGATAACATTAAATGTGTTAACCTAATTGAATATCCAGTTATTACATATCATACTGTTAGTTCTAAAAAATATATCTTTGACAGACTGGAAACTCAGCAGCAAATCGATAAGCTTGAAAAAAACTTTCCTGCAGGGAATTTAGAAAGTGTAAAGCTTGCAGTACCCATAGTTTCTGAGACAGACTACTTGATTATGTCACCTGAAAAATTTTTTAGTAATGAAGTTAACCAAGGTCTGTTAAAAGTATTAGAAATAGATGATTTTGATTTAACTTTAAAAATAAAGCTAGTCACCAGGTCTAATGCAATACTGTCGCCCATTGAATTGGAGATGGTTGAAAGCCTTGCTTTGGAAAGAGACGCTTTTGTTGGCTTTCAAAGTAATAATTAAATATACTATATAAGTTTTCCTTATAAGCGATAGGTTACTTATAAGGAAGGCATTTTTCAGTTGCTTGTGCATCAAAGTTGTTAAATATTTTTAGGTAAGTAATTTATTTCGGAGGGGAAAATGATAACTAAATTACCATTAAAAAAGGTTCTGGTATCCGCATCAGTTTTAATGACTGCGTTTGCCGGAGCAATGTATAGTGAGGCTAAGGCTCAAGCAATTGATGAAATTGTTGTCACCTCACAGAAACGTGCCGCGGGGATTTCCGTTCAGGATATCGCGACTAGTGTCACAGCAGTGAATGCTGATTTAATTGAGGCTACAGACTCGATTGATCTTACAGATGTTGGCAGATTAGCTCCAAACGCTACGCTTCACCCATCCGCTACTTTTGCATCCACACCTAATTTTCTAATCAGAGGTATCGGGGTAAGTGGTACTACAAGATCTCTTGATCCATCAGTCGGTGTCATCGTCGATGGTGTCTATCTTGGTTTCCCAGTCGGTGCAAACCTTGATATGTTTGACAGAGAGTCTGTAGAGATTTTGAGAGGCCCTCAAGGTACTCTGCTTGGTAGAAATGTTACTGGTGGCGCGATAGTTGTAAGAACAGCCCGACCAACAGGTGAATTTGGTGGTAAAGTTAACATAGTTGCTGGTGATTATGACCGACTTGATGTATCCGCAAGTATTGAAGGTCCGCTGGTTGAAGGCAAGGTATCTGCCAAAGTTGCATTTATGAGCCGGAGCCGTGATGGTTACTGGGAAGATAATAACGGAGGGACAATTGTTCCTTCTGTAGCGTCAACAACATTTCGTGGTGGAGCTGCAGTTACTCTTGCAGGGGAAGGTCCCTCAGGAACTAAGCCTGACGTTGACTTAACTATCGTCCGCCCAATGCTCTATTTTACGCCTAGTGATAACTTGGATATAACTCTAATGGCTGAGTTCTTAAGAGATAAGAGCGGCACAGCTAATAGTAGAAATTTCGTTCACCCAACCGCCGCCCCAAGACTTTCTCAATTATTTGGTTATACACCTCCTAGTGATCCCTATGAGATTAATCACAACTTAATGGGTGGCAATGACCTTGAAACGGATACATTTATTGCAGAGTTCAATTATCAAACTCAGAATGGTAAATTGACGGGTATAGCCTCTTACAGAGAGCTGACTTACGACTCAAGCACAGACTTTGACGGAACTCCGTTTACTATTTTCCACTTCCCTGATAACCATGAGGAGCAGGAACAGACCACCATGGAACTAAGGTATGCTGCAAACGTTTCAGATAAATTAAGTTATGTGGTCGGTGTAAGTACTTTTGATCAAGAATTCTTTGTTGGCGAAAGGCGTCTAATTGGCTCACTTGATATATCTGGCGCAACAGAACTTGAACATGAGACAATGGGTATATTTGCTGAGCTTGATTATATGATGACAGATCAGCTCAAGTTAACAGTTGGCGCACGTTATACAGAGGAGGAGAAAGATGTCCTCTTTAACGCCATAGGCTCATGCAATACTGACTTTACAGGATGCCAAGGTGCTAACGCCGGTTTAACTAATGGTGGTAAATTTGACGACACCACACCGAAGGTTGCTCTGACTTATTTCGTTAATGATGATGTTAATGTATATGCAAGTTACACCGAAGGTTTCCGTAGTGGTTCCTTTGATGCTCGTGCTCGCACTACTGACTCTTTCTTAAATAGCCGCCCTGGTCCTGAAACAGTCGAGAGTTTTGAATTAGGTTTCAAGTCATTACTAAACGATGACAAACTGCTTTTGAATGTCGCTGTCTTCTCTGCTAAATATGATGACATTCAAAAATTAGCACTCGAGCCATGTCAACTCGGCACTCCAGGTTGTGACACTGGTAACATCCAGAGACTTATCAACGCTGCAGAGGCAACGATTGAGGGTATTGAAATCGAGACTAAAGCCTTCGTTACAGATAGTTTAGTTCTCGAGGGGGCGCTAGGTTACACAGATGCAGGTTATGACAGTTTCTCTGGTTTTGATGCTGACGGCACACCAGGTTACGATCCAGTAACTGATCCCGCTGCTGCAGCTGCGTTGGATTTCGAAAGAGTGCCAGAGTTAACCTATACTGTGGCCGCAAGCTACAATGTCCCAATGGCAAGTGGCTCAGAGCTCGATTTCAGAGTTTCATATGCCTTTACTGATGATTTCACTAATGATGCCACAGGAACTGCGGCAATTGCGACTGAGTCATATGGACTGCTAGATGCCAGTGTTTCATACACGCGTGATAGTGATGGCCTGAAGCTCACTCTATTTGGTAAAAACATTACTGACGAAGAATATCACGACTTTGCTCTAGATAATGCACTAACCAGATTGACATGGGGTGGCACACCATCGACGTATGGAGTTAAGGCAGCCTACTCATTCTAATTGAGTTAGTTTCTGTAAATTTACGGGCCGGATATAATTATTCGGCCCGTTTTTTTATAAACACATGTCACCACGAGGGTTTTAAATGAAAAGTTTTTCTTTATTTGTTTATTCTCTTTTATTGACACTTATCTTTTACCCGCAAGATTTATTAGCTGAGGGTAAAAATGATTATGAAAAAGTACTCCTTTGGGGTGACTTACATGTTCATAGTAATTTTTCATTTGATGCATATTCTTTTGGTAATACCGCTCTTGGCCCAGATAAGGCATATGAGTTTGCCAAGGGGTTACCTGTAAAGGCGCCAAATGGTGAGCTGGCTCAATTAAGTACCCCACTAGATTTTTTATTGGTTTCTGATCACGCAGAATACCTAGGATTATTTTTGGGACTAGAGCGGGATGACCCAAAATTAAAGAATTCTGCTCTGGGTCAGAGATGGCTGAATTATTTTCAATCAGGAACCCAAGCGCCTATTTCACGCGAATATGTTCAAATGATTGAAAGACAAAAAGATATTGAGTTACTGCCAGAGGATTTTAATAAGAGCGCTTGGTCAAAATTATTAGACTTTGCAGAAAGATATAATGAGCCGGGTGTTTTTTCAGCATTGATTGGATTTGAGTGGACGTCAATGATTAATGGAGACAATTTGCATCGAGTCGTCGTTTACAGGGATGGAATGTCCAAGGCTCAAAAAATGCTTCCCTTCTCGGCCTTAGATAGTCCTGACCCAGAGGATTTATGGAAATTCATGGGGAAATACGAGCAGTCAACTGGAGGTCAGGTAATTGCCATTCCTCATAATGGCAATGTTTCCAATGGCGTAATGTTCTCTGATAAACGTGTTGATGGAAGTGATTTTGATGCTTCATATTCAGCAAAAAGACAAAAATGGGAACCTCTTTACGAGGTGACCCAAGTAAAAGGCGATGCTGAAGCCCATCCATATCTTTCTCCGACAGATGAGTATGCAGATTTTGAAACTTGGGATCAGGGTAACCTTCGGATGGAACCAAAAGACAAAAAAATGCTTCAGGGAGAGTATGCCCGCGCCGCATTAAAAAACGGTTTGGTCTTATCAAACAAATATGGCACCAACCCGTTTAAATTTGGTTTAGTTGGGGGAACCGATACGCATAATGCTTTGAGCACATCCGACGATGAAAACTTTTATGGAAAATTTGTTGACTCACTTCCTAGTGAAGAAAGAACCAGCTCTAGTTTGGGAGACAGGTTATGGGATAATTGGAGATTATCAGCTTCTGGGTATACTGCAGTTTGGGCCAAGGAAAATACCAGAGAAGCAATTTTTGATGCCTTGAAAAGAAGAGAGGTATACGCAACCTCTGGACCTAGAATTTTACTTAAATTTTTTGGAGGTTGGAACTATGCAAGTGAGGACTTAGAAGCTCCAGAATTTTTTAACAAAACTGCATATGAAGACGGGGTTCCTATGGGGGGGAGTTTTACCAATCTAAATAGTGAGGCGAAACCTCGTTTTGTTTTCAAAATATCTAAAGATCCAAAAGGCAGCAAAATTGATAAATTTCAAATAATTAAGGGATGGGTTGATGAAGACGGACAGATTGGGGAAAAAGTTTTCACTGTAATGGAGTCTGCTGATGGTAAAGGCCTAGATACTTTTGTTGGTATTTGGGTTGACAAGGATTTTAAGATTGATCAAGAGGCTTTTTATTATGCCAGAGTCCTGGAAGTTCCTACTAAGCGGTGGTCAACTTATGATCAAGAAAGATATGATGTTTCATTAGATCCGGAAATACCAACTTTAATTCGTGAAAGAGCCTATTCCTCTCCAATTTGGTTTGAACCCAATCGGAAATAAAATTCAAAATGTTTGAATTGGTTTTTTAAATTTTATTATAGGAAAGTTAATTTGTTAAATTCGTAAATGTTCAATTCATTAAATAATTTGAAGGCCAAATACGTCTATAAGAATAACTTATAGGATGATTATTTGCATATAAGTTTTGATGTATATAATTGAAAATATAGGATTTTTAACTTCTAATTAAAAATTAGATAAAAATAAATTACATGGAAAATCTTCATGACAGGTAGGCTGAATAAAAAATCAATTATTGTAACTGGTGCTGGTTCAGGTCTTGGTAGGGCTTCAGCAATTAAATTAGCGGAAGAAGATGCGCAGGTCTTTTGTGTTGACGTTAATCCTGAAACCGTCAAAGAAACTTCAGATATAATCACTTCCCGAGGCGGAGTTGCATCTCACCATCAGGCTGATATGTGCTCAGAAACTGAAATCATTGCGATGGTTACAGAGGCTGAAAAAACCTATAATGGGATTGATGGATTGTTAGCAAATGCTGGTATTGCAGGTACCGGCGCAGCCCATGAGACTTCTTTGGAAGATTGGGATCGTCTCATTAAAGTTTCTTTAACTGGCAAATGGTTGTGTGCGAAACATGTGATACCGCATTTTATTGCTCAAAAATCAGGTAATATTGTGTTTCAATCTTCTATTTGTGCACTGAATGGTTTCCCAAAATTAGTTGCCTATACAGCCGCAAAAGGGGCAATTGCAGCAATTACTCGTCAAATGGCTTCTGATTATGGGGAATATAATATCAGAATAAACGCGATAGCACCCGGCACGATTGAGACTGAACTTGTTCGAGAAACTTACAAACAGAGACTTGAAGCCGCTAAAAGTGATATTACAGTTGATGAGAGCTTATCTCAGACGGCTAGTCGTTATCCCCTTCGCCGACTTGGACAGGAAAT
This sequence comes from Candidatus Micropelagos thuwalensis, assembly GCF_000469155.1. Classification (NCBI taxonomy): domain Bacteria; kingdom Pseudomonadati; phylum Pseudomonadota; class Alphaproteobacteria; genus Candidatus Micropelagius; species Candidatus Micropelagius thuwalensis. Next base: position 508,843 of record NZ_AWXE01000004.1, on the reverse strand, counting down.
GGATGTTTCAAATATGTCAGCTTTTCTTTTTTCAGAAGATTCTAATTGGATGACAGGCGCCGTTATTCCTGTAGACGGTGGTTACACAGCTAGGTAATGGTAGGTGTACATGAAAGGTAAAAATTTATCAGATATAGATTTGTTCACTGAAGAGGTTTCAGATTGCCCTTTCCCTGCTTACAAAGAAATCAGGGAAAGTGGGCGTGTTTACCAAGAGCCACGCTATGACAATTATGTCCTGACCCATCATAATGATATTCAATCATTAAAAAATGATCAGGTTTTTGATGCGCGGCACGGTGTAGACCCTGCAGGAAGATTCTCTGAGGGGACGTACCCTGATATCAACCGAACTGATCCACCACGTCATGCAAAAATGAAAGCTTTTCTGTATAAGTCGTTTTCGCCTAAGGCTATTCAATCTTGGGAAGATGAAATAAGCAAAATTTTTGTTGAGCATTTTGACAACATTGCATGCGATAATTCTGAACAGTCTTTTGATATTGTTCACCATGTTTGTTACCCAGCGCCCGCTGCTGTTATATGTCGTATGCTCGGATTTTCAGACGATAGACGGGAAGATTTCCAACGTTGGTCAGCTGCATTAGTTGAGAGGTTGGGAACAAACATTTCAGAAGAACAGAGAAACGCACTTATAGAAATGGCGCGTTTCATTCGGTTAAAGGCTGAAGAAAAAGAAAAAAATCCAGGCAGTGATCTTATGACTGAGATAGTTTTCGCTGAGGTAGATGGAGAGAGACTTTCTCGCGAAGAAGTTGTAGCCAACGGGGTTTTCTTTTTGGCTGCTGGACATGAAACAACCGCAAATTTTCTCAGTAATTTTATTTACCAAATTTGTACGATATCGGGTTTGTTTGAAAGTTTGCAATCCGACAGAACCTTATTGAAACCGGCTCTGGAGGAGTCTCTGCGTCTAGAGAGCCCAGTTCAAAATATTTGCCGAACTGTTAAGGATGATATGTCAATTGATGATAAATTTATTTTACAAAATGACCGGGTGATGTTTTCACTTGGCGCAGGAAATCACGATCCAGATGTTTTTGAGTGTCCCGAGGATTTTAATTTAAACCGGGACAATCTTAATCAGCATCTGGCTTTTGGCTATGGTCATCATCAATGCTTAGGCGCGAGATTGGCACGTCTTGAGGGTGAAATTTTTGCTAATATCCTTTTAGATAGATATGAAAAAATTGAACTCGCAGGAGATTTTGAACGTCAACCAGGCAATGTTATGAGGGGGTTTAAGTCCCTTAGCATTAAATGTTCATAAATTTTTAAGGTTTGTAATGCTATCAAGATCAGATAATCCAACACTAATAGACTTGCTAAAACATGCAGCAGAAAAAAACCCAGGCGGGCTTTGTCTCAGTATGGATGGGGTTAAATGCAGTTTTTCTGATCTTTATCAGGGGGCTTTAAAAAGAGCTGAGTGCTTAACTAATCTAGGTGCACAAAATGGAGATAAAGTTGGCATTCTCTTACCAAACGGAATTGAATATTTAGAAATCTTTTATGGTGCGATGTTAGCTGGATGTATTCCAGTTACAATCAATAACAGATATAAAGTAGCTGAACTCAAGTATGTGCTATCCCATGGTGATGTTAGGTTTCTTTTCACAAGTGCAGCGCAAGAAACCAATTTTTTAAATACATTGAATGAAGCTTTTTCTGACTTGGACGATACCCAAAATAGTCAAAATTTATCAGATGCCCCGGTTCTGGAAAAAATTTATATTGTTGAGAATCCACCAAATTCAGATATTTCAGATACATCATTTCTTTCAAATTTAAATAAAGGCAATTTCAACCCGCCTATTATTAAAAGTGACGATATTGCCTTTATAATGTTTACTTCTGGGACGACGGCTAATCCAAAAGCATGCTGCCTATCACACAGGTCGGTTGTTGGTAATGGATTTGCACAAGTTGAGCGATGGCAGATGACGGAAGAAGATCGAATGTATGACCCCTTACCGTTTTTCCATATGTCGGCAATCTTACCATTAACAGCATCCATATGTTCAATGTCATCTTTGTATGCAACAAGGTATTTCAGCGCTGATGAGGCTGTTGAGACTTTTATAAATGACGAAATCACAATTGGGTTTATTGCATTCCCTACACTAACAAATGAAATAATTAATCATCCAAAATTTGATGGTGCGGCGTTATCTTCTGTTCGGCTCGTCAATAATGTTGCGCCAATTTCTACTCTTGAAATTTATGATAAGTCTTTCGAACACGGAGTTGGTGTTTCTGCTTTTGGAATGACAGAGGCCGGCGGCGTTATTTGTTATGGAGATGTCGATGATAGTTTGGAGAAGCGTTTGAACACATGTGGCAAGCCATTTCCAGGAATTGAAGTTAGAATTTCGAACCCTGAAAACCCTAGTGAGGTGCTTGGTGCAAATCAAAAAGGTGAAATACAAATACGTGGATATTCCCTTTTTGAAGGATATTATAAAGATGAAGAGGCAACTCAGAATGCCATGACTGATGATGGGTGGTATCGTTCTGGTGATTTAGGTGCGCTAGATGAAGATGGCTATTTATCGTATCTCGGTCGTTGGAAAGACATGTTAAAGATTGGTGGCGAAAATGTTGCCGCACTTGAAATAGAGTCTCACATCAATACTCACCCTAGTGTTATTCTCTCACAGGTTGTCGGTATTGAAGATGAACGATATGACGAAGTTGCAGCTGTTTTCATTGAAGCGGTGCCAGGTGCAAACGTTTCTTCTCAGGACATCATTGACTATTGTAAAGGTCAAATATCCAATTTTAAAATTCCAAGATATGTCGTATTTGTTAACGAATGGCCGATGTCAGCGACGAAAATTCAGAAGTTTAAGTTGAAATCATTTGACCTTGGAGAAAAATATTCTCCGTAACCCAACTTAGATTTCCTGTTTAATGTAGCGATCAATTTCACGATGTAAGTGACGGATACGGTCTTCCTGCTCACACCAGAGCGGGCCGTTAAATCCGCGTGATTTAACACCCTGCTGGACGCTGGCAATCAAATCCACATCTTGATTAAGCACCTCTCCAAGATCAGCCTCCATATCGGCGCTGAAATGTTCAATCTCAGGGCGAATTGCGCCGGTCACATCCATGCCTTCAGGAAGACCCATCCAGCCGGGTACAGTGTAACCGGGGTCATCAACATAACGGAACATGGTCATTGTGTCGTAATAAAATCTTTCAGGGTCAGTGGCATGCGGCACAAATCGCATCAGGAAGACGCCCTCAGGGTGCATGCCGATTTGAACATTCGGAAAAAAGCCAGTAGCCCAGCTATCGGTGAGTTGCCCGTCTGTCAGATTATCATAGAAATCGAGACCGAACTTTTCACCACGTTCGCGTTTAGCTTTTTGAATAGCGACACGCACATCCTGAGCTGAGCCCTTAAAGTTCTCGGGATCAATGCCTGCTTCCATCATCATGAAGGTTTGATAGGGATCAATTGTTTCCTGATCTGCCACCCGGTGGGATTTAACTCCAATCGGCACAATCATTCGGCTAAAACCATTCGGATAAAGATCTACTTGCACAAAATCTTCCATAACGCCTTGTGTTTGAGGGTGAATATGCGGCAGGTGGTAGGACTCATAAAACGCATCCACGCCAGTCTTCCAATTAGCCATCCATTCTGTGCGCACATGGCGTATGACATTCATTTTATCGATTTCGTAATTTTCAATATATCCCTTCGGCAGGCCAATCCACTCCCTGAGGGGCGGCGCATTGCCGTCCATATTGATGAAAATCAGACCGCCAATTGTTTCGCAACGAATTTCAGTAAGGCCAGGACGATGTGCGATTAAATCAGCATCATAGGTTTCTTCATCTGTGATAGATGCAAGCGCACCATCTGTGTGGAATTGCCAGCCGTGAAACGGGCAGGAAAATTTAGGCACATTGCCTTGCTCAACTTGGCAGACACGTTTGCCACGATGTGGGCAGACATTGTAAAAGGCTCGGATTTTATTGTCTTCGTGGCGGACGAGTAGAAACTCTTCATGCCCGTGGCGATGGGTAATAAAATCACCCGGCTCTTTGAGATCCGGCGTGACACCTGCCAATAACCAGACTTTCGGCCAGAGCCGTTCCCATTCTTGTTGCATATAGTCACGGCTGAAATATCGCTGCGGGTCAGGTATATCGGCCCCAATATCATCCGGGCGGGGCATTTTTGCCTCAAGCGTTCCGGGGGGTGCGCCTAAATCCATTGGCCATTTCACATCTAACTTTTCAGACATTCCAATCTCCCAAAATAAACTATGCACTCTTCTCGATACGGAAACCTTTGCGGGGGAAATGCAAATATATTTCCCCGACATCAATTTGTGTGCGACGTATAATTATTTCTTCATCATTGGCCATTTCAAGAAATCCTGCAACAGGGACAATGCCATAATCATCAGGTTGGATTGTCACAGGGTCACCCGGCTGACATCCAGACATGTCCTCTTTATGTGTGCCGAGACGGAAACCACCCGCATTATTTTGTGCTTTAACCGCAATTTCTAGGGCATCAGACGACCCGATATCGGTACGTTCGCCACATCCAAACTTATCCATGCGGTCATACCATCCTGAAATATGGGGAAATTTAGCCAGAAAGTCCTCGCTGGAGGGGATGTTTCCCCCAGCCATCCAGATATTCATATAGGCATTAATATCCCCCCATTCTGCATTATCGCCGAACAGAAATGCGCGTCCGTCCGCAAGCTGGTGATTAAGCTGGCTGGCAAAAGTAATAAACTGACTGCGAAAATGTGGTGCATCTTCTGCAAAATTTTCAAAATCAAGAAAAGTGAAATAGGCAGCTCGGTCAGTGACGACATCATCAGGCAGATATTCTGCATTTTCGTACAGCGACAAAGCTGCACCGGGACGGAACATCATATCACTCCATTGTTGAATTGCGAGATTAGCCATTAGACCGGATTGAAATACCGACGGCGAAGGGTGCAACATATCAATAATGCGGGCTATGATGAGCGTATCGCAAAAAACATCCCCCCCAATTTGCATGACGGGTATACGTCGGTAGCCGCCGGTAAGGGCAGTCATATCGGGTCGGGGCATCACCATGGATACTTGAACAGATTTCCAGGCCATGCCTTTCACTCCAAAAAGTTTGCGAATTTTTTCGCCATATGGGGACGGATCATGATGGTGCAAAATAAAATCAGTCAATATCTCGTTCTTTCGTGTTCGATGATGAAGCGCCTTCAGACATTGCTATAACCATATTTTCATATGGGTAAACTCCTCAAAACTATAGAAAAATATATGTTCTCAGCAACTATCTATTGTGCAAAAATAACGCATCTGTGGCGATTTGCACTGTTTAGGCTTATCGAAATTTTGAGCTATGCTAAATAAAATTACAGTCTGAATAGTATCTTTAAGGGAGATGAATATGGGTCGAGTGGAAGGTAAAATCGCGTTGGTAACCGGCGCGGCAATGGGGCTTGGTCTTGCAGATGCAACTATGCTCATTGAAGAAGGTGCACGCGTTCTGCTTACGGATATCAATGTAGAGGCTGGGCAAAAAGCTGCCGATGCGCTTGGAGAGAATGCCGCTTTTGCTAAGCTTGATGTCAGTAGCCCCGAAGAATGGGCGTCAGCCATTGCGACTGTTGAAGAAAAGTTTGGTGGTTTGGATGTGCTGGTAAATAATGCCGGTATTGTGATTGTCGCTGATCCTGAAAGTTGTACTTACGAAGATTTCAAGAAAACAAATGCGATTATGAATGATGGTGTTTTTCTAGGTATGCAATCGGCACTCCCTTTGCTTAAAAAGAGTAAAAATGGCTCCATCATTAACATGTCGTCTACTGCCTCACATCTTGGTTACCCCCCCTTCTTTGCTTATTCTGCTGCCAAAGGTGCGGTGCGTTCCATGACAAAATCTATGGCGATACATTGCCAGATGACAAATCTACCTGTCAGATGTGTTTCAATTCATGCGAGTGGGATTGAAACGCCGATGGTGCAAACTGTGCAAGGGCGCGGCGATGAAGCACCGATGGAAATTCCGAAGGATGGTATACTTCCGCAGGAGTCTCTTGGGTGTCCAGAGGATGTGGCACGAATGGTGGTCTTTTTAGCTTCAGATGATGCCCGTTTCCTAACAGGTAGTGAATTTATCGTCGATAATGGTCTTCTCGCTCGCCCTGCGGATATTGTGCAATAGTTAATAAATGTCCTGCTAAAGGATAACTAGGATAGGAAAAAATATGGATTTGGGATTAAGAGATAAAAACGTTCTCATTACTGGCTCAACGGCTGGTATTGGCCGGCGGATTGCCAACCTGTTTGCGGCTGAAGGCGCTAATGTTGCTATTTGTTCGCGGACGGAGGAAAGCGTTAAACAAGCCGTTAAGGAAATGAGCCTGATGGCTGAAGGACGCATTGTCGGTGCGCCGTGTAACATTAAAGAAAAAGAAGATTACGAAAAATGGGTCGCTGATATGGCTGAAGAGCTTGGCGGCGTTGATGTTTTTATCCCGAATGTTTCTGCCGGTGGCGGTAATGATAGCGAACGTAATTGGTGGAAAAACTTTGAGGTGGATGTTCTTGGAACCGTTCGCGGTGTTGAAGCTGTTTTGCCACTTATGGAAGAGACTGGTGGCGCGATAACCATGATTGGTACAACAGCTGCCGTTGAGACTTTCATGGAGCCACAACCTTATAATGCGATGAAAGCGTCGCTTATTACCTATGCTAAGCAATTATCACAAGCGCATGGTGAAAATGGTGTGCGTGTGAATGTTGTATCCCCCGGCCCCATTTATTTTGATGGTGGTGCGTGGGATATGATTAAAATCTCAAATGAGAAATTCTACGGTATCACGGAAAAAACCCATGCCTTAGGACGTCTTGGCACACCAGAAGAAGTCGCAAATTGCGTTGTCTTTCTCTCAAGCCAGGCCGCAAGCTGGGTAACAGGTGTTAATTTGGTCGTTGATGGCGGCTACACGAAAAGGGTGCAGCTCTAAAATGAAAGTTCGTCGTCAGCAAAAAATTCAGCGTACTACCAAGAAGCAAGGCAAATATGGCACGCCGGTTGAGGTTGCACCAAAACCTGCTCTCGGCTCGGCGCTCATTCCAAAAGAGCGCTATGTCAGCCCAGATTATATGGCCCAAGAATGGGAGCATATGTGGAGCAAAGTCTGGCTTATGGCTTGTCGGGATGAGGATTTGCCCGAACCCGGCGACCACTATGTGACTGAGATTGGTAATGAGTCAATTTTGTTGGTTCGCCAGAAAGATAACTCTGTGAAGGCATTTTATAATGTCTGTCATCACAGGGGTAATCGTCTTGTTCACAGTTTTGAAAAACCGCTGGAAGCGGCGACGTCTTTCAAGTGTAAATATCACGATTGGGAATATGCCATTAATGGCAGCTTTATGGATATTCCTGACCTCGAGACGTTCCCGCAAGGTGCGCCGCCCTGTGGTGGTTTGACTGAACTCCCATGCGATAGCTGGGGGTCATTTGTCTGGTTCAGTCTTAATCAGGATGTCGAACCGTTATTGGATTATCTCGGTATTATTCCGGAGCATCTCAACCCGTATCATTTTGAGCGCATGGTGTTGACCAAAGCACTCACGGTTGAGTGGGATTGTAATTGGAAGGCATCAGTTGATGCTTTCAATGAAAGCTACCATGTTCAAGGCATTCATAAGCAATTACTATATTACCTTGATGACCTTGATATTCAGATTGACTGCTATGAGCGTCACAATCGGTATCTGATTGCCTTTGGTGTGCTGAGTCCTCGCGTAGTTGCGCCAGGTGAAATTCCACCAGCGATTAAGGTGGTGATGAAAGATGCGGGCATGGATCCCGCCTCATATGAAGGGTCCGTTCACGATATTCGCCACGCAGTACAGCAATTTAAGAGAGAAAATGGCCCGGCGCAGGGTAAGGATTATTCAGCTTTGAACGATGATCAGCTTACAGATGATTATCATTATATGATTTTCCCGAATATCACTATGAATGTGCATGCGGATGATTTGATGTTATTCCGTCAGCGTCCTCATCCTGAAGATCCGAATAAGATGCTGTTCGATTATTATATGTATGAATTGCCGGATGCGGAATTTGACGAGGAAGAATATCGCCGCCCGATTCACAAGCAATATAAATATGGTGAAGTCTCTCTTGGGCTGGTGATCAATCAAGATGCTTATAACCTTCCCTTTGTGCAAAAGGGTATGCAGAGCGAAGGATATGAAGGTCTTTGGATTGGCGATCAGGAACTGCGGATTCGTCATTTCCACGATACGCTGGAAAAATATTTGAACCCTGACGCTACAAAGAAGGCTGCCTCAGGCAAAAAAACAGCGTCTAGAAAAACCAAGAAACAGTAGTCTAGAAAAGGTAAGGTCTCACCATGTTTCCCCAGCCGCTAATGAATCATACAATCATTCAGATGGCCTATGTTGTCCGCGATATTCGTGAAACCGCCAAGGACTGGCAGGAGACTTTTGGTATCGGCCCGTTTTTCTTGCTGGAAGATATTAATATTACCGATCCACATTATAGAGGTAAGCCGCAAGAGGTGGATTTCAGTGTTGCGGTCTGTCAGACGGGCGATATTCACGTTGAATTTATTCAGCAAAATTGTGATAGCCCGTCATGCTACCGCGATATGTTCGCGGCGGGTGAGGAAGGCTTCCACCATGTTGGTATTATTGCGGAGGATTATGAAAAGGAAGTGGCGCGTTACACCGATATGGGTTTTGAGATTGCCTTTAACGGCGCTATGGGGCCGATGGATTTTTGTTATGTCGATACGTCAAGCAAAATGGGATGCATGGTTGAGGTGCTAGAAAACCAACCCTTTATCAATAATTATTTCAGCAATCTTCGCAAAGCAGCAGAGAACTGGGATGGCTCTAATCCTATCCGCAGTGCTGCAGAGCTTTTTTAAAATTAAATATTAAATAGTGATATTCGTCGGGTACAGTGACTTAAGGTCGGCTGAGGCCCTTTTTCGGGTCGCCGATAATATCGTAGAAACTCAAATCCATTTCCTCCGCCAGACAATCAACAATATCTGGAACAATACGGTCGTGAAAGTCAGTCGCCATGTGATACTCAAAGGCTGATTCATCCGTGAAAGTGGCGACGCAGTAATAAGTGTTCGGGTCATCGCGCGACTTGATAAGCTCGTAAACAGGGGTTTCAGGCTCATGAGCATAGGTAAGGTCGCGCAATTCAGTTTGTGCGTTTTCAAATTTCTCCCGTTTGGCGGGGTCAATTACAAGTTTAGCAAGAAAGGCTGTCATGTCTTTTCCTATCAAGTAAGCGGATCAAGGTATTCGCGCTCATAGCCTCCGTCGAGACAGGGAATCATATCAGCTGCGATTTCTTTAAAATGTTCAGTTTCCTGATGTGCCTGATCATCCGCTTCAGTTTTGAAACTTTCGATGACGGCAAAGCTGTTTTCTTCTCTTAGGCGGAAAAACTTGTACATCAGACAGTTTGGTTCATGTTCGGCGACGGCCTTTTCCATGCGCTCGCATGTGTCGATAAATTGATCTACCTTGTCAGGAAAAACCTTCATGCGCGCGATAAATGTGTGTGCCATGATAAACCCTCCGAAATACCTATGTATATTTTAGACAACATCCTCGTCACACGATAAGTTAAATAGAGCAAGGCGACAACTGTTGTAAAATTACAACTAAAGATTTCAACAACTCTGTCAGGACATAAAACTATTTAAAACAGAGGACTTAGAGGTTAGATTTTGTCATAGGCTATAGTCCAGACTTATCGCTTCGTATGATAATCGGTCGTAGGTCTTTTATTTAATTAATATTTGGGGTGTGTATTTTCATATTCCGATAAAACCTTTTTTGGAGGAAGAAATGCTACTTGTTCAGAAAATACTCGGTGCTAAATCACCACGTCTTCTGACATCATTTTTCGTTGGCATGTCCGTCTTTGTTTCATCTGGTGCTTTCGCACAGATTGATGAGGTCATTGTGCGTGCGTCTAAACGTGAAACAAATCTGCAGTCAACGCCAATTGCAGTTTCAGCTATTCAGGCTGAAGATGTGAATTCACTAATTGCTAGAGATATTGGTGATGTTGCTGTGTTAGCACCAAACTTTTCAGCTGCTAAAATTACTGGATTCAATGCTGCAGGTTTCTCAATGCGCGGTGCTGGTCAAACAGATATTATTGTTTATTCAGACCCACAAGTTGGTGTCGCGATTGATGACTTTATCGTCCCGCATGTTCAGACACAACTTCTAGATGTCTTTGACATTGAGCAGGTTGAAGTGTTACGCGGTCCTCAGGGTACACTATTTGGTAAAAATACAACAGCGGGTATGGTTACACTTAGAACTAAGCGTCCAGATTTAGATGAAGCAAATGCCAAATTTAATGTTCTCCTTGCTGATTTTGGCCGCCAAGAAATTCGTGCTGCAGTTAATTTACCAATAACCGATAAAATTGCTATTCGTGCTTCCGGTCTTTTTGCAGAGTCTGATGGTTATTATAAAGCCGGAGGGCTTTTGATGGATGCCCCTGCAATTGATCCAAATACACTATTATTCAGTTCATTCCCACCTGCTGATGGTTCAACCGGTGACGGTCGTGATCTGGGTGGTGAAGATGTTTTCTCTGGGCGTTTCAAAGTTCTTTACGAAGCAACCGACAAACTTACTGCTTTACTACAATATGAAATTATTCGAGACAATTCAGATGCAGTCCCATCAGTAAATGATACACCTGCCGATATAGACCCTGCAACAGGGCTTACTCGTTTTGCATGGGCGGGAGGAATTTTTAATGCACCAGTTCAGCCAGGTGATCCTTTGAACAATGCGGCATCTACTGACAGAGATGATAATCTATTGAATATGTCTCAGGGTCACCAAGTTGATGTTGATGGTCTCTATCTCAACCTTGAATACGCTATGGACAAAGGTAATGTGTTCTTCATGGCTGGAAAAAGAGAACAAGATTCACTTCTACCTAGTACTTATACAGGTGTGAATGGTACACTTTCCTTATTTGATGCAAACCGAGCAGATGTTCGTGAAACAACCCAATATGAGTTGCGTTACGCCTCTGATCTCGGGGGTAATCTTGAATATGTTACTGGTATATTTATGCAGGAAGACGATACAACTTTCTGTGTGACACAAATACTTGGTTTCCTTGATTACTTTGCAAATGTTGGTGGTGCACCTCCATTCCCTGGTACATATAACAATACGCCACTTGTACTCTGTAGTGCTCAGCAGCAGGAAGCTCAGGCTGTATTTATTGATGCCACTTATGATGTGAGCGACAGACTCTCACTTAGTGGTGGTTTCCGTTACACAGAAGAAGATAAAGCTTGGATCGGTCGTAATCGAGTACCTTTTCAATCTCTTACAGGTGGGTTTGATGTTAACTTGACGGCTGCAACAATTGGCGGACCTTTGGCTGCTGCTGACTTCACGACATATTCTGCTGGTGTTCTTGGGACTGATCAAACTTGGGAAGAAGATAGCTATCGTTTCACAGCATCTTATCAAGTATCTGACGATGTATTCTCATACATCACATATGCCAGAGGCTTTAAGTCAGGTGCGTTTAACGACCAAACAGGCACAGTTGCTGCATTGAGTGCGGCCAATATTGCACCTACTAACCCTGAATATGCTGACTCAATTGAAATTGGTTTGAAATCGGACCTCTTTGATAATCAGCTTCGTTTAAATGTCGCCGCATTTAATGTCGAGTACACAGATGCTCAGCGTCAGATTGCAGCGACTTTTGGGAACGATCAGGAAACACGCTTCTTCAACGCTGCTGAAGCTACTGTGAATGGTATTGAAACTGAGTTTACCTTTGTACCTGCCAAGGTTCCGGGTTTAACAATTCAGGGTAATTTATCACTACAGGATGGTGATTTTGACAAGTTTGAGGCCGACACCAATTTTGACGGCACAATCGATGTTGACTTCTCCGACCGTCCATTGACCAGAACACCTGAAGTCCAGGCTGCTCTGCAAGTCTCTTATGAGCAGGACTATGGTGATATTACTGGTCAAGCTGTGATGACAATCTTCCACGAAGATGATCAAGTCAATAACTACTCTGATCTCGGTGAAGCTTATGACACTGTTCTTGAAAGCAAAACGCTGATTGATGTGTCCTATGCGTTGATTGACAACAGCAATAACTACAGCGTCCGTGCATTTGTAAAAAATGCTACTGATGAGCGCTACCGCGTTTCATCACAGCCGGTTGCTACATTGTGGGTGTTCTCACAATATGGCCCACCACGTACAGCTGGTGTTGAAATGACGTTCGACTTCTAAAGTTAGTTTATACAAATTTAAAGGCCGGTTTCTTTTGAAGCCGGCCTTTTTTTATACTGTAAAGAAAAGTAGCTATGAAAATCTGTTCATACAGATAGACTAATTTTAAGTGCTTACTATAGGAGGGTTCTATGTCTGACAGACAATTATTATCAGGTCGCAAAGCTATCGTAACGGGCGGTGCTTCAGGCATTGGTGAGGCCATTGTGCTGGCTTATGCACGCGAGGGGGCACAAGTATTGGTTGTGGATTTACCCGATAGCGCGGTCTCACAAAATTTTACAGATGTTGAGGGTGTGACGCCACTGGAACAAGATATTACTGAAACAGATGCGCCACAAAATATCGTATCGGCGGCAATAGCGGCGATGGGCGGGTTTGATGTCCTGGTAAATAATGCCGGCATTTCCTGGCCGGATAGTGTCGAAGGAGAAGGCGAGGAGCTATGGGAAAAGACCATGGCGATTAACGTGACCTCAATGTTTCGCATCACACGCGCTGCCCTGCCCGAATTAAAGAAATCCGATACCGGACGTATTATCAACCTCGGCTCCATCATGTCTGATATGGGTGGCCCAAATCTCTTTGTTTATGGCACGTCGAAACATGCTGTTGCCGGTATGACAAAATCCATGGCTGTCGATCTCGGTCAATATGGTATTACTGTGAATTATCTCCAGCCGGGCGCAGTGGTGACAGCTTTGTCAGCTCCTTATTTTGAGGATGAAGATTTCCGTAATTACTGGATTGAGAAAGCCCCTGTCGGGCGTCTGGGTCAGCCGGAGGATGTTGCCCATGCGGCAGTTTTCCTGGCTCAGAAAGAAAGCCAGTTTATTTCCGGTCTTGGCTTGAATGTCGATGGTGGGGCGATTGTAAAATTCTAGCGGTTATGACTATTTGAAATATTCCGGTTTACCCATAGGCCACACCCAGCCGTGTTGCGCCATCCCGCCATCAACGGTGATAACTTCACCGGTAACGAATTTTGAGGAGGGGGCGACGAGATAAATTGTTGTCTCCGCCACATCCCAGACATCGCCAAATCGTTTCATCGGATTAGCTCTGTGAAATTCTTGCAGTGCCTCTGGCGGATACTGTGTCACGCCTTCGGTTTCAATCGCACCGGGGGCAATACAATTCACACGAATGTTATGTTCAGCCCATTCGGTAGAAACAGTTTTCGAGAGATAAATCACACCTGCGCGCGCAGCACAGCTATGTGCGGATTGTGGCATGCCGCGCTCCACATAGGCAGCGATATTAATGATATTGCCTTCTTGTCCGGTGTCGCACCATTTTTTGGCGGCTTCCTGCATCATCCACCATGTGCCATTCAGATTGGTGTCAATGACAGCCAGCCAGCCCTTTCGCGAGAAATCAATCGCAGCCTGTGAGAACTGCCCGCCCGCGCTGTTTATCAAAGCGTGAATGGTGCCGTGGCGATCAAAGATATCTGTAATAAAGTTTTCGACATTTTCAGGGTCACGGATATTCACTTGGGCATATTCAATATCGCGTCCGACATGTTGCCTGATGCCGTCTTTAACTTCTTGAAGCTTCTCTTCGCGACGCCCACAAATCACGACATTGGCGCCCAAACGTGCTGCCAGAAAAGCCATAGCGCGTCCCATACCCGTCCCTGCGCCGGAAATAACAATCGTCTGACTCGTGAGCAAATCTGCGCGGTAGACGGTTGAGGCCGTCGCGAGCTCCTCAATGGACATGCCTCCATATTCAGAGGACTGAAGGGGCTGGTTTTTGTCTGACATTTGAATATCCTATTCGTTCATCCCAAATATTGATACCGCGGCAACATTTCTGTTCGGAATGCCCCCAAGATTATGCGCTAGTCCAAATTTGGGGTCTTTAAGCTGTCGGTCATTGGCACGACCAAGCAGTTGTAGATAAATTTCATAGGTCATGCGCAGTCCTGATGCGCCGACGGGATGACCGAAACATTTAAGACCGCCATCAATCTGACAGGGAATGTCACCTGTCGCATCAAATCTGCCATCCAGAATATCATTGGGGGCCTTGCCGTCATCCGAGAGCCATAGATCTTCCATCAGCACAAGCTCAGTAATAGAGAAGCAATCATGAACTTCGGTCAAACTGATATCCGCACGCGGATTACTGATACCGGCCTCGGCATAAGCGCGTTCTGAGGCTTTGCGCGTTGTGACCGTCCCTGCGCCGTCCCAAGACTGGTGACCCATTTCAACACCATTGGAGGGGGATAGTTGCATGGACTTAACCGTAACAAAATTTTCACCGACAAGATCTTTGGCGATTTCCGGGCGGGCAACAATCGCGCATGAGGCTCCGTCCGATACGCCACAACAGTCAAATACACCCAATGGATAGGCAACCGGGGGGGCGTTGAGAATCTGTTCGATAGACAGTTTTTTGCGTAAATGTGCTTTTGGGTTTAAAAATCCGTTTTCATGGCTCTTCCAAGAAACATGTGCCATGGCCTTTTTAAGGTCTGCCATATCCAGCCCGTATTTATGGGCATAGGCTGCGCCAAGTTGTGCAAAGGCGCCTGGCGGGGTAAAGCCGGGCTGATAAAGGTCTTCAAATGTCCCTTTTGTTCGTTCAGGGAGACCGGCAAAACCAGTATCTTTTAATTTTTCACATCCGACGGCGAGTGCAATGTCACATGCGCCAGCCGCTACGGCATAGACTGCACCGCGCAGGGACTCCGTTCCAGTGGCACATAGATTTTCAACACGGGTGACGGGGATATTCGGCAAGCGTAAATATTGCGACAGCGGATAAGCAGATTTGCCGACATTTTGTTCGTCATAAAATACCCCAAACCAGGCAGCATCTATGCTCTCTTTTTCAATCTTTGCATCGTTAAGAGCTTCTTCAAAAGCTTCGGTGATGAGGTCTTCGGGGCGCGCATCCCAGCGTTCGCCGAATTTACTACAACCCATGCCTATGATAGCGACTTTGTCTTTAATACCTTCAGCCATGTCAGTCCTTCGCCTTACACTTTTCTCTGAGCGGCAGCTTTCCAGAAATATCTGTGGAAGCCGCGCTTGTCATCAATATCCTTAATACGGAAATCCATCTCAACTTTGTCTCCAATGGCAATATCCCCGGGGGCAAATCCTGTCATTTCGATAAACATATTACCGCCGCCCTCAAAGGAGATATTTCCGTAAATTAATGGTGGGTTGCGGTTAAAGGCCATCCAATCTTCCGTAAAAGATTTCACCGTGGCAGGTATATCGGCAAAACGGTAATATTGCTGGGTATCAAGTGCGTTACACTCTGGGTTCACGCATCGTCTGGCTTTGGGGAATTGAGGCGTACCACATGAGGTGCAGATACCGCCAACAAGGCCGTAAATATCGCGGCTTTTGTCAAAAGCAACGGTTTGAGCGGTGCGATTATCGCGCTCTGCGCGCATCCCCCAATCCGGGTGGAATTGCCCGTTAGAGGCCAGGAAACGCGGATAATTATCCTCAATCCGTAAATTAGTCATAAAGTTCTGAACTGTGATAGATGCCTGATAGCGCGTAATTTTTTCGGTTGTCCTCAGAAGAATGGCATCCATTCCTTGACCAAACCCGGTCAATAAAATCAGACTATCCGGCGTTGCGCGGTCAAGGCAGTCATTCAGCATAAGCAAAGGGTGCGCGACACCTGAGAAGCCACAATCCGTAAACAGTGCATCCGCAACAGCGTCTTCTTGAATACCGCATTTGCGGGCAATAGCACGGGCATGAGACGGATAAGCGACAGGAAGAATAAAGTGGTCAATATCCTCAACGCTCAGATTATTTTCTTCCAAAAGTGTCGTAATGAGAGGCGAAACGATTTTTGCCAATCCCTCTTCACGCACCCAGCGTTCTTCCAGCACATAATCCGTACCGCTTTCTGCAGTGCGGTAATGGTCAACGAAATCTGAACGCACAGATTGGGTAGCAACTAATTCGGCAATTACATTTTTAGATCCTGTTAGTATGGCCGCACCGGCATCTCCAGCCAGCATTTCCATGACATTTGCAGGCTGAACAGGTTTTTTTTCGCCCGCGGCAATTAGCAGTCCATCGCTTTGATTGTGACAGGCCGTGACCAGTGGGGCGAGTGCTGCACGTTGACTGCCCGATGAGTCGTAACAATGTGTGTGGTCAGCTAAATCAAGCGCAGCCGCAACGATACCGGCATTGGAACGATCAAGAAACGGGGCTGTGGTCGAGGCAAAACTGAGTTGTTGAACTTGTGTATTATCGGCGGTTTTTAGCAATTGGCGAGCGGCGGCGACGGCAAGCGTCACTGCGTCTTCATCCCAATCGGCATAACTTCTTTTGCCTTTGGCGTATGCCTTTAAGCCGCCTTGTATCCAACCAATCTGGTCAAAAATAGACTGACGCGAAATTGCTTGAAACGGCAAATAGCTGCCATATGCGATAAGTCCAAAATTTGCCATCGGATACCCTTTATTCCCCGGCTTTGGAGGCGTAAGGGTCCATGATATAAGGCCCCATTAGGGGCTCAATGCGCGTACCCTCTGGGAGGTTCTCTTCGCCAATCAGCCTATCCAAATGTTCGTGCCAGTGATAGATGCGTCTCTCCTGATATGAAAGAGGTGTGCCTTGAAAGCCGTCTGACTCAACAGAGATTTGAATTTGTTCGGCGAATTGGGTGTCTTCTTCGAGGATTTTATCAAAATTTCCCAGACGCGTCTCCCAGATGTCAGATAATGGGCCGTCCCCCCAATCAGGCGCAACCCAAATGACCTCAATTTCCATCGTGTTAATGGTTTTAGGCCAGAAGATAATTAATGAGTTGCCACTGGCATAAGGCGGGCAGACAATATTAGGATAAATATTATATGAGAAATTATTTACACGCCCAACTTCGCCAACAGTCTCGACTTCAGGTAGGCCCTCAACGCCCGGGTCAACCCAGTTAGGATCCCGATGCGGCGTAACCATTCGTGAATGACCATTTGGCCATAGCTCAATATATGTGCCCAGATGATCCAGAAATCTATCGACGGTTTTTTGGTGAATGGATTTCAGGTGGTATGTCTCCTGAAATGCATCCAGCAGGATTTTAACATTGCACTTAATATCCAATGTTGTTTTTCTGACAAGGCGCATATTTTCACTCTGGAACTGCGCCATATCTGTTGGTACCGGATGAAGATAATCCATCAGTGGCTTTGCATCTTTATCAAGATTGATGAAGACCATTTTGCCGAAAACTTCAACGCCGACCTCAACCAGACTGTGACAGGACTTGTCAAAATCAGGAAAATCACGTGGGTCGCGCATGTTAATCAGATGTCCTTTATCGTCATAAGACCAGCCATGATAAGTACATACGAAAAGATTGCGGCGGCCTGTCTGCTCGCGCACAACTGGCGCACCACGGTGGCGGCAAGTATTGTAAAAGCCGCGTAATTTATCATCACGTCCGCGTACGATAAAAATCGGCGACCCAATGCGTTCCCAGAGATAAAAGCTGCCCGGTTCCGGCAACTCATCCATATGACAGGCGAAGAGCCAGCTTTTTTTCCACAGATGCTCTATTTCGAGATCAAAAAAAACCTGATCGGTATATCTTTTCGCAGGAATTGGAGGCAATTTTGGGAACCCTGGGGGCGGTCCCTCCCGAGATTGCTCATAAGCCATACCTTCTTCTAAGGTTTTTATACGTGAGGCGTCCATTAAATGTCCATTTTATTTAGTAATAGGATTTTCTTATACATATAAAAGATATGCGTATAACTCTCAATCAGGTAAAGTATTCATGCCTATAAGAAAGACTTATATAGCTCGCAATCAGTCTAGTACAATTGTATATAATAAATATTAACTGAGAACTTTATAATCTGTAATTAAAAAAATATGTCTAATTTATTGGAAAATATCAGAGTGATCGATATTGGCCGTTATGTTGCAGGCCCCTATTGTGCAACGCTTCTGGGTGCGCTTGGGGCAGATGTTATTCGGGTCGAGCGCCCGGATGGTGGAGAAGATAGGTTTATTTCGCCCCTTTCTTTCGATGATAATGGGCAGCCCGGCGAGGGTGGTCTGATATATCAGACCGGATGGGGTAAAAAATCACTATCACTAAATCTTTCGGACGAACGTGGGCGTGAGATTTTAGG
This sequence comes from Candidatus Micropelagos thuwalensis, assembly GCF_000469155.1. NCBI lineage: Bacteria > Pseudomonadati > Pseudomonadota > Alphaproteobacteria > Candidatus Micropelagius > Candidatus Micropelagius thuwalensis. The sequence continues at coordinate 490,338 of NZ_AWXE01000004.1, read as the reverse complement.
GAAGTTAGTCGATACCGCAGATATTGTCGTAGCAAATCTGCCACCCGTGGCGCTCCGGCGCCTCGGTTTGGACTGGGAAACAGTGTCCCGGCGTTGCCCTGAAATTATTCTGGTGACCCAAACTGGTTTCGGTGATACGGGACCTGACAGCACTAAGGGCGGATTTGACGGTATCGGGCAGGCCATGTCCGGCGCGATGTATCTGACAGGAGTCCCCGGTAATCCGGTTAAGGCTGGTGCGCCCTATGTAGATTATGCAACGGCACTGATGTCGGCATTTGCAACCATGGCCGCGCTGAAGGAGCGTGATAAGACTTGCAAAGGCCAGCATGTTCAGACTTCCTTATTGAACACAGCACTGGCGGTGATGAATGCACACCTCATTGAACAGGGTGTCACAGGAATTGACCGTGTTGGAACGGGCAACCGGGTACAGACCTCTGCGCCGTCGGATGTGTTTGCAACATCGGACGGGCACATTCTGGTGCATACGGTAGGTAACAATTTGTTCAAGCGATGGGCAGAGACTGTTGGTAAGCCGGAGCTTGTCGAAGATGAACGGTTTCAGTCTGACCAGCATCGTGGCGATAATAATGATGTTTTATGCGACATCATGGCCGCGTGGTGTTCTCAACGTACAACTTCTGAGGCATTAGCACTGCTTCAGGAAAAGGGCGTGCCCAGTGGGCCCGTTTTGTCGCTGCAACAAGCCCTTGACAATCCGCAGGCTGGTGCCATGTCTTATTTTACATCTGTTGCGGTCAATGGAATGGAAGGCAAGTTTGCCCCCGTTTTGGGTCTGCCGGCACAGTTTTCATCATTGACCCCCAACGCGCCGACAGCGCCGCCGGAAATCGGGGGTCATAACGCAGAAATTTTAAGTGAGCTTGGACTGTCCGACGCTCAAATTGAGGAACTTGAAACACAAGGCATTATCTAGCCGATAGGGAAATATCATGGATTTCAAATTAACCGAAGATCAGCAAGCATTTCAGAAAACTGCCAGAGATTTCGCGCAATCGGAATTACCGGAAGCTGCGCAAATTTGTGAGACTGAGGCATCACCTCCGACACATGAACTCATTCGCAAATATGGTGAGATGGGCTTTCTGGGCATTAATGTGCCTGAAGAATATGGCGGGCTTGGTCTTGGTAATATTGACGCGCTGATAGTCCTTGAAGAATTTGCCAAAATTTCTTCAGCCATTGCGTTTCCTGTTTTTGAATCCTGTGTTGGTCCCGTCAAAGCGATTGAACATTTTGCTGAAGAGAGCTTGAAGAAAAGAGTCATCCCAGAAGTCTGTTCTGGTGAAATGATTGTGGCGGTAGCCATGTCTGAGCCGGATGCTGGCTCGGCTTTGACGGATTTGAAGACCAAAGGACGCGTGACTAACGATAAGGTGATTTTGAACGGGCTAAAAAGATGGTGCTCCGGCGGCGGTCATGCGGATGGTTATGTTGTTTATTGCCGTTTGTCCGATGATCCGGGCGCGAAAGGCATTGGTGCTGTTTTTGTCGAGAAAGACGCGCCAGGCATATCTTTCGGCCAGCAGGAAAGTCTTATGGGTTTCCGCGGAGTCCCTTCTTGTGACATTTTTTTGGATGATGCTGAGGTGCCTTTAGAAAATATTATTGTTCCGGCAGGCGGATTTAAGAAGCTGATGGAAGCGTTTGATCTTGAGCGTTGTGGCAATGCCACCATGGCGTTGGGGCAGGCTTCGGGTGCGCTGGAGGATGTGATGGTCTATGTGCAGGACCGCAAGCAATTCGGAAAACCTATTGTCGATTTTCAGGCTGTCCAGATTAGGCTTGCGGAGATGCAAATGCGGGTTGAAGCGGCACGTCTGCTTATTCATCGTGCGGCCTCTAATGCGGAGGATAATTTGCCGAGTATTCTCGACTCTTCTGTTGCCAAATGTTTTGCCAATGAAATTGCGCGCGAAGTAACTTCCAACGCCGTTCAGCTAATGGGGGCTTATGGCTATTCCAAAGATTTCAATATGGAACGCCGGATGCGCGACTCATGGGGCTGGGGTATTGCTGGTGGTGCCATTGATATTCAGAAGGTGAATATTGCCTCCGCTATGGTGGGTCGACGTTTTAATCAACGTGCCCAATAAGGTCAAATTAAGGCTTTCTGCAGGAGTTTAAGGTGTCCGATAATTTTGTGTTGGCAACGGGGGTGGATACCCTTGAAGAAAATGAAAATCGCGCTTTTGATTTAAATGGTGTGTCGGTTCTAATTTGCAAAACCGTTGAAGGTATCTACGCGGTTGAGAATATGTGTACTCATCAACTTCAGCCGCTTGAAGGTGGGCGCATTCGGGGATGTTTCGTTTTCTGTCCGCTTCATGGGCAAAGGTTTGACCTAAAAGACGGCTCACCTATTGGTGCCCTGACAAAAAAACCGATACGGGTTTTTCCTGTTAAAATAGAAAATGATGATATTTATGTTGATATGAGCGCCTAATCTTCTGTGAGATAGCGTCTTTGTAACTCTTCGATTTCCACGGAACCCAGTTCGAGGCCTTCTTTGAGGAAGCTCTCGACGGAACCATATTCTTCGTGAATCGTCTCAAAACCGGCATTTAAGTAATCGGCCTGGACTTTCATAACCGCATCCAATAAATCGTCCGCGATGTCTCTCTCAAGACGTTCTTTGAGGTTCTTCTTGCGAATTTCAGTGGAAGCCGCTGTTAGAGTGTTCGTCAGCAAATAATCCTTCATGATGGTGTCTTCCGGCACCTTAAGTGCTGATAAAATCATTGCAGCGGCAAAACCGGTACGGTCTTTTCCGCCCATACAATGAAATAGAAGTGGGATATTCTCATCCTCAAGAAGTAGCTTAAAGAAATTGGCAAAAACATTATTATGATGGCTAACAAATCTGCGATTGGCAGCTTTCATCATATCATGTAAATGGCTGGCATCAGATAATTCACCACTAAAAAGACTGCGCCACATATCTTCCACAAAAGCGCCGCCCTCAAAAACTTCCATCCATAAGGTTTGGGTGTCCTCAAGTGTATCAGTGCGGCTAGGCGCTTCTTTCCTCTCATGATCTGAGCGAAAGTCGATAATCTTCCGAATATTGAGCCTTTTAAAATAATCTATATCTGCATCGGTTAGGGCAGATAGCCTGTCGGCTCTATAAATGACCCCCCATTTAACGGCCTTGCCATCTTGGTTTATGTAGCCGCCTAAATCTCGAAAATTTCGGGGTCCGTCGAAAGGAAGGCGTCGCCATTTCTCACGCTCATTTTTATCGGTTACGGCAGGAATAGGGCGCGCAGCACTCGGCGTTTCTTGGTGGTCTTGCGAATTTTTATCTAGCATTTGTCTAATCTTATTTGGTTTCTATCCAACACAGGCATATTCTAACGAGGCTTTATAAAAGAATTATGATGCACCTAGTTTAAATCAAGAATTGATTTTAACCAGTCTATAAACGCATCTCCTGTGGCGACACGGTCAATATCTTTTGCGTTCAACATTGAGAGTGCTGCCCCGGTTTCGAATTGTATGGTTTGAGTGGCGCGTTTTGATATATCTGTGTCCGCTGACATTTTCCCGAGGCTTTTCAGTCGTGAAAAAAGCTTTTCCAGATATCTGATACGCGCTGTTTCAACTTGTCTGAAGCGAGTTCTGAATATCGGGTTTTGGGCTGCAAACCCCATTAATTCAAGCCGCACCCGCCAGTGGTCTTTCGCTGTTTCTTCATAGGGCAGGCTTTGTTTGATCGTTTCAAGAAAGGCAAGCGCAGGATTTGGATGATTGGGTAGCAAGACACCCTGTTGCATAGCAGGTAGAATTTTATCGCTCAAAACTGCGCTGATTAAATCTTCTCTAGAACTAAAATGATATGTCAGCGTGCCGAGCGAGCAATTCGCATGACTGGCGATATGCCGGAATGTCAATCTGTCTAGTCCCTGTGTAGAGATAAAGTTATAAGCGACCTCAATTAAACCTGCCGAGCCGATACGACGGGTATTACTTTTTGGCACTTTGTCGCCTGCTTTATCGCCCAATTTATCATATGCCTTGACTGACATTATACCTCTATAATGCCTCTTTCAATGAGCCCGTTTATCACGCGCTCAGCCGCATCTTCAACACTCATCTCCGCAGTGTTAATTTCTATTTCAGGGTTTTCAGGCGCTTCATAGGGGCTGTCGATACCTGTAAAGTTTTTCAAATTCCCGGCGCGCGCTTTTTTGTAGAGCCCTTTAGGGTCTCTGGTTTCAGCAACTGATAAAGGTGTGTTCACAAAAATTTCGATGAATTCTCCCTCTTCCATAAGGTTGCGGGCCAGTTCTCTTTCAGCCCGGAAAGGGGAAATAAATGAAACGAGCGTAATTAATCCGGCCTCAACCATCAGCTTTGAAACTTCGGCGACACGGCGGATATTTTCTACGCGGTCCGCGTCAGTAAAACCGAGGTCGCGGTTAAGGCCATGACGGACATTATCGCCATCTAAAATAAAACTATGCCGTCCGGTGGCATAGAGGCGTCTTTGAACCTCATTGGCAATCGTGGATTTGCCGGATCCCGACAAGCCGGTAAACCATAAAACAGCAGGGTTTTGACCTTTTTGCTCCGCATTGGCAGCCTTATTGATATCGAGATTTTGCCAGTGAATATTGGCTGCCCGCCTGAGTGGGAAGTTTATCATACCCATGCCGACGGTGTTATTGGTCATACGATCAATCAGAATGAAGCTGCCGGTTTGGCGGTTTTCAGCATAGCTGTCAAAAGCAATCGGGCGGTCAACGGCAAGTGTACAATTACCAATCTCATTAAGTTGTAATGTCTTCGCCGGAAGTTTTTGCAGCGTATTCACATCTGTTTTATGCTTGGGCGCGTTGACAGTTGCGGAAACAAGTCGAGAGCTTGTTTTCATTCTGTAGGAACGTCCGGGAAGCATTGGCTCCTCTGATAACCAAATGATGGTGGTGTCAAACTGATCGGAAATTTCCGGCGGGGTTTCGGAGGTTGCAATCACATCGCCGCGCGAAATATCAATCTCATCAGTAAGGGTCAGTGTCACAGACTGTCCGGATACGGCTTCATCCAAATCGCTATCCATGGTGACGATACGGGCGATTTTACTCTGTTTGCCAGATGGTAGAACGCGGATATCATCCCCAGGGCGAATAATGCCGCCAGCAATGCGCCCGGCATAACCCCTAAAATCCAAATCTGGCCGGTTGACCCATTGCACGGGCATACGGAATGGCAGGCTGGTTTCTTCAGCTTCAACATCCACCCCCTCTAGATAACCGAGCAGGCTTGGCCCTTCATACCAGGGCATGAACCGGCTACCGTCAACAATATTATCGCCGACAAGAGCTGAGACAGGAATGGCATGGAGATTAGGAATATCTAGTTGCGCGGCAAAGGCTTTGAAATCCTCAACAATCTCGTTGAAAACATTCTCGCTGTAATCAACTAAATCCATCTTATTCACCGCCAGAACAATATGGCCTACACCCAGCTGGGAAGCGATGAAGGCGTGGCGTTTTGTTTGGGTTAGAACACCTTGGCGCGCATCTATCAGCAACACTGCCAAATCTGCCGTGGAGGCACCGGTTGCCATATTGCGGGTATATTGTTCGTGACCCGGCGTATCGGCGACAATGAATTTCCGGTGTTCAGTGGCAAAAAAACGATATGCAACATCAATGGTGATGCCTTGTTCGCGTTCTGCTGCCAATCCGTCGACCAAGAGAGCGAAGTCAATATTCTCACCCTGAGTGCCAACCTTTTTTGAGTCCTGTTCAAGTGTGGTCAGTTGGTCTTCAAAAATCATTTTTGACTCATAGAGCAATCGCCCGATGAGAGTGGATTTGCCGTCATCAACGGAGCCGCATGTGATAAAACGCAAAAGGGATTTATTTTCATGCGCCTTCAAATAGGCGTCGATATCGTTTGAGATTAAATCGGATTGGTGCATCAGAAATACCCCTCCTGTTTTTTCTTCTCCATTGAGGCGGCTTGGTCATGGTCAATGACACGCCCTTGGCGTTCTGAAGTGCGCGTGAGTAGCATTTCTTGAATAATGCCCTGTAATGTATCGGCTGTGCTTTCAACTGCGCCTGTTAGCGGGTAACAACCAAGTGTTCTAAAGCGGACATTTTTGAGCATTGGTTGTTCGCCGTCATTAAGTGGCATGCGGTCATCATCGACAAAAATCAGCGTGCCATCGCGCTCAACAACAGGACGTTCGGCAGCAAAATAAAGCGGTACAATAGGGATTTGCTCAAGATGAATGTATTGCCAAATATCTAATTCAGTCCAGTTGGATAGTGGAAATACTCGAATGGACTCACCCTCATGTTTTTGAACATTATAAATGGACCATAGCTCCGGGCGCTGGTTTTTCGGATCCCACTGATGTTGAGCTGACCTGAAAGAGAAAATGCGTTCCTTTGCACGACTTTTTTCTTCATCCCGGCGTGCACCCCCGAAAGCGGCGTCAAATTCATATTTATCAAGCGCCTGTTTAAGTGCCTGTGTTTTCATGATATCTGTATGAACCGCAGATCCATGGGTAAAAGGGCCAACGCCGTCCGCCAATCCGTCGGGATTGGTGTGGGTTAGCAACTCCAGGCCGAGCTTCGCAACCAGATCATCCCGAAAAGCGATCATTTCCTTAAATTTCCAGCCAGTATCCACATGTAGAAGCGGAAAAGGGGGTTTAGATGGATAAAATGCTTTCATAGCCAGATGAAGCATTACAGCGCTATCCTTGCCGATTGAATAAAGCATGACGGGGTTTTGAGCCTCTGAAACAACTTCACGCATAATGTGAATGGCTTCTGCCTCAAGTCTTTGAAGATGTGTCAGGTGAATTTGTGCGGTTGCAGACATAATAAATCTTTCTTTTGAAGTCGCTAAATTTGCACAAATTAGTGTGAATTACAATCAAGTTCGTACGAATGTACGAATAAATATTATTTATGCCTCTTCCCCCGTTTTCGTTCACTTATCGCATTGTTTTGGCTTGTAATCTGGATTGGGTTGGATAATCATGGCTACAATTAAATTCAATGAGGGACACATGGCTGCAGTATTTGAAACACCAAATGATATGCTGGGTACTGAGGGACAAACACTCGGGACGTCAGAATGGATGGAAATTGACCAAGATCGCGTCAATATGTTTGCCGACGCGACAGGCGACCATCAATGGATACACGTTAATAAAGAAATGGCGGAACAAAGCCCGTTCGGGACAACTATTGCACATGGTTTTCTCACTCTTTCCTTGTTGCCAATGCTGATGAAAGAGACCTATACGATCAATAAGGTCGCCATGGGCATTAATTATGGGTGTAACAAGGTGCGCTTCATTAATCCGGTGAAAGTCGGTTCGCGTGTGCGCGGTACATCCGAAGTCGTATCCGTTGAAGAAGCGGGTGGCGGTATTCAATTAGTTGTTAAAGCGACCATTGAAATTGAAGGCGAAGAAAAGCCAGCATGTGTGGCCGAGACGGTCACACGCCTTTTTGGGTGATAAAAAATCTTAACGCTTAGTGCTTGAAGTGGCGCATATTTGTGACCACCATTGCGAGACCTGCCTCATCCGCAGCGGCGATCACCTCATCATCGCGAATGGAACCGCCCGGTTGAATGACCGCAGTTACCCCAGCTTGTGCTGCGCTTATAAGTCCATCCGCAAAAGGGAAGAACGCATCTGATGCGACAACCGACCCTTTTGCAAGGGCTTCGTCTTCCGCCGCCGCTTTAGCGGCATCCTCAGATTTACTGGCAGCGATACGCGCACTGTCAATCCGGCTCATTTGTCCTGCGCCAATCCCGACTGTTGCGCCGTTTTTGGCATAGACAATTGCATTAGACTTCACATGCTTGGCGACACGGAAAGCAAATAGCATGTCCTCGAGCTCTCTTTCATCTGGCTGGCGCTTCGTCACAACTTGAAGCATATCCCGACTAATCCGACCATTATCGCGGTTCTGTACTAACAAGCCACCGCTTACGGTTCTGACATCCAGTCCTGCTTCGGCAGGGTCGGGCATGCCGCCAGTGAGCAAGAGGCGCAGATTTTTCTTCTCGCCAATAATAGCCCGGGCCTCTTCATCTGCGTCTGGAGCAATAATAACTTCCGTGAAAATGTTGGTCACCTCCGTTGCAGTTTCGGCGTCGAGTGTTTTATTAAGCGCAATAATCCCGCCAAAAGCACTGACAGGATCGCATTTGAGGGCATTAGCAAAAGCCTCCAACATACTCGCTGCAGTTGCTACACCGCAAGGATTGGCATGCTTAATAATCGCACAGGCCGCTATGTCGGCATCCATTTCGGCAACCAATTCAAAGGCCGCATTGGTGTCGTTAATGTTATTGAAGGAAAGTTCTTTACCTTGGATTTGTTCTGCCGTAGCAACACCGAAACGTTTCGGGCCGCCAACATAAAAACCGGCATTCTGATGCGGGTTTTCACCATATCTGAGTGATTGCTTCAAACGCCCGCCAAGACTGCGGTAATCAGGTTCGGTGGATGTATCCAGTTGGTCGGCAAACCAGTTAGATATGGCGGCATCATAAGCTGCCGTTCGTGCATAAGCCTTTTGTGCCAAACTTTTACGCAAACTGCCCGTCAATTTTCCGTCATGTTCAGCAAGCGCTTCAAGGACTGCGGTAAAATCTTGATTATCGACGATGACGGCAACATCACCATGGTTCTTTGCTGCTGCGCGGATCATGGCAGGGCCGCCAATATCAATATTCTCAATACATTTATCAAAATCGCCGCCTGCCGCGAGCGTTTTCTCAAACGGGTAAAGGTTCACCACCAGCATATCAATGGGCTGGATGTTGTGTTCTGTCATAGCGGCTTGGTGTGTTTCATTATCGCGTATGGCGAGCAGCCCACCATGAACACCAGGATGGAGCGTCTTGACACGCCCGTCCATCATATCTGGATAGCCGGTTAATTCTGACACATCACGAACGGTAAGCCCTGCTTTGGAAAGTGTTTCTGCCGTGCCACCGGTCGAGACGAGTTCGATATTTTTTTCTGCCAAAGCTGTTGCGAAATCGACAATGCCATCCTTGTCGGATACCGAAATCAAGGCTCTTGAAACCGGACGTAAAGAACTAACCAAACCTATATCTCCTTTTGAATGACATTATTTTTTCATAAATTGAACTTTTAAAACGGCTTAAAAGTAAACGGGCAACATAGAGTCGATATGCAGGGATTCGACGGGCCGAGCAAGGTAAGTCCGCCTCACTTTTACTCAATGTCGTGGGCAACTTTCAGACCCCAATTGATAAAAGCACCATTGCTGTCAGGCATGCCAGTCAGAACGATTTGGTTGCTACGCACCGGATAGCCATGCTGCCCCATATAAACACTTTCCATGACTTGCATGCTCTCCAGATGTGTCCCACTGCACAGAAATATCCAACCCGGGCCTCTTTTATAGGCGAGTAAAACGGATTTTCCGTCAGAGGATGCGGAGGCATTAATATTGGGATGAAGGTGAAACCGAATGGCAAATTTAGATGGTGTTTGGGTTTTGCCGGATGGGAGAAGTGAATCCTCTCCCCGAAAGTCATATCCATCCGTCATCAGATAAATGCGCCGATGGTGCGAATAGCCGTTTAATTTCGCAAACAAATTATGCGAGGCTTCAAGCCAGGTGCCTCCGGAGTCTTCGATACGTCTTGCGACACATTTTAAATTTGATGTTGATAATCTCGTCCCAAGCATTTTTTTGGAGAAATCGCTTTTTATAAAAAAGTTTGATGACAAGCTTGGAAAGCTCAGCGTGTTATGTGCCGCTGGGGTGCGCGACGCCTCTCGCCACTCATTGCCATTTACAAGATTAGGCCCACAATTAACAAAAATGCGTTGGGTATTATGTGCGAACTCGAACGCCAATGGTGCGATATGGGCGTTTTGGCTATAGGTCGCCGGTGGGGTCTTGCCGACATCCATTATAATATGGCTTTGGCCAGAAATAAGTTTCTGATAGCCGCTGGCAGTTGCGTATTGAAATCCTTTAGAATTTTTTGGCTTCAGTTTTTTGGCGGCATCTATCATAGACTTCTCACCCTGTGTGCTGCCGTTGAAGACACAGAATTGACCGTCCGGAAAGCAATAAAAATCAATCGCTGAGGAAATGAGGTTACAACTTGCATTGATATCCTGCGGGACTTCAATATGTCTCTGTTGCATGGCGAGACGAATGGCAGTGAGATCCATCAGAAGTTGCGCGAGGTGTTTTGGCTCGCGGCTGATATGACCGCCATCTTGTAATATTTGTTTCTTTAATTCACGACATAAAATTCTGATACCTGTTTGAAGCCGACCACTCCCGCCAGTTATCGCAAAGGCAGAATAGGTCAGGCCGCAAGCAGACACGATGCGGGCATATCCAGGCAGCGTGCTTTCTACCATATGTTCCAGATAGCGCGCTTGTGTCCCCATTGAAGTCAAGACTTTGGCACGGTCTATGGTTGTCATGAACGGCATGAGAAACGGTAAAGCTTGACTCCAGACCATCAGTCTGCGCGCAATAATTTCAGACCGCCAAGCCAGCCGATTGCTCAAGCTGGTGTAGGTGACCCAATCCTGAATAGCTTGAACGGCAATCATGTTTGTCTTGGGTGTGTTGAGCGCGATGATGTGTTGCAACCAATCAAAGCTTTGCAAAGACATCGCCCATTCTTCATTAGGTGGGCGCAAATAAAATGGATTGTTACCAGGTGCGTTAACAATCGCCCCGCGCAAAGAATAGTCACCATTAAGCCAAGCTTCCCCCCTTGCCGGATTGCCAGGGTTTAAGGATGTTGGATAAGAGATTCCCGGCTCAGGATAGGGGCCTTCCAGTAAGGGCTTCTTAGGTAAATATATGAGAAGCCAGCGTTTACACTTCCAGAAAACTCTGAGAATAAAGGCGGCTATCAAATCAGTATAATGCATTAAGCAAAACCGCTTATTGTTTTAGCCGGAGGGCCTTAGAGCCCTGATGTTATCAGCATAGGCTTGCCTTCCGTTTTGGAATACGGCAGTTCCCGCAACAAGTACATCGGCCCCGGCGGTAATAATTTCCTCGGCATTTTTTGAATTAACGCCACCGTCAACTTCTAGTTCTATCTCCCTTCCGGCAGCAGTGATGAGGTCGCGAATACGGCGAATTTTTTCTAATTGAGTTTTTATAAATTTCTGTCCACCAAAACCGGGATTGACTGACATGACCAGGATGAGATCAATATCCTCAATTAACTCTTCAAGTGCCGCGATTGGTGTTGCCGGATTCAAGGATATACCGGCTTTGCATCCCGCCGCTTTAATCGCTTGGACGGTTCGATGCGGATGCGGCCCAGCTTCGGGATGAAATGTAATGATATCCGCCCCTGCCTCGGCAAATAAATCGATAAAGGCATCCACCGGAGATATCATAAGATGCACATCCAGCGGCTTACTGGCATGCGGTTTTATTGCTTTTACAACGCCTGGTCCGATGGTCAAATTCGGAACAAAATGCCCGTCCATGACATCCACATGAACATAATCGCAACCGGCCTCACATATCGCAGTAACTTCTTCCCCAATACAGGCAAAATCTGCCGCAAGGATGGAAGGTGAAATTTTTACTCTGCTTTCGGGACTCATGGATTCCCCTAAATATTAGCGAATTATTAAATGATTAAAGCAGTTTAATGCTTGTAGCAAGCTACTGATAAGGGGTTATACAGGGTTTTATCGCGGGGTCTATCTAAGAGCCTGTTTAGGAAGCTTTAATCTTTTTTAAGACACTCGCAAAAAACCCATCCATGCCGCCCTCATCACGCCAATCTGCCGGCGTGGTTCGTAAATAACCAAATGCGCTGCCTTTATTCTGATGTCCGCATAATTCATCGGGCAATCCAGTTGGGGCGCAGGCCTCATAATTTGGATGTTGCTCAAGAAATTCTTTTAGTTGTTCTTCGCCCTCTCGCGGGTCAAGTGAGCAGGTCACATAGGCTAGAAACCCACCGACTCTGACCCATTTGTCTGCACGGTTGAGCATATTTTTTTGAATTTCTGTCAATTTAAGAACTTCTTTCTCTCTCCGGTGCAGGGGTAGGTCAGGATGACGACGGATGGTACCTGTTGCTGAACAAGGCGCATCCAATAAAACAGCATCAAATGTCTTCTCCTTGAGGTAGGGTATGGTGTTTTCCATTACATCTGCTTGAATGATCTCTGCTGTAAGCAAGGTGCGTGTCAGATTAGCTTTGAGCCTATCTAATCTGGAGGCAGAAATGTCAAGCGCAGTCAGATGATGTCCCCTGGATGCAAGTTGCATGGTTTTACCGCCTGGCGCGGCGCAAAGGTCAAGTATGGTTGCGTCTATTTGTTTGTTTTCTGCAAGAAGCTTATCGAGCCAGATAACCGGCAAGGTGGCGGCATAATCTTGCACCCACCAATCGCCCGCCTCAAAACCCGGCAAGGTTTCAACATCAACTGCATCCATTAGCCGAAGCACATTGGGGGATAGCTGATGTATGTTTATGTTGGATATATCTGATTGACTGAGTGCGTTTATAAACAGTGGCATGGCTTCAGCAGATTTGAAACAAAGATCCAATGGCGGTTTCTGGCAGTGTATATCGGCTATGCTTTCAGCTTTCTCGGAGCCATAATTTTCTCGCCATTGGGCCACCATCCATTCTGGGAAATTGGATAGCGGGTCGTAGCTCAACCCGTGTTTCTGAGTGTCGTCCTTGTTGGTCTTGTCACTATTTTTTTTCTCAGTAACGAGTTTTCTCAATACAGCATTTATTAGCCCACGATAGGGGGCTTCTCCACGGCCGCATGCAGTGACAGTTTCTGCCACGGCGGCATGGTCAGGAATGTCCATCAATAAAATTTGTACAGCCCCAATTTGTAGCAATGCGCGCGCCAGGTGAGGTCGCCCTGGAATATTGCGTTTGATATATTTTGCTAATATGGCGGTAATGTCGCCGCGTCGCCGCAGGGCAAACATGACCATGGCTTTGGCGAGACGACGGTCAGGCGGAGACAAATCTGACAGTCTGTCAGCGGCCTCATCCATTGTCTTTCCTCGCTCTATAGCCGCCAGCATTGCGGCTGCTGCGCGACGGCAATTCGGTTTTTTTGTCATTCTCTTACCAATCTCCTTGGCATTTCGCCGATATGATACCATATAAGCATCATGACGACTGAAACTGAAAATGCCGATACACGCCGCCGTGATGCCGCCAAGCGCGCGCTTGAAGAAGCCGCACATCGACGGCAGGAAAATATCAAATCACAACTCCCCCCAGAAAAAGGCGGGCAAGAAGGCCCAGAACCCACACGTTATGGGGACTGGGAGAAAAAAGGCATCGTCACAGATTTTTAATCTGAATTACGCCGATTTATTTTGGCGGTTATCGATTAAATCCTCAACCACCCCCGGATCTGCGAGTGTTGATGTATCGCCGAGATTAGAAAAGTCATCCTCAGCGATTTTTCTTAAAATACGCCGCATGATTTTGCCTGATCGTGTTTTAGGTAAGCCGGAAGCGAATTGAAGAAGATCAGGCGCAGCAACTGGCCCGATTTCCTTGCGGACCCATTGCACCAAGGTTTTTTTCAAATCATCATCGCCTGTGAGACCAGCATTGAGCGTGATATAGCAATAAATGCCCTGCCCTTTAATATCATGCGGATAGCCGACAACCGCTGCTTCAGCTACATCGGGATGCGCCACAAGCGCGCTTTCAATTTCTGCTGTGCCGAGCCTATGACCGGATACATTTAGTACATCATCAACACGGCCTGTAATCCAATAATAGCCGTCCTCGTCACGGCGGCAGCCATCTCCGGTAAAATATGTGCCAGGATATTGCACGAAATAAGTGTCGATGAATCGCTGATGATCGCCGTAAACGGTACGCATTTGTCCGGGCCAGCTATCTTCAAGGCATAAATTACCTGATGTTGCGCCCTCCAGAACCTTGCCGTCGGTGTCCATCAGCACAGGTTTAATGCCAAAAAATGGCCGTGTTGCTGAACCTGGTTTCAATGCCGTTGCGCCCGGTAGCGGTGTAATTAACGCACCGCCGGTTTCTGTCTGCCACCATGTGTCCACAATTGGGCATCGCCCGTCGCCGACGACATTATAATACCAAAGCCATGCTTCAGGGTTAATCGGTTCCCCGACAGAACCTAGCAGTCTGATACTCTTTCGGCTGGCTGATTTAACGGGGGCATCACCCTCGCGCATCAATGCGCGCAAGGCCGTGGGAGCTGTATAAAAAATATTAACCTGATGCTTGTCGCAGGCCTGCCAGAAGCGGGAACTGTCAGGGTAATTCGGCACGCCTTCAAACATCACTGTTGTGGCTCTGTTCGATAGGGGGCCATAAACGATATATGTATGGCCTGTCACCCATCCCACATCAGCTGAGCACCAATAAACTTCACCGGGTTTATAATCAAACACATATTCATGCGTCATTGAGGCATAGACCATGTAACCGCCGGTTGTGTGCAACACGCCTTTAGGCTTGCCGGTAGAGCCGGATGTATAAAGAATAAACAGCGGGTCTTCAGCAGACATTTCCTCTGCAGGGCAATCGGAGGATACTTTGGTCTTTTCTTCGTGATACCAGACATCGCGACCTGCGGTCATTGTGATATCGCCGCCCGTGCGTTTGACAACAACAACTGCCGACACATCCGGGCATTGTGCTAGCGCTTCATCGGTATTTGCTTTAAGCGGGATTTTCTTACCGCCTCTGACACCTTCATCAGCTGTAATTACGCAAGTGCTTTCACAATCGAGAATACGTCCAGCAAGTGCCTCGGGGGAGAAGCCGCCAAAGACAACTGAATGAACAGCCCCGATACGCGCACAGGCCAGCATGGCATAGGCTGCTTCCGGTATCATGGGCATATAAATCGTGACCCTGTCACCTTTGCGGACGCCATTGGCCTTAAGCGTGTTGGCAAATAGGCAAACTTCCTCATGTAATTGTTTGTAGGTAATATTGGCAGATTGGTCAGGTTCATCCCCTTCCCATATGATAGCGATTTGATCGCCATATTCTTCAAGATGCCGGTCAACACAGTTCCAACAAGCGTTCAGTGTGCCGTCCTCATACCATTTTATAGAAACATCTTCTTTGCTGTACTTCGTGTTTTTGATTTTTGTATAGGGTTTAATCCAGTCTATGCGCTTACCATGCTTGTTCCAAAAACTCTCAGGGTCGGCAATGCTTTCGGCATACATGGCCTGATAGTTTTCATCATCTATAAGTGCTTGCGCTGCCACATCGTTGGTGACCGGAAAAATCGTATCGTCCATTACCCCCCCCCGTTTTAATTTCTTAACTGGCTTTATTTGTCTCAGTCTTAGTGCAATGAGAGCTGTGTCACTCTCATAATGGTTAGTTCAGCCCAGCATCAACCATCCGTCAAGTCTCATCGTTTTGTATTCAGTCAGACTTTTTCCAGGGCAGGGGCCGGCAATGCACATTCCGTCGAGGTTAAACGTCGCGGCATGTGCCGAGCATATCAGGTGCTTTTTATCTGCTGTTAAAAATCGGTCAGGAAAAGTTTCGAGTGGTAAGCCGATATGCGGGCATGCATTTTTGAAAACGCGTATGGCATCTCCTTGATGCCAGATAATCAAATCCAGCCGCGTGGTCTCTTTGCCGCTATCTTTGATGCCATTGTCATCATCAACGTGCTCAATTTCGATGCCTTTGGTTTCCCCTGCCTTCAAATTGTCGAGGGCTATGAGAGGGATAAGCTTGCCTGACTTATGTGGTGTATCTTCCGTGGGCATCAAAAAGCGTTTTGTGTTTTCCCGCTAGGGTCAAGGCCTGCCATTTTACAAACGAATTTCCATTCAGCAGCTGTGACAGGTTGGACGGAGAGCCGAGAGTTATTGACGAGCACCATGTTGGCGAGTTTTTCCTCTGCTTTGATATCGGCCAATGTTACGAATTTCTCAGCTGACTCGAGCGCGACGATGTCCACCATGCCAAATCGACCAGACTCATCTGTATGATCGGGATAATGTTCTTTAATCACCTTGACCGTTCCCATAATGCGTTTTTCATTCACGGAGTGATAAAAAAACCCCTTGTCACCAAGCTTCATATTTTTCATTTGCTTGTTGGCGAGGAAATTACGAACGCCATCCCAATGCTCGCCTTTTTTGCCGCGCGCGCATTGATTATCCCAACTCCAATTGCCCGGTTCAGATTTAAAAAGCCAGTAAGCCATAGACGTCTCCTCTCTAACTGAGATGGAGTTTATCAGGCTTTTGGCAAGCTTCCAAATGAGTGATTCCAGGGATGAATTTCCACACTGTCAAAAAGACCTGCAATTGCATAAGGGTCGGCGGCAGCCCAATTTTCTGCGGCTTGCCGGTCTTCGGCTTCAATAACAAGCATGCTGCCTATGGGCGTTGGTGAGGCGTCAGACTTATCATCTTTCTCTGACATAAATGGGCCAGCAAAAAAAACATTGCCAGCATTTCGAAGATAAGTCAGATGGGCCTCGCGCGTTGAGGCGCGCAGTTTTAGCTGGTTCGGTTTGTCCCAGCAGATAAAACAAAATTTCAACTTACCAACTCCTCTTCAAGCCGTCTTAGAGAATTAAGACAGTGAAGCCTATCAGAAAAATTATGATAATTAAATCTCGCTTGTGAAAGGACGTGCGAGGAGTTGCGAAATCGCCATATCTACGCTGACATGCCCGGCGACAATATCGGCAATGGCGTTGCAGATTGGCATTTCCACTTGATGTTTTGTTGCCAGTTCGATCAGTGCTGGTGCGCTCAATGCTCCTTCACTGACACTTCTACGCGACGCCATAATATCTGCTGCATTAGCATCCTGCCCGCCTTCTCCAAGGGCGATACCAAGGGAATAGTTTCTAGAATTGGTGCTGGTGCAGGTGAGAATTAAATCTCCCAGTCCGGCGAGGCCGCCAAGAGTTTGAGGATTAGCACCAAGTTTTATGCCCAGCCGGGTCATTTCCGCATAGCCCCGTGCCGTAAGGGCGGCGCGGGCACTTTCACCCATGCCGCGCCCGTCAACAATGCCACAGGCAATTGCGAGAATATTTTTAACAACCCCACCAATTTCAGCCCCGATAAGGTCATCGCACATATAAAAACGAAAATGCGGGTGACCGATAGTTGTTGAGATTTTCTCACCCAGCGCCATGTTTTGACAAGCGAGAGTGACAGCTGTTGGCAAACCTTTGGCTACATCAGCGGCGAAGCTAGGGCCGGACAGCACTGCGAGACGGCTTATGTCAAAATAATCGGATGCGACTTCAGACATAAATTTCAGAGATTTTTGCTCAAGGCCTTTTGCGCATAACACGATAATGGCATCGTGACTGATGTGTGGTTTGAGATTGCGTAAGATTTGCGACATGTGTTGTGCGGGCGTAACCATAAGGATGAGGTCACAGTCGGAAAGATCTTGCATGTCCCCGGTTGGAGTGATGTGTGAGGAAAGTTTAATACCAGGCAGATAAAGTGTATTCTCGTTCTGTTGACCAATAGATTGAATGACTGCCTCCTCAAACGCCCAGAGTTTAACAGGTCTTTCGTGGCGGGCAATCAGTTCAGCCAGAGCTGTCCCCCAAGCACCCGCGCCGATGACGCACGGTTTTGTAAATTTAGAGCTTTCTTGCATTTTGTTCTCTATCAGTCGTTTACTAAAAATGTGTTGGTAAATAATTTATTGATTATTCATTATTTTGCACTTAAAAATATCTGATGAGTGACTTGGACTTAAACACAAGAGCACAGATTATTCTGGCGGCTAAAGAACGTTTTCTTCACTACGGTTATCCTAAGACCACAATGGCTGAAGTAGCTGCAGACTGCAATATGTCTCCAGGCAATCTTTATCGTTATTTTAAGGGAAAACTGGATATAGCTATTGAGATTGCGCGCGAAGAGTCAATTATGACTGTTGATCGGCTTCGTCCGCTTATTGACTGTCCTGTTCGTTCAGCTCAGGAGAGGCTTGAGGAAGTAATGTTCTCAGGCTTGAGAGAGAGCTTTCATAAACTTGAAAACAAGCCAAAAGCAGTTGAGTTGGCTCAAATTGTTTCCTCACAAAGGCCTCGTTTTTTACTTGAAAGTCTTCGCCGTGAGCGCCGTGTCATAGCTATCGTTCTGGATTATGGCCGTAAAACCGGCGAATTTGTCGTTCATGATATCTCCAGAACCGCTGCTACTTTACAAGCCGCGACCATGAAATATCACTACCCGCAGCTATTCACGCACCAAACACTTCAAGATCTTGAGGTAGAGTTGTCGGAAATGTTGAAACTCTTCTTCTCAGGATTGGTAAACAACGACCATTTAGAGACAGAAGTAACCCTACCAAACACTCTTTCCCTTTAATATATTTGTCATAATATCCAATTTTTTATGATAAATTTAACTAAATATTAAATCTTTTGTTTAAATAATATATTAGAATCAATAAGTTGTAAATATAATCATCTTTTTTGGTAAATAATGAATAAAAATCAAAATATTTATTGTTTTTTATTTCCAGATACCCTATATTCATAAGTGTCGAGAGCACAGATTGCTTTGAAAGGATATAATGATGAATAAGCGTTTCTTTAAATCTTTGAAGCAGTTTCTCAATGTACCAACGCTGATTGCTGCTTTGCTTGCTTTATACGGCTTTGCGGTTCTTACACAGAACACTGCAGGTGGTTACTTAATCTAATTTGCGAGATTCCCTCCCCTCGCAATCGCCTGAAAAGGCTTAAAACGCTGACGGTTCCCTCCCCCGTCAGCGTTTTTTTTGAGGGAATTTCCTATTGATTATAGCCTGTTAAGTTCCATTAACGGCCATCGCGGGCGTGCTGCCATATTCAGCATACTAAGTTTGCCGATACGCAGCCTCTCTGCGCCCGCCCATGCAATCATGGCAGCATTATCCGTGCAAAGGTGGGGCGGGGCGACATGAAACGAGAAATTTTCTTTGTCACACATTTGCTCCAGGGCCGTCTTAATATGCGTATTGGCTGCTACGCCGCCAGCGACAACAAATTTCAAATGAGCGTTATCACCTGCTTGTGCTGACCGGTCTTGTGAAAACCGACGCATGGCATTGTGACTGCGCTCGACCAGACAATCCGTAATAGCTTGTTGAAGGCTTGCTGCCAAATTCGCCAAATCAGTTTCACTGACGGGTTGCATTTGTGTGGCGCGCACTCGCAAGGCCGTTTTGAGACCTGAAAAAGAAAAGTCACACCCGCCGTCGCCTGTAAGTGGGCGCGGTAAGTCAAAAACGGTTGCATCACCCTTTTGCGCCAGTTTTTCTATTGCAGGTCCACCGGGATAACCTAATCCCATTAATTTTGCGGCTTTATCAAAAGCTTCTCCGGCCGCGTCGTCTAAAGTTGAGCCGTAGGTTTCGTAAAGTCCGTGATCCTTAACGGCTATGAGTTGACAGTGCCCGCCGGATACCAGCAATAACAAATAAGGAAACGCCAAAGGCGCGCATAATCTCACCGTAAGGGCATGTCCCTCAAGATGATTCACACCGATAAAAGGCTTATCAAGAGACAGGGCAAGCATTTTGCCGGTCATTAACCCTACCATGACGCCGCCGACCAATCCTGGTCCGGCTGTGGCGGCGATACCGTCAAGCTCTGTAAGGTTTATATCGGCGTCGGCAACAGCTTGCTCAACAAGCCCGTCAATAATGCTGACATGTCTGCGTGCTGCGATTTCGGGGACAACCCCACCATAAGGTGCGTGAGCATCTATCTGGCTATGCACGCAATTAGATAGAATTTCACCGGGGCCATCGGGTTTTTCAGGGTCAAGCCGAATAACTGCAGCCGCTGTTTCATCGCAACTTGTTTCAATACCGAGAACGGTCAATGTCATTGTGAAATTCCAGATGATATTGAGTGCGGGTTAGCCTGTTGGCGCATAAGCTTTCTACTTGTTCTAAAGTCCACTTGTCCTAAACTGGTAAGAACTGTAAACCAGACAGAATGAATTGTCTTCCTTATATCAATTTTTGCCAGTGAGGTGGCTTTTTTGAGCCGAATTTTTCATCTTGGTACGCGTAAATCGCCCCTCGCAATGGCGCAAAGTCAAGAAATTGCCCGTTCACTTTGTGCGGCGCATGGCTGGTCTGAGTCGCGTATTCACCTTATTCCCATTGATACTAAAGGCGATATTCTATTAGATCAGGCACTCTCTAAAGTGGGCGGCAAGGGTTTGTTTACGCAGGAGCTAGAGAACAAATTGCTTTCAGGCGATCTTGATTTTGCGGTCCACTCACTTAAGGATTTGCCGACGCAAGACCCTGACGGATTGTGTGTCGCAGCTATTCCGCCACGAGAAGATGCACGCGATGCGCTCATTCTGGCACCGGCACTTAAAGGAATAAAGAACCTTGAGGATTTGCCGCCGCAGACCAAATTCGGCACCGCTTCTTTAAGGCGTCAGGCACAGTCGTTGCGTCTAAACCCCGATTTGGACATTGGCTTACTGCGGGGCAATGTGGGTACGCGTATCAGCCGATTGACACAGAGTAATGAGAACACTGATGCCATCGCAGCGACTTTACTTGCCATGGCCGGATTAAAAAGACTGGGACTGAGTGAGCGTGTCGATAAAATTATGCCGATAGATCAAATGCTGCCTGCACCTGGGCAGGGAGCGCTAGCCTTACAGACCCGTAAAGATGATGCAGAACTGATAGAGCTGCTTAAACCTTTAAATTGTGCCATCACCCAAGCGCAAATCACCGCGGAACGTGAATTTATGGCGCGATTGGACGGCTCCTGTAAAACGCCGATTGCGGCCTATGCCGACGTCACGGAAGACAGGCTGACACTTACCGGACGGTTATTATCTGTAGATGGTCAGATTTGTGCCGATGCAGAGATTACCGGCTCTGTGAATGATGCTGCCGCTTTGGGTCAGCGTATCGCGCAGGATATTCGGGATAACCATCCTGAACTGATACCAGTCAGTGATAAGTTGGGGGGATAGAGCATACGCTCTGAGATGCATGCATATACTATTAACGCGCCCCAAAGATGATATTCCGGCATTAAAAAACAAACTCATTGAGCAGGGCTTCACCGTTTCTGCTTGTCCGATGCTGGATATAAATATCTTGCCTGTCGAAGAAGTGGACTCCCAAACATCACAGATTCTCGATGCAGCGCAGGCCTACCTTTTTACAAGTGCGAATGGGGTGCGGGCGGCCTCTCATCATGGTTTAACGCAAAACTCTGAGCGCCCCGTTTTTGCTGTTGGACCTGCAACGGCGGATGCCTGTAAAGCGGCAGGTTTTCAAACTGTCTCAGAAGCGGGGGGGGATGTCCGGAGTCTTGTTGAGATGATCAAGGGAACGAACACACCTCACATATCAGGTGCGCTGGTTCATATTTCTGGACGCGATCAAACCGGAAATCTTGTCGAACAACTTTGTGATGCGGGTTATGACGCTGCCTCAGTGGTGCTTTATCGCGCTGACACAATTCCCGCCTTTCCGGATAATATCGCAACACAGTTAATTTCGGGTGAGATAGATGCTGTCATGTTTTATTCCTCCAGAACTGCCAAGCATTTTGTTGCCCTTACGACGCTGGCCGGCATCAAACTTTCGATGACAGCCTATTGTTTATCGGAAGCAGTTGCTAAAATTTTGAGGCAAGCAGGGGTTGCGAACATAAAAGTTGCTGCAACCACAACCGAGGAAAGTATGTTGGCGCTGCTGGCTTAGAATTACTGAAATTTTTTTCATTATTTAGGGAATTATTTTAGAACGTTGCAACACACTGATGCAAAAGGCATCATGTGGATAAGTTGTTGTGATTCGCAATTTGAGCAATATATGGCTGCCAGAAAACCAACACGTAAAACGCAAATCAAAACTCGTGGGAAAACCCCGAGATCCAGATCTGTTCCCGGTCAAGGAAACACCTCATCAGGGGCGCGTAACAATGATGTGGAAGCCGAAATTATCGAACCCGAAAAAGATGAGGCTAAAACCTCATCAGCTACATCTGGCAGTGTTCCCCCTTTTATTGATATGACGACACATACACCTCGAAAAAATATAATGCGGCGTCTTGTTTCAACGCTTTTGCTGATTATCGTTACATCAGCCCTTTCGCTGGGGATGACATTTGGTGTCTTGTTTCAGATAGGGGTGTTTAACCCTCAAAATAAAACGCAACTTGAAGCGCTGGAGAATAATCTTCAATCCAAAGCAGATGAATTGAAATCTCTGCAAGACGAAATCAATCAGATTAAAGCCCGCAACGAAGCAGCTTTGACCCTGTTCTCTGAATTTAATGAAAAGCTGACAGGCCTTGAAGATACAGAAAATCTTGAGACACGGTTGGCGGGACTGGACGCGCTAATCTCGGCATTGCAAGAGCGTAGTGATGAAAATAGATCCCTACTTTTGAGTGACGCCAAAAAACTTGAAACCTTATCGCGTTCCGTTGAGGCGCTGAGAGAGAAAAGATTATCTGTTTTACCGCAAGCCTTTTCTGCTGGAGGATCTCAAAAACCCGCAGAACGATTGGCACAAGCAATTATCGGGGGTGGCCCGTTTGAAAAAGAGTTAAAAGCTATCGAAGCTGAAGGGCAATTGAACGCCTCGCTTGACTGGGTTCGACCATATGCGCGTGAGGGCATTCAATCGCTGGAACGCCTGACAGAAACATTTCAAGATCGTATCTCCGGCCTTTTGCGTCTCGCGCCATCCGACAAAAATGGTGATGAGACGACAGAGGGCTGGGCCCAACGCTGGCTTGATCGTTTGATGGATGGATTGGGAGAATGGATTCGTATTAGACGGACAGATTATTCTGACATTCAGGAAGTTAATGCTGCTGCTGGCTCTGCATCTTATCTGGCGCAAATTGAACAGGCTTTGCTTAATGAACAGCCCGCGGAGGCACTTAAGCTTAGTCGTCAATTACCGGCCGACATGCAATCTGACTTGAAGGCATGGATGGAAGATCTACAGGGGTATGTGGAAAGCCGTCGCTTGCTGGTTGTATTGAGCGAACTTGAATCTCCCTCGAAGGGTAAGGAGCAAGTGGAATGAGACGGCCTTTGTTCAACATAATTCTCCTGACACTTATTGGTGTTGTGGCTATTTGGCTTGGTGATCGCCCGGGTGATCTGGTGTTGCGCTGGCCGGGATACGAATTGCGTACAAGTGTTGCTACCGGTATCGGGGTAACGCTTGTGATCTTTTTTATCCTTCTGGTTTTGTGGCGCGGTTATGCCTGGCTTATTAACTGGCCGGAAAGGTTCAAAGCCACGCGCCGCAAGCAAAAAAAGGCACGTGGTGAGGCGGCAATGGCAGGTAGTCTCATGTCTTTGGCTGAGGGTAATGTCGCTGAGGCAAATAGAGCTGCGCTAGAGGCACAAAACAATTTACCCGATAATGGCTTACCTTTATTGCTCGCGGCTCAGGCGGCGCGAATGGACAGTAATCATCGTTTAGCAGAAGAAAAATATAAAGCATTGATTGCTTTGCCTGCTCCGACAAGTAAGCAAAACAATCCAAAGGAACTTGGCTATCGTGGTCTATTTTCTATGGCATTGGCGGAAGGAAAAAAAGATGAGGCACGTGAGCATCTGGAACACACGCTCGCCGCATCCGGCACCAAAAATAAACCCGTCTGGGCGCTGCGTGGGCTTTTTCAAATAGAGGCGGGTGAGGGTAATTGGCAGGAGGCGTTAAAACTTGTTGACCGGCTTGTTGCGCGTGGCGGCATTGAAAAGTCTGACGCCAAGCGATTGCGGGCGGTTTTGTTGGTTGCTGAGGGGCAGGCCCTCGCTTTGCAATTAACGGAAAATGAAAACGCCAAGATACGGGCGCAGGGGTTAAAACTTGTCCAACGTGCAATTATTCTCGCTCCAGATTTTATCCCAGCGCTTGTTCTGGCATCTCAGCTTGCCTCGGCAAATATGAGTGGTAGCGCGGCACATAAAATTATTAAACGTATTGAACAGCTTTGGAAGAGAAACCCACACCCAGATTTGGTGCCCGCTTATCTCGCATTACAACCCGGTAAGTCTGCTTTGCAAAGTCTGAAGCTGGTTCAAAAACTCACTTCGAAAAACCGCACACATTATGAAAGTCGTATCGCGCTCGCCGGCGCGGCAATCAAGGCGCGGCGCTGGAGCATGGCGCGTGTTGCTTTGCGTGAAGAAGCCGAAACACCAACGCGGCGCGTATGCCGATTGATGGCTGACCTTGAAATTGGCGAGAATGAGGATGCGGGGCTTGCCCGTGAGTGGATGGACCGCGCCCTAACGGCTGGGCCCGACGCTTGTTGGATTGGCCCGACGGGGGAAGCGACATCATGGCAGGCTGTGTGTCCCGAAACGGGCCAGATTGATGCCTTTAAATGGGGCTATCCGGGGCAGATGATGTCATCGGCTTCTACAGGGACAGCGCTTATAGGATAAGCGCATCTCAAAACATTAAGAAAATTTTTAGAAACCAAGCCTGTCTGCAGGACAAATAAATTCTCGGTAGGGTATTTGTGGTAACACGCCTGCTTAGCTCAGTTGGTAGAGCAACGCATTCGTAATGGAAGGCCGGAGGTTCAAATCCTCTCGCCGGCACCATCAAAAATTATGTACGTATGCGTATCTATAATTAGGCACGAGATTTTTGCCTATATAGATAGATAAATTGCAGTTATTGATTAAACAATTTGAACGAGTGTCGTTATTATTAATACCCTCCCTAAAGGAATGTACTTTTGTACACACTGGCCTCGTCTTTATGGCGGGGCTTTTTTTATTGCCTTAGTCTAACTTGTAACCCGGCACGTCGGCGAAAGGTTTTCGACTCATGGCAAAAGTACCACTACCGCGCCCGATTTCTTTATTTTCATCATTATAGATAACAGCCTCGGCAATATATTGAGTTTTAGTTCTACTGACGACTTTACCAACGCCTCTTATTTTTCCTGACTGAACTGGCCGTAAAAAATACAGATTGAAACTTGAGGTCAGAAGAAAAAATTCTTCTTCTAAGGAATTGGCGGCAAAAATGGCAACATCATCCATCATCTTAAAATACACAAAGCCATGAATGGCATCTGCGGCATGATGCAGTATCGGGTCGATTTCCATTTCCAATTCTGCTTTACCTTCGGAGATTTTCAGTTTTGATTTAATTAACTCCTGAAAGGGTGCGGCGTGATACATGTTCTCAAGTTTTTTGAAATGTTGTTCTTGCATGATGGTCTCCAAAACCTGTGACACATGAATTACATAAATAATAGATGGGACACTATCAATAGATAGCGATTAATTGATGGCAATAATATAAATATATTTCCTATGTTTTTAGGTAGTTCACTTTTGCTTAGGGCGGCGGTGTAGTGAAGATTGGGGGAAAGCTATGGATAATCGAGATATAGTAAAATCGTTTTACGGTTGTATTTCTGGTGGCGATGCGGCTGGCCTTGAAATGCTGGTGGATGAAAACTTTGAACTTATTGTTCCGAATGCGGGTGGGGTTTTGACGGGTCGATATATCGGCAAATCAAGATTTATGGCGGATATTATCGGGACAGTTTTCGGTTGTGTGAACCCCGAAGACATTGTTTTTTGCAAAAATGTCGAAATCATGTGTGCGGAAGGCGACAAGGTTGTTGCCATTGCTCAGAATGAAGGCATTGCGTCGAGTGGCAAAAGTTACAATCAAGTTTACGCGCATATTGCAACAGTCCGGGATGGAAAAATTACCAAGCTGATTGAGTTTTTTGACACGCATCTTGCCAATCAGGCGCTTTGGAAACCGAGCATGGATGATGTGACGCCTGATGAGGTTTTCAGTTTTTCTCAAATCACCTAGGCAATGAATTTTTGGGTCATTATGAGATGAATATTATCGCTGTTATATTAGTCCTAAGTTTTTAAGATAGTTAGATTGTTTGTAGTTGATTAAATGACCTTTACCCCTTTTGAAATATTTACGCCTATGCACCTGCTGACAATCGCCATTACTTTGGGGCTGGCATTTTTCATTCCGCTTACGTTTCGCGGCCGTAGAGAAGAGACACGCTATACAGCTGGTGTTTCGATTGCAGTTGTCATTGTCTATCATATGATGAGACAGACCATCGATACGCCCTCTTTTGGGTATCCTTGGCAACAGGCCTTGCCGTTACACATGTGCGATTTGTCTTCAATTGCGATTGCGGTCTACCTTGTTTCGCGTCAGCGGATTTATTTTGTGATTGGTTATTTCTGGGGTATTGGCGGCGCGACAATGGCTATTTTTCAGCCTGATTTGCAATATTTTTACCCCCACATTACTTATGTTCCGTTTTTTGTTAGTCATGGTCTAATTTTGTTGGGTGTATTCTATGCGCTTATCGCCTTGCATGAGCGTCCAGTCGCCAGAGATATTCTTACAACGATTGGGATTACGGTTTGTGCGGCACTTATTCTTTATCCGATAAATCTGTTTTTGGGAGAAAATGCAAATTTCTGGTATCTGACAGCAAAACCGCAGGGACTAAATCTTATGACATTCTTCCCCGAGCCGCCATTCCATTTGGTGCCGATTGTGCCGCTGGTCATCTTTGTTTTCTGTTTGCTTTATTTGCCTTTCGGAATCAGGGATTATATTGCTCAAAACCGGTTAGGTGTTTTCTTAAAGAAGCTTCGTACCTGAGCTCATTTCTGATAAACATGATTTTTATTGCTGGTCTTCCGGCTGTTAAAAGAGAGATAAATTATGGGAAGAGTTGAAGGAAAAAAAGCTTTCGTGACAGGCGCGGGTTCGGGTCTTGGACGCGCTATTTCTGAAATGCTAGCCTCTGAGGGTGCTAAAGTTTGCGTAACGGATATTAATCTGGACAGTGCGCAAGCGACACGTGATGCGATTAATGAAAGCAATGGTGATGGGACGGCCTTTGCGTTTGCGCATGATGTTACCAGTGAGTCTGAATGGCAGACAACACTTGAGGAGGGTGCTGAAGCAATGGGCGGAATGAGTATTCTAGTTAATAATGCTGGCATTGGGGATGGCGGCACGATTGAGGGTACGAGTTTCGAACTTTGGGAAAAAGTGCATAAGGTTGATCTCGACTCTGTGTTTTTTGGCTGTAAGTACGCCCTCCCCTACATGCGGGAGGATGCGCCCAGCTCTATTGTGAATATATCGTCCATTGCGGGTCTGATTGCTGGTCACAATATGGCGGCGTATAATTCTGCTAAAGCAGGTGTTTGGATGTTGAGCAAATCTGTCGCCTTGCATTGCGCCCGTAAGAATTACAATATTCGTTGTAATTCTGTGCATCCAAGTTTTGTGGACACGCCCATTTTGGACTCCTTCACGGCTAGTCTTGACCGGGAGTCCCTGAAAGAAAAACTTATTCGTCAAATTCCTCTTGGGCGCATTGGTGAAGTTAACGATGTTGCCTATGCTGTGCTATATCTTGCTAGTGATGAGTCGAAATTTGTCACGGGCTCTGAGTTGAAGGTGGATGGCGGCATTAGTGCTATGTAAAGTAAGGTGTAAGGTTACGCTTGAATATAAGTTGTTACTAAAAAAATTAACTCATACCAGACGGGGAATATAATGCTGGCTCTGTTAAAACTTATCGACACGATTATCACGCTTTACATTTATGTCATTATTGCGAGCGCTGTTATGTCATGGCTAATAGCGTTTAATGTCATAAATACCCGTAATCAGTTTGTTTATAGTTTTTCGCAGGCCGTTAACAGTTTAACGGAACCTGTTTATCGTCGTATCAGGCAATTTTTGCCGCCATTGGGAGGGCTTGATCTCTCGCCAGTAATTATAATTTTAGGGTTGATGTTTTTGCGCGATTTAATGTGGGAAATTTTCACGCCCGGCAGGTTTTAAATGCCTGCTGCGATGATTGACGGTAAGGCGATTGCAGAAGAATTTCGCGCACGTATCGGCGTTGGGGTTGCAGATTTAAAAACAACGCATAATCTGACCCCTGGTCTGGCTGTTGTGTTGGTCGGGGAGGATCCGGCGAGTCAAGTTTACGTCCGCAATAAGGGTGTAGCGACCAAAGCTGCAGGTATGGCTTCATTTGAGTATCGCCTTGATAAAGACGTGTCCGAAGCCGACTTAATCGCACAAGTTACCGCATTAAATAAAGACGATGACGTGCATGGTATTCTGGTGCAGTTCCCTGTGCCGCCTCAGATCACTCAACAAACGATTATCGAAACTATTTCTCCAAGCAAAGATGTGGATGGGTTGAACCCCGTCAATGCCGGTCGCCTCGCCTCGAGATTGGATGCCTTAACACCCTGTACGCCGCAAGGTAGTGTAATGCTTGCCAAGCAGACATTAGGCAATCTTGAAGGTTTGCATGCGGTGATTGTCGGGCGGTCTAATCTTGTCGGCAAACCGGTGGCGCAATTACTCCTGCAAGAAAATTGCACCGTTACGATGGCACATTCAAGAACGCGCGATTTGGCAGATTTATGTCGGACGGCAGATATACTGGTTGCTGCCGTTGGCATACCGGAAATGGTGAAAGCGGATTGGGTCAAGCCGGGGGCTTGTGTGATTGATGTGGGCATTAACCGCATTGATGCACCAGAACGCGGGGAAGGAAAAACCCGTCTGGTTGGCGATGTGGACTTTGAGGCCGTGGCTGAAATTGCAGGGCATATCACGCCCGTTCCTGGCGGGGTCGGGCCGATGACGATTGCGTGTTTGTTGAAAAATACGCTCGATGCCGCTTGTGTGCAGGCCGGACTTGATAAAATAAATCTTTAACCGTTCCGCCTGGCGAGCAGTTTAAGTCGCAACGCATTGAGGCGGATAAAGCCCTCCGCGTCTTTCTGGTCGTAAACTGCATCTTCCTCAAAAGTGACATGTGCTTCAGAATAAAGCGAATAGGGTGACTGCCGCGTGATCACATCGACTGATCCTTTATAGAGTTTCAGCGTTACCTCACCGGTCACATGTGTCTGGCTGGCATCAATGGCGGCTTGTAACATTTCGCGCTC
Source organism: Candidatus Micropelagos thuwalensis (assembly GCF_000469155.1). NCBI lineage: Bacteria > Pseudomonadati > Pseudomonadota > Alphaproteobacteria > Candidatus Micropelagius > Candidatus Micropelagius thuwalensis. Next base: position 461,302 of record NZ_AWXE01000004.1, on the reverse strand, counting down.
CGGCGAGAACCAGAAGCCGTTATAAATCAGCTCGGCATAACGTGGCATCAAATCGTCTTTGAGATGCGCTGCTCCCCGGTCAAGGGTTATGGATTCTATGCCCCGATGAGCGGCCAGCAGAATAGTGCCGCCGGGTGTCTCATAAACGCCGCGTGATTTCATGCCGACAAATCTGTTCTCTACTAAATCCAGCCGCCCGATACCATTTGCGCCGCCAAGTACGTTCAGTTTTTCCAGCAAAGTCGCGGGGGACATGTATTCACCATTAATGGAGACCGCATCACCGGCTTTAAAGCCAATGGTGATTTCAGTCGGTATATCCGGCGCGTCTTCGGGCGCGATGGTGCGCTGATAGACATAATCCGGACATGGCATCGCCGGATCTTCCAGCACTTTACCTTCGCTGGAGGTATGCAGGAGATTCGCATCGACAGAAAAAGGCGCTTCGCCGCGCTTATCCGTCGGGACGGGGATTTGGTTTTGTTCGGCATAGGCAATGAGCTTTTCACGGGAGTTTAAATCCCACTCCCGCCACGGCGCGACAACTTTAATGTCGGGATTTAGGGCATAATAGGAAAGCTCAAATCTGACTTGATCATTGCCCTTGCCTGTCGCCCCGTGACAGACGGCATCCGCGCCGGTTGCGGCGGCGATTTCCACCTGCCTTTTTGAAATAAGCGGCCGCGCAATAGATGTGCCGAGCAGATATATGCCTTCATAAATCGCATTGGCGCGGAACATGGGAAACACATAATCACGCACGAATTCTTCGCGCAAATCTTCGATAAAAATCTCTTTAATGCCCAGAATTTCGGCTTTTTGCCGTGCTGGTTCAAGCTCCTCGCCCTGTCCTAAATCTGCTGTGAAGGTGACAACTTCACAGTCATAGGTCTCCTGCAACCATTTCAGGATGATGGACGTATCCAGCCCGCCGGAATAAGCCAGCACAATTTTTTTTATTTGATCAGAGAGCATAGTTTCTCCAACTAGGGATTATCTTAACTAACTTATCTAATATATGTATTATAATTATGAAGTTAACATTTTCTATCAAGTTTCATAAGTAAAATTTAAATCACTATTAGCTCAACTTAAAAGCAGATTTTATAGATTCCCTATAAAAAACTCTGCTGCATCTGAAGAGGCATTCTTGAATAGTGGTTCCAAATATAAGTCAAAATGACCACAGTCATAGTATTTCTTGGTCACACATTCACCCGCAATGTCAGCAAATGCCTCTGTCCCTGAATTATCAACTGTTTCATCCTTCTTGCAGATTTGCAACATTATAGGAGTATTAAATTCTCCGGCAATTTGTATTGGGTTATTAGTATGTGTTTCCCCTTTGGCAAAGCTCAGCACAGCAACTTTGTTAATCCACATTGGGCCGCCAACTTCATGAAATTTCACTGACTCGTCGCTAGGAATAATCGACATGCGGCTGGGATCAGTCACAGGCAGGCACGGGCCACGCAGACCGACGAGATTCATGAGTGCTGCTGTCATGGCAAGGCGTTTTAATCTGTTATTCTGTGCCGGACTGCGTTGTGACATGCCCAGCTTGATTGTTTTTGGATTATCCATCATCGGACATTGTGCGACGACAGCGCGAATATTCCCGTCATCATTCGCGACATGCGTTGCCAGCCCCCCGCCAAAAGATGTGCTCCAAAGCACAATACGATCCGGGTCAATATTGGGGAGACCTCTGGCATAGCCTAGCACGTGATGCCAATCCTCCATCTGATTAGGGACATTGATATATTGTCGCAAACGTCCGCCGCTAAAACCGAAATTGCGATAATCAAATGTAATGGCGGTGAGACCCGCTTCAGCGAATTTCTCTGCAAAAGCAAAAAGGCGGCTATCCATAGTGCAGGATAATCCATGTGCAAGAACAACTGCCGCACCATTCAGACGATTATCGCGGGGTCTGAAAATCCTGAGTGCGAGCCTGTCCCCGCCGACATTAATCTCATCTACTTCCATCACTTGCGCTTTACTCCCTACACTAATTTACCGGTCGGTTCAGACGCTGGGCGGCAAGCTCAGCTTGCTTGCGGTCTGCCGCCGACATTTTTTCACTGGCAGATTTCAACTGGCCGCAAGCTGCCATAATATCTCGCCCGCGCGGTGTCCGCACGGGGCTAGCATAACCTGCATGATTAACAATATCGGCAAATTTCATAATCCGATTCCGGCTCGAACATTCATAAGGTGAGCCGGGCCACGGGTTGAACGGGATGAGATTAATTTTTGCTGGAATGCCTGACAGAAGTCGCACAAGCTCATGTGCATCTGCGTCGCTGTCATTCACGTCTTTCAACATGACATATTCAAATGTGATGCGCCGTGCATTGGACAGACCCGGATAGGCACGACAGGCATCCAGCAATTCTTCAATCGGATATTTTTTGTTTAATGGAACAAGTTCGTTGCGTAAATCATCACGTACAGCGTGGAGAGAAATAGCCAGCATGACACCCGTCGCGTCGCCAACGCGCGCAATCTCAGGCACGACGCCAGATGTGGACAGCGTGATGCGGCGCTTTGAGAGTGCCGTGCCATCACCGTCGCTCATAACATTGAGCGCATTAATCACATGATCGGTATTATAAAGCGGCTCGCCCATACCCATCATCACAATGTTACTGACAGCGCGTTTGGCCTCATTATTCTGCCAGTCGTCAAGATCGTCACGCACAGCGACAAGCTGACTGACGATTTCATGTGGCTCAAGATTCCTCACAAGACGCATCGTGCCGGTATGACAGAAAGTGCAGTTTAAGGTGCAACCGACTTGGCTGGAAATGCATAATGTGCCGCGACCAGTCTCCGGGATATAGACGGTTTCAATTTCATGCCCGTCATGCAGTTTAAAGAGATATTTCCGAGTGCCGTCTTCCGAAACCTGCTTTTCGCTGACGTAAAGTCGCTTAAGAGTATGGCGTTCGGCAAGTTTATTGCGCAACGCGCCCGACAATGTCGTCATTTTGTCAATGTCTTGTACGCCTTGGACATAAAGCCAACTCCATATTTGGCGGACACGCATATTCTGCTCTTTGTCCGCAACCCCAATATTAGCGAGTACCTGCTTCAGTGCGGTGCGGTTAAGCCCGACCAATGAGGTCGGGGGTTGAGCGGAAAGGGGAGACATAAGGATCCGTCTACTAAGGAGCAGGGCAGGCTTGGTTAAGCCGCGCCAGTGCCTTTGAGAAACCAAGCAGAGAGTAGGTATCCGTCGTCAATGTTCCGCGTGCTGACGTGCCTTTAAAGACAAGCTGGTTTCCGCGTTTCATCATATCAATCAAGCGGTCATGATGGGCGGGGTTACGAAGCCACGCCCAAGACGGATCGGCTTCCATCTGAACACCTGAATCAAAGTCAAAGCTATCTGTTCCGATGCGGGCATAGGGATTGCTTTTTGCAGAGAAAGGATATCCGACACTTACTGAAGCCTCGTTACGGACACCATTTGCCGGATGATGCATGATAGAAAAATAAATTTTTCCGCGGCGCACATTGCGAGGGAGTTTCTCAACGGGTTCAGAAAGCATATAGCAAACCTTATTCACGCCAATGCCAAGTTGATAGACGCGCCAATAACGAAACGTCCCGATTTTTTCGGGTGTGGCAGCGTATACTTGCGATAAGGCGGCGTTTGAAACACTCCAAATCGTGAAAGACCCGACAGCCATCACAATGGCAAGAGCTAAACGGCTTAAATTTTGAAGCATCTGGTGGAACATGAAATAAGGGGTGGCTGAATTTTTTGACATTTAGTTATCATAATTTGCGTCGCTGAATAATTCCATATTTTTTGTAGGGCTCGATTTTGAGTGATAAACACCATTCGCCGTGGATAAAAGAAGGCTTTTTAACTTGCATCTGGACGGTGGATGGAGTTTGTTTAGAATGATTTGAATTTGAATATGCAAGGAGTCGAACGTGGCCGGAACATCTAGCGGCCGGAGTGTTGACGTGAAGTCGGGGTCGCCCGACACGCCACCTGCGACGAGTAAATCTGCTTCAAAGTCCAAGCCTCGGAAAAAGCTGTCCCCGGCTGACAAGGCGGCTATGTCTGAGCTTGCTACTTTAATTGAAGACATTGCCGCGCATAAAAGCAAAGCTGCATTTAAAAAATTATTCGAATATTTTGCGCCACGACTTAAAGGTTATCTTATGCGCCTCGGTTCCTCCGAAGCCCAAGCGGAAGAACTCGTACAGGATGTGATGTTAACGGTCTGGCGCAAGGCTGCGCTTTTCGATCGCCGCAAGGCCGCCGCATCAACATGGCTGTTCACCATCGCGCGTAACCGGCGGATTGATATTTTAAGACGTGAGAAATATCCTGAACTGGACCCCGAAGATCCTGCTTTAGTGCCGGATGAAGAAGTGCAGCCTGATGATGCGGTCATTATGGCTGAGCGCAAGGCAGAAGTGCATTCCGCTATGGCGACACTGCCGGAAGAGCAAGTCGAGCTAGTGAAGCTAGCTTTCTATAAAGGTTGGTCGCATAGCGAAATTTCCAAAGAAACGGGACTACCCTTAGGCACGGTGAAGTCACGTTTACGCTTATCCTTCACGCGACTAAAAGAAGCGCTAGACGGGAAAGTCTGATTTATTGCCCTTACTCGGATGGGGAGATGGCTTTACGCTTGCGGCGCGGATTCCCCCCAGGCATAACCGGACGGTCTTCAAATTTGCCAAAACTCTGCATCCGGTCATACATCACAACCGCGCCCGCAATCTGAACATTTAAACAAAAATGCGTTGGCACGCGGATGATGTGATCACATTTATCAAGCATGGCTTCCGACAATGTGCCCCGCTCAGGGCCCAGCACATAGGCCGCGCATCGTGGATGCGTGAAACTCGGCAGGTCGATTGCTTCGTCCACCAGTTCAACCCCGACAAGCTGGCAATGTCTTGGGAGTATCATGTCTTCAAGATTATCCCAGTCATACCAGGGGATATTTTTTGGTGTTTTGGATGTGTCTGAACGTGCTTCGCGAACTTTGTAATTGGCATCAACCGTAAACGCAAAACTGGCACCAAATGCATGACCTGAACGTATGAGACTGCCCATGTTCATAGGCTTAGAAATGCCTTCAACACCAATGCCAAAATAACCACGCATGAGGTTTTCCTTTTTTTGTTTTTACAAAGTAGAATAATAACTTTAGATTTCACGAATTGGAAATTCTTTAGGGGAAATAAATGAGAGCCATTTTATGCAAAGATTATGGTCCGCCGGAAAGTCTCGTGCTTGAAGACATTGAGTCTCCAACAGCCGGTGAAAATGATGTTGTTATCAAGGTTCATAATGCTGCGGTTAATTATCCCGATGTTCTGGTTATTCAAAATTTATATCAGATTAAACCCCCTCTGCCCTTTTCTCCTGGTGGAGAAGTTTCCGGCGAAGTCATCGCTGCAGGTGACAAAGTCGAAACGCTGAAAATTGGTGACAGAGTAATGGCTGTCTGTGGAACTGGGGGTTTCCGGGATGAAATCGCGCTTCCAGCCGCGCTTTGTATGCCTATTCCTGATAGTTTGGATTTTAAAATCGCGGCCGCAATGGGACTGACCTACGGCACATCCTATCATGCACTTAAAGACCGTGCGAGAATTCAAGCCGGTGAGACTTTATTTATCATGGGCGCATCTGGCGGGGTTGGGCTGGCCGCTGTTGAGCTTGGTAAAGCGATGGGTGCGCGTGTAATTGCAGCGGCATCATCTGAGGACAAATTGCAGGTCTGTCGTGACCATGGTGCCGATGACACGCTTCTTTATAAAACCGGTGGTTTGTCCCCGGATGAACAAAAAGCATTTTCCGAAGAGGTTAAAAATCTCACAGGGGGAAAAGGTGTTGACGTTGTTTATGACGCCATTGGCGGTGATTATGCTGAACCTGCTGTGCGGGCAATGGCTTGGGGCGGGCGCTATCTTGTTGTCGGTTTTGTTGCCGGTTATATTCCTAAGATACCGCTAAACTTGACCTTGCTCAAAGGCACTTCACTGGTCGGTGTGTTCTGGGGGCGTTTTAATGCGGAGCAACCTAAAGATGCACGGCAGAATATTATCGAGTTAATGGGCATGTTTCAGGACGGGAAAATAAAGCCGCATATTTCTGGGGTCTATCCTTTGGAAGATGCAGCAAAAGCTCTTACGCAGATGGCTGAAAGAAAGGTGATGGGGAAACTTGTTATTAATATGGGCCGCTGAAATCATCCTACTAAGATAAAAACGCAGATATAAATTTGTCGATGGGTGCAGATTGTCGTCACCTGTTTAGGTTGAAATGTTGTGTCATGAGTCGTCTTTATGAAGGGCGCTTAACCCTATGTTAAGACTTGGGGAATATAAATGATTATGACTTCAAATTGATAAAAACCTCTCAATAATAATTCAATTTGCAGTGTTTCAGCACTCTAAGTTCAGGGAAGCAGTTAGGGATCCGGTTTTTAAAATAAGAATTCGGGAAACGAGCAGCCGGAGACCTCCCCCCATTAAAGTGGCCTCCCATAAGAATTGGCAGAAGATTGAATGACCGAATTAAATAATATCCTCTATTTTTGTCTGGGTGCTGTGCGGTCCATAAAGCGTGCCATGTCAATATCCAACTGAGAAATACCACCGGCATCATGAGTTGTTAAAATCACTTCTACACGATTATATACATTGAACCACTCGGGATGATGATCCATTTGTTCGGCTTTCATGGCGACCCGACTCATCCAGCCAAAAGCTGATGAAAAATCTTTAAATATAAATTTTTTGGTGATTGCATCACGCCCACGTTTTTTTTGCCAGCCTTTGAGCGTTGCCATGGCTTCTCGTCGTTCTGTAGTGGAAAGTTTATCAACTGTGCCCGTCATAATCATCTCCTAAACCATATTAAAAATAAGTATTAGAGGCAGTATGTCAGGTCTAAGCGGATAATTTCAATATTGTAATTTGAATAATCCTCACTGATTACATTTTTTTTCTTAATCGTTTTTGTTGAGCTGATGGGTGAGTTGGTCGATATATGACAGTAAATTTTTGACCATAATGGCAACCCCTTCCCGGTTCGGGTGAATGAAATCAGCTTGATTAAGTGCTGGGTCTGCCGCCACGCCTTCAAGTAAAAACGGCATAAAGACGAGATTATATTTCTCAGCCAGATGCGGATAGATGGCATCAAACTTTTGCACATAGTCTTCACCCATATTGCGCGGCGCTGTCATGCCAGCAAGTAGAACAGGTAGACCAGCTTGATTGGCCTTGATAATCATGGCTTCAATATTTTTAATGGTCGTCTCCGGTGGTATACCGCGCAGGGCGTCATTACCACCTAAAGCAATGATAATTGCATCTGTTTGAGTTGGAATTGACCACTCAAATCTCGCCAATCCGCCAGCTGTTGTATCGCCTGAGACACCGGCATTAATGACACGAATTTTTTTCATTTTATCGGTTTTTTTATCTAGGGCGGTCTGAAGTTGATCGGTAAGCCCCTCGCCAATTGGTAAGCCATACCCTGCTGTCAGGCTGTCACCTAGCATGGTGATTACTATTAAAGGAGTTTCACTTTTTGCATTCTGAGGGCTGAGGCATACTAAAATTGCACCAAAAATTAAGGCGCATAAAATAGGCGTCCAGAAACCTGAATTAATCGTATAGGTCTGATATATTTGCAAAGTCTTATATCCTTGAAATATACCGGAGTGCTTACCAAACATGTCTGCCGATTCCCTTTTGGAAGTAAAAAACCTACATGTCTCCTTGCCCAGCTTAGCTGGAGACATCCATATCCTTAAAGGCATCGACCTGTCTGTCAAGAAAGGCGAAGCGATTGGTCTAACCGGTCCATCCGGTTCAGGCAAATCGACCTTATTGATGACGCTTGCAGGTCTGGAACTACCAAGTTCTGGTAGCGTGGTAATGAATGGACATTGCCTCTCCGACATGGATGAGGACGCGCTGGCACGTTTTCGTCAAAAAAATATTGGTATTGTTTTCCAATCTTTTCATCTCATTCCAACATTGACGGCATTTGAAAATGTTACACTTCCACTGGAGCTTGCTGGCATGGGTGCAGATTATTTGGAAACAGCAGAAACGGCGCTGGCAAATGTTGGTCTCGCACACCGTCTAGAGCATTATCCTGGGCAATTATCGGGCGGCGAACAACAACGTGTTGCTTTGGCGAGGGCGATGATTGCTCAGCCGCCTGTTTTGCTCGCGGATGAGCCGACAGGGAATCTTGACCAATCAAACGGCTCACAAATTATGGATTTAATATTTGGTCTTAAGGATAGCCTGAATGTGACACTTATTATGGTGACGCATGATATGACCCTTGCTCAAAGATGCGATCGCATTATCAGTTTACGCGATGGGGTGATTGATGCCGGTTGACAAACAATCATCAGGCTTCAACAACCTGAAACCCCTCATGATGGTCCGCTTAGCCGCCCGTTTAGCATTTCGTGAGCTTAAAGGTGGCATCAAGGGCTTTCGTATTTTTCTGGCTTGTCTTGCGCTCGGCGTTATGGCCATTGCTGGTGTGGGGTCGCTATCAGAGGCGTTGGTGTCTGGTTTAAATGAGAAGGGGCAATCCATTTTGGGTGGCGACCTGTCAATTACAATGATGCACCGTACTTTGGACGCTAACGAAGAAGAGTGGTTGCAGTCTCGTTATGACATATCCTCATCAAGAGAAATGCGCAGCATGGTGCGTTACAGCCAAGACCAGGAAAATGATGACGTCGACCAGATGCGTCATACTCTGGTCGAGTTAAAAGCCGTCGACTCTATTTATCCGCTTTATGGCAAGCTCGAGACTCAACCTGCGATTGAGCCGCGCGTCGCACTAGGTTTACAGAAACCTAAATTCACGAAAGGTTTGGAAGAGGAAAAATATGGCGCATTAGTTGAGCCGTCTCTGTTGGAAACACTCGGCATTGAGGTGGGGGATACAATTAAAATAGGCTCCGGTTTTTTTCCGGTCACTGGGGTTATTCTTTCTGAGCCAGATAGATTGTCCAGCGGTTTTTCCATCGGCCCTCGTGTTCTCTTGAGTGAGGCGGGGGCGCGTCATTCTGGGCTTTATCAGCCGGGCAGTTTTGTTGAAAATAATTACCGTCTGCGTGCCAAAACGCAACTATCGGAGAGTGACCTCAAAGCCGCCAAGGGTGAAATGAATTCAGCTTTTCCTGATGCTGGATGGCAAATCAAGGAACGCACGGATGCCTCGCCATCTTTACGCCGCAGTATTGAACGCATGGCTATTTTCCTGACACTGGTTGGTCTGACAGCTCTTGTGGTGGGTGGAATTGGTGTCGGGAATGCTGTGCGTGCCTATCTTGACCATCGTCGTAATACCATTGCCATAATCAAGTCACTCGGTGCGACGGGGGCTTTAGTATTTTTGTTCTACATGCTGCAAATTTTCTTGATGGCTTTATTAGGAATTCTTATCGGTCTTACTTTGGGCGCGTTGACACCTTTATTGGCAAATGGGCTTTTGGCAACGCTTTTACCATTTGACCTAGATATGCGGTTATTTCCGGCGCCTTTGGCTGCCGCGACTGGATTTGGTGTGCTGACTGCCATCGGATTTGCATTAAATCCATTGGCGCGCGCGCAGGCGATACCCGTAGCGGGTCTGTTTCGCGATAGCCTCGTGTCGGAAAAAACAACGCTGCCCTTCTGGGTCATGTGTCTTTATGCAGTGTGCTTGCTTGGTCTTGTTTTAATTTCATTTTTAGTGGTCAGATATATTGAGATTACGTTCTGGTTTCTTGCTGGGGTGACAGCCAGTTATCTTATTCTCAGAATTGCGGCAGGCATTATTTCAAACCTTGCGCGTTTTGCCGGACGTCGCCGCAAATTACCAAGTCCGGAATTTCGGATTGCGTTAAAAAATATTCACCGCCCCGACTCGCCGACACTGGCGGTGATGTTATCTGTCGGGCTGGCGGTGACATTATTATCTGTCATCTCTTTGGTCGATGGTAATTTGAAAGCCGAGATTGATGGCGATATTCCTGACATGGCGCCATCCTTCTTTTTGCTGGATGTACAAACGCAACAATTAGAGGGTGTGAAAAGTCTTGCACAGGCTTCCGACGGTTTCAGAGAGTTAAATACCAGCCCGATGTTGCGTGGCAAGTTAACTCATGTGAATGGGGTACCCTCAAGGGATGTCACACCTGCTCCGGAAGCTGAATGGGTGCTTCGCGGTGATCGCGGACTGACTTATGCTGCTGGGAAACCAGAAGGCGTTGTTTTGACGGAAGGTGAATGGTGGCCTTCAGATTATGGTGGCCCGCCTTTAGTATCGATGGATTATGAGATCGCTGAGGGTCTGGGGCTTGAGATTGGCGATACGGTCACAATGAATGTGCTTGGGCGGCCCTTTACAGCTGAAATCGCTAATATGCGAAAAGTTGACTGGGAGTCGATGGGCATTAACTTTGTATTCCTGTTTTCGCCTCAACCTCTTGCATCTGCCCCGCATGCCCATTTGATGACAATTTCATTAGATGATGTTGAACCTGATAATCTGCGCAAAGCACTTCCAGTGGTCGGAGAGGCTGCACTTAGGCGTGCTTTAATAAATGAATACCCGAATATTACGGTTATCCGCATTAAGGAGTCGCTGGAAACAATAAAGGATATTCTCGATGATTTTGGTCTGGCCGTACGCGCAATGAGTGCGCTGTCAATCATTACAGGTATTCTTGTGCTGTCTGGGGCAATTGCGGGTGGGCATCGCAAACGTGTCTATGATGCTGTCATTATGAAAGTATTGGGCGCGGCGCGGCGCCGGATTTTATATGTTTATCTGATTGAATACGGACTTACCGGTTTAGGCGCCGCGCTTATAGCTACTTTTATTGGTACATTCGCGGCTTGGGCGATTGTAAAATTTGTATTGGGCATTACATGGGTGATGTTGCCTGGCACATTGGTTCTGACGGTTGCCTGTGCGACGGGCATATCCATGTTCCTGGGGCTTTTGGGAACATGGCGCAGTCTCGGCGCCAAGGCCGCCCCTGTTTTGCGTTCGGATTAGAAAGCAATTTAAAATGGTTAGGTTTTTGACAGTTAACCCTTGAATTTTTGGGTCTAACAACAGATATTAGTTAATATCAACTTGAAAGGTGATACATGTCTGATTTTGACAATATGAACTCTCAAAACCTCGCAGCAGAAGCGCGTAGCCGTGACATAGACGAAGGCCTGCGCATTTATATGCTGAAAGTTTACAACTATATGTCCGTTGGATTGCTTGTGACTGCACTGGCAGCATTTTTTGGTGCTTCATCAGGCATTTATCAAGCTATTGCCAATACGCCACTCGTTTGGGTCGTGATGTTTGCACCGCTTGGTGTTGTCTTTTATTTATCCGCGCGACTACACAAAATGTCGGCTAATACAGCGCGAACAACCTTCTTTACCTATTCAGGTATTATGGGTTTTTCTCTGTCCTATATTTTACTGGTCTTCACACAAGAAAGTATTGTGACAACATTTTTGGTCACTTCTGCATCTTTCGGTGCGCTGAGCCTTTATGGCTACACCACCAAGAAAGACCTGTCGGGTATGCGTTCCTTCCTTTTTATGGGGCTTATCGGCATTATTCTCGCTTCCATCGTCAATATTTTCATGGCCAGTGCGGCGATGCATTTTGCGATTTCTGTGATTGGTGTGTTGTTGTTCGCAGCCCTGACGGCTTATGACACGCAGGCGATTAAGCAGATGTATTATGCTGGTGATACGAGAGAAACAGCTGAAAAGAAGGCAGTTCTCGGTGCCCTAAGACTGTATCTTGATTTTGTTAATATGTTCCTCTTCCTGCTTCAATTCCTCGGTAATCGAGAATAGTTAGAGATCATATTAACAATTAAATCTGGTTTAAAAGGCGCGGATTACCTGCGCCTTTTTTGCTTTTCCTCTCGCCCCCCTTTTTCGTTTTGATAGCTTTGAGAACTTGAGTGAGGTCGTGGCCGCGCTTCAGGACATGCCCGTGGCTGTTGACCAGTGCATACATGCCCTGCCTTTTATGGAGGGATGGGCTTTTTTCGATTCGATAAAGCGGGTGATCATGTGCACGCTTAAAAATGCTGAAAACAGCTAAATCTTTCATCGCGTCAATGCCATAGTCTCGCCAAAGTCCATCAGCGACATGTCTGCCGTAGAGAGATAAAATGATGTCCAGCTCTTGCCGCGTCCACATCGTAAGCTTTGAAGGTCGCGCCGCACTTTGCTTTTCGAGATCATAAGCATTGCCGACAAATTGCAAGGATTTAGACTGACTCATAATCTAATCCTGACGTAAATTCGCCGGCAAGGCAAATAGTCTCTTATTTAGGCAGCGAGTTGACGAAGAACATACTGCAAAATACCGCCACTACGGAAATATTCCGTCTCGTTTTGAGTGTCGATACGGCTGAGCAGGGTGACTTTAGTCTTCCGCCCTTTTGCCCGTTCTATCACCATTTGAACTTTCTGGCGGGGGTTCAACTTATCCAGACCTTCAATGGTAATTTTCTCAGAGCCATCCAGCTTCAGTTTTGCCCAGCTATCGCCTTCAGCAAATTGAAGCGGTGCAACACCCATGCCGACAAGGTTTGAACGGTGAATACGCTCAAAGCTTTCAGCAATAACTGCGCGAACACCCAGCAATCTTGTGCCTTTGGCTGCCCAGTCGCGGCTAGAGCCTGTGCCATATTCCTTACCAGCAAAAATCACTAAAGGTGTTTCAGATTTTGCATATTCAATGGCGGCATCATAAATGCTCATTTCTTTATTTGACGGTTGGTGACGTGTGACGCCGCCTTCGGTTCCTGGTGCCATATGATTACGGATACGGATATTGGCAAATGTACCGCGCATCATCACTTCGTGATTACCGCGTCGTGAACCGTAAGAGTTAAAGTTTTGCGCCTTCACTTTGTTTTTCGTCAAATAACTCCCTGCTGGGCTGTCAGCCTTAATCGAGCCTGCCGGGGAAATATGATCAGTTGTGATACTATCACCAAGAAGGGCAAGAATATGTGCATCGTTAATCGGTTGAATATCTTTAACGTCCTGGTCACCCAAATCATCAAAGAAGGATGGTTTCTGGACATAAGTGGATTTCGTATTCCAGTCGAAAGTCTGACCTTTTTGCGCCTTGATTTTGCGCCAGCCAGTATCGCCTTTAAATACATCTGCATAACGGCTTTTAAACATGCTTGGCTTCACGGCCTTACGCGCCGTGTCGGAAATATCATGGCTAGATGGCCAGATATCCGAGAGATAAACAGGATTTCCTTTTTTATCATGACCAACCGGGTCTGTTGCCAGATTGATTTTAACCGTACCGGCGATGGCATAGGCAACAACCAATAATGGTGAGGCGAGGTAATTGGCTTTCACATCCGGACTGACGCGACCTTCAAAATTCCTGTTACCGGATAAGACGGAGGTTACGATCAAATCATTTTTGTTAATCGCCTCTGAAATCGGCTTTGATAAGGGGCCTGAATTACCGATACAAGTTGTACAGCCATACCCGACGAGATTAAATCCGAGCTTGTTGAGGGAAGTTTGAAGCCCAGCTTCTTTCAAATATTCCGTCACGACCTGTGATCCGGGCGCAAGGGATGTTTTGACCCATGGCTTGACAGTCAGTCCTTTGGCAACAGCATTTTGTGCCAGTAATCCCGCACCAATCATCACCGAAGGATTAGAGGTGTTTGTGCAAGATGTAATGGCTGCAATCGCTACATCACCGTGACCGAGGTCAAATTTCTCGCCTTTAACGGCGACACGTTTGTTACGGGCATATTTAGCAGTGCCAAGGTCTTCAAGGGCTTGGCTGAAATTATCCGCCATATCTTCCATTAGAACACGGTCTTGCGGGCGTTTTGGTCCAGCAAGGCTTGGGCGTATATCTTCAAGTTTCAAACTCAATTTAGAGGTGAAGTTGGGGTCCGGTGATTGGGAAGTACGGAACATGCCCTGTGCTTTGGCATATTTTTCAACCAGCTGAATGCGGGAAGGTGCGCGCCCTGTGGCTTTTAAATAACCTAACGTATCCATATCCACTGGGAAGAAACCGCAGGTTGCGCCATATTCAGGCGCCATATTGGCTATTGTTGCTTGATCTTCGAGAGACAGTGCGTCCAGGCCTTCGCCATAAAATTCTACAAATTTACCCACAACACCTTTCTCGCGGAGCATTTCGACAATTGTTAGAACCAAATCTGTCGCAGTCGCACCTTCAGGTAATTGACCGGTCAGTTTGAACCCAACGACCTCAGGCAGCAACATAGAAATCGGCTGACCAAGCATGGCTGCTTCAGCTTCAATGCCGCCGACGCCCCAGCCCAATACGGACAGACCATTAACCATAGTCGTGTGGCTATCTGTGCCGACAAGTGTATCGGGATATGCGACTTCAACGGATTTACCGTTAAGTGATGTTTTTTTTGTCCAAACAGTTTGCGCCAGATTTTCTAGGTTAACCTGGTGACAAATACCTGTTCCGGGTGGGACGACACGAAAATTTTCAAAGGCTTGGCTGCCCCAGCGCAAAAATTCATAGCGTTCTTTATTGCGGTCATATTCAAGATCAACATTTTGTTTCAATGATGAATTTGTGCCAAAATGGTCAACCATAACGGAGTGGTCAATCACCAGATCAACAGGGGTAAGCGGGTTAATCTTTTTAGGGTTACCGCCAATATTTTCCATGGCGTTCCGCATTGCGGCAAGGTCAACAACAGCCGGAACTCCGGTGAAATCCTGCATCAATACGCGCGCCGGACGATAGGCAATCTCACGATTAGATTTGCGGCGCGACATCCATTTTTTTATCGCGATAATATCATCAGCTGTGACTGTCTCTCCATCCTCATGGCGCAGAAGGTTTTCTAGCAAGACTTTCATTGAATATGGCAGCGCGGAAATTCCATCTAGACCATTTTTTTCTGCCTGTTTCAAACTGAAATAGGTATAGGATTTTGCGCCAACTTTAAGTGTTCTAAGTGCTTTAAAGCTGTTTGGATGTTTGGGTGATGTCTTTTTTGTCGCCCGAGATTTTGTGGTCGGTTTTTTATTTTGAGTTTTTTTAACTGCAGTTTTGCTGACACGTTGCGTCGCCATGTAGATCCCCTGATTAGCTATATGATGTGCTGTTAGTTTGGAATTAAACCAATTTTAAGGGAATATACTGTTTTTAGATTTTAATTTCCACGCCTTAGAAAAATTTATTTTTTTGTTCACACAAGTGTATATTAACCCCGATGATTAATTCTTATAATTTCCCGCAATCCGACATTTTTATAGAGGGTAAATCACTCTCTTGTCATCGAAGTGCGCGCCTTGTTTTTACCGATCTGGATTTTAGTCTTCAATCGGGCATGGCGATGATGGTTCGAGGTGCGAACGGGTCAGGTAAAACCTCTCTATTGCGCATATTAGCTGGGTTTTTACCGATTTCCGGTGGGTCTTTAAAACGCCCTGAAACGTCCTCGCTCTATCATTACATAGGACACCAAAACGCTCTGAAAAAGCAAAAAACCGTTATGGAAAACCTGTCTTTCTGGGCGGCATTTCACGGCAATGGCATGTCATCAATATCGCCGGCAGATATTTTGCAAGCGGCGGGTATTGATGGTCTGGTGGACATGAAAACCGCTGCTTTATCTTCAGGGCAACAACGCCGACTGGCATTGACGCGTCTTATCGCCGCCCCGCGTCCGATATGGTTGCTTGATGAACCCCTGAACGGGCTGGATGATAATGGCAAAGACTGGCTAACGGACATGGCGCAGGCGCATTTAGCGCAAAATGGTTTGATAATCGCTGCCAGTCATGAGCAGTTGTCATTCACGACACATGATTTGATGATAGGCGGTGTAAAACCATGAGCAGTTTTATTGCCCTTATGCGTCAAGATGTTGTGATGGCATGGCGTGAAAATTCAGCCGGTCTTTCCATAAGTTTTTTCATGATTGCTGTTGCGTTGATACCTTTTGGTCTGGGGCCAGATTTAAAACTCTTGCATGACATTGCGCCGGGACTCGTCTGGGTGGCACTTTTACTGGCTGTGCTGTTATCGTTGGAGTCTATTTTTCAAGCTGATTTAGAAGATGGGAGTTTTGACCAATATCTCCTGTCTGACTGCCCACTTGAAATCCTGCTACTTGCGAAGGGCGTGGCGCATTGGTTGGGGATTGTTTTACCGCTGGTTCTGACCGCGCCACTCGCTGGGCTTTTATTGAATATTGATACGCCAAGCTTGCTTCCCGTTTGCTTGATTTTGTTTGCGGGTAGTCCGGCGATGAGTTTTCTCGGGATGATGGGGAGTGCTCTTGCTGCGGGGGTTTCGCGCAGTGGTTTGCTCGCCGCCCTTGTGGTGATGCCGCTTTATGTGCCGGTGTTGATTTTTGGGAGTTCTGCGTTGTCGCAAATTCTGAATGGTGCAGACACTGATGAATGGTTAAACGCCGTACTTCTTTTACTATCAATAGGCGGTGCAGCCCTATTTTTTGGTCCATTAGTTGCGGCTGCGGCATTGCGCGCTTTTCTCAAATGACCATCATGTCGCTTTGACTTTCTGTTAAGTGCAGATAGATTAACCAAATGTTTACCTACGCCAATCCAAATAGATTTATGCAACTCGCTCAGCGCCTGACTTTGCCGGTCTGGGGTTTGAGCATTGTGTGTCTCTGCGTTGGTCTTTACATGGCTTTTTCTGCTCCGGCTGATTACCAGCAAGGTATGACGGTACGCATTATGTTTATTCATGTCCCTGCCGCCTGGATGTCTTTATTTGTTTATACATTTTTGACCATTTCTTCGATCTTCGGTCTGGTATTTCGCCATCCGCTAGGTCATGTTGCCGCCAAATCTGCGGGGCTCATCGGTGCTGGCTTTACCCTGATAACGCTCATCACAGGGGCGTTTTGGGGCAAGCCGATGTGGGGAACTTGGTGGGTTTGGGATGCCCGCCTCACCTCAGTTCTGGTGCTGTTTTTCATCTATCTTGGCTATCTGGCGATATGGACGGCGATTGAAGACCCGCTACAGGCCGGGCGTGTTTCGTCGGTTCTTGCGATTGTTGGCTTTGTTAATGTGCCGATCGTTAAATTCTCAGTAGATTGGTGGAACACGCTTCACCAACCTGCAAGTGTTTCACGGTTTGATGCGCCCGCGCTTCACAGTGATTATCTCTGGCCTTTATTGGTTATGGCGTTGGGTTTCCAGCTCTTGTTTTTTGCCCTCTGGCTTTTGCGGATGCAGACAGAAATTTTTAAACAAAAATTACGTGTCAGGCGTCTGGGTTTAGTTGAAACGACAAATAGGATAGCAAGCTGAAATGGAGCATAATTTTTATATAGGCTTCAGCTATGGCGCGACGGGAGTGATTTTATGTCTGATGATTGCGCGTACCTTGCGCGCTTATTTTAGCTTCAGGAAGCAGATTGAAGATGAATTTAAATCAGAAGATGCCACCAAAAGCTCATAAGGTGAGAACATTGGGAAGACATTTCATCTTCTTTGCAGTTTTTGTTTTAATATTCATCTTGTTCTTATTTGCCCTGCAAAAAGGTGATCCCTCTTCGCTTCCTTCTGTTCTTATTAATAAATCCGTTCCGGCGTTTTCTTTATCTCCTCTTCAGACCAATCATTCGGAGAATGGCTTTAATGGATTTGATGCGTCGGATCTAAAAAAGGGTGATGTGTCTTTACTCAACATCTGGGCGAGTTGGTGTGTCCCTTGTCGTGAGGAGCACCCCGCCTTGATGTCGTTGGCACGCGCCGGTGTTCCTATTTATGGCCTTAATTATAAAGACAAAACAGAAGCGGCCATCCGTTTTTTGTCCGGTCTGGGTAACCCGTATAAAAAAATCGGTATGGACAAAGATGGCCGCGTCGCGATTGGTTTTGGTGTTTATGGTGTGCCGGAAACTTTTGTCATTGACGGTGATGGCAAGATTTTGCACCGTCATATCGGCCCTTTAACACAGGAAATAATTGCTGAAGTATTACTTCCAATGTTAGGGATATCATACGAGTAGTTGTTATTTGCGTTTCAGTGTCGCGAGGGGGTCACATGGTTTTTCAGGATAAATCACGAGATTACAATCACGTCCCGCTTTTTTCAAAACGCGCACCGGACAATGACACTCTCACCAGAAATATTTGCGACACATGCGGGTTTATTGATTACGTGAATCCAAAAATCGTCGCCGGTGTCGTTGCGCTTTGGGAAGGCAAGATACTTATGTGTCGGCGGGATATTGAGCCGCGCAAAGGTTTCTGGACACTTCCTGCAGGTTTCATGGAACAGCGAGAGACAACACAACAAGGCGCCGCCCGCGAAGCCAGAGAGGAAGCGTGTGCGGATGTCGAAATCGGCCCCTTGCTGGCAATCTATAATATTGAACGCATTAGTCAGGTGCAGATATTTTATCGGGGTTACTTGCGCTCTCCCAACATTGCTGCCGGTGATGAAACTGTTGAAGTCGCTTTATTTGACTGGGAGGAAATTCCTTGGGCAGAACTGGCATTTCCGAGTGTTTACTGGGCACTAAAATATTTTTATGAAACACGGGAAATGGATAGCTTTCCGCCTGCGCCCCAGCCGGAAGATTGGCTCGAGACTCCCGGCTTTAACTATACCGGTTAAGCGTTAAGCGATATCTTCTAGCCCGACCAGTGCACGCGCATAAGACTCCGCATCAAATAGCAGAAGGTCTTCTGCCTTTTCCCCAACACCAATATAATGTATTGGCAAATTAAGGCGCTCGGCAATCGCAACCAGTACCCCGCCGCGTGCTGTGCCATCTAGTTTGGTCATAATAATGCCAGATGTTTCGGCAGATTTTTGAAAAATCTCTGCTTGCGTGAGGGCGTTTTGCCCAGTGGTGGCGTCCAGGATGAGGAGCGAGGCATGTGGCACGTCAGGGTCAATTTTGCGAAGCACGCGGATTATTTTTTCAAGCTCAGCCATGAGGTCGGTGTTCGATTGCAAACGTCCCGCCGTATCAATCATCAAAATATCTGTGCCGGTGGTCTTGGCTTGTTGTAAAGCGTTATATGCCAGCCCTGCCGCATCACCGCCCTGCTTGGTGGTGACCACGGGGACATTGGCGCGTTCTCCCCAGATGGTAAGTTGTTCAATCGCAGCAGCTCGGAATGTGTCACCCGCTGCAAGCATCACAGATTTTCCGTCATTTTGAAATTTGTTTGCCAGCTTGCCAATGGTGGTGGTTTTACCTGCACCATTTACCCCCGTCATAAGAATGACAAATGGCTGATGCGTGTTGGGGTTTAAGGCCCCGCTATGGGGCGCGAGTTTTTCTGAAATTTCTGCGGCGAGTATTTCTTTGATGTCGGTTTCAGAAACGTCGCCCTCAATTTTTTTCTGGGCGATATTGGCGATAATATCTGCCGATGCAGATAGACCCAGATCTGAGGTTATCAACAATTCTTCAAGTTCCTGGAGTGTCTCCTTATCCAGCCGCCGACGGCGGATAATACTCCCAAGGTTTTCCCCAAGCGTGCGGCTCGATTTGGAGAGGCCGGATTTAAGGCGGTTAAAAATTCCCATCAGTTTCAGTTCTCTCTCATTCCTGTCAAGCAAGACGCTTTCCGATTAATTTTGAGCCGTCATGTCCGGTGATTTCAAAATTATATATGTCGCCTATTGGAGAGTTGTTTTCTTCTTCATTGGAAAAATCAATCATGGCAAAAGTTTCACTACGTGCTTGACCCGGTTTTTCAATCAGACCTTTTAGAGTTGAGCCTATTTGCGTTTCCAGCCAATTTTGTCTGACTTTATCACTGGCTTCGCGCAATAATCTGGCACGCTCGCGGATTGTTTCGCCAGAGAGTTGGGGCATTTTAGCCGCCGGCGTGTCAGGGCGTGGTGAAAACGGAAAAACATGAAGCCAGACAATTTCACATGTCTCAACCAGCTTGAGGGAATTTTCGAACATCTCGTCGGTTTCAGTCGGAAAGCCCGCAATGATATCTGCACCAAAGACCATATCGGGCCTTTTGGCTTTGATCTCGTGGCAAAAAGCAATTGCATCTTCACGCGTGTGGCGGCGCTTCATTCGTTTTAGAATCATATCGTCACCGGCTTGCAAAGAAAGGTGTAAATGCGGCATGACACGTTTGTCCCGCACAACACGATCAAGCAATTTAGCATCCAGTTCGACTGCATCCACGGATGACAGACGGAGTCGTTCTAGCGTGGGTGTATTTTCTAAAATAGCTGATACCAAATCGCCTAAACCCTCATTTTCAGAATCTGTAAGGTCCCCTCCCCAGCTTGTAATATCCACGCCTGTGAGGACAATTTCCCGATGACCTGATGCGATGAGCGTTTGGCAATTTTCCACGACTTCCGCTATCGGGGTTGAACGAGAATTTCCGCGCCCGAATGGGATAATGCAAAATGTACATCTATGGTCACACCCTGTTTGCACCTGAACAAAAGCGCGCGCGCGGTTTTGTTGTGGCACATTGAGTCGCGGCACGGCGCGGGTAAGCGCCATAATATCACTGACTTGAACAGTTTCGTCTTGTTGCGTGTATTGTGACGCATAAGAGGACGGTAAAAACTTTTCTTCATTACCCAGAACCTTACTGACTTCCGGCATGGCGGCGAGGGCTTCACCGTCAGTTTGGGCGGCACAGCCCGTCACAATAATTGGCGTTTCTGGTTTCGTTTTTGCCGCTTTACGTACGGCCTGACGTGCCTGTCTGACAGCTTCAGAAGTCACGGCACAGCTGTTAATGATTGTGGCTTGTGCCAGCCCGGCTTTGTGAGCTGCATCACGAATATGATCGCCGTCCAGCGCATTGAGACGGCATCCAAAATTCCTGACTGTAAGGTCGTTATTTTTCCTCACAGGCTTACCTTCCCGTCAAATTCAAATTCTGCAGGTCCGCGCATAATATATGTCTCTGCCCCCGGTTGATAGCGAATGGTGATGATGTCGCTTTCATTCCTGTCACGATTAACGGGTGGGATAATATCCACTTCGGTTCGTAATGTGCCGTCCGGCAATCTTGTTGCGCCCAGTTCAATGGCGGCGATTGCCGTCGCGCATGCGCCCGTGCCGCAGGCTTTGGTAAGCCCAGCACCGCGCTCCCATGTGTGCAACAAAATCGTTGCTCTCTCAAAATCGCGCAATATTTGCGCAAAATTTATATTTGCTTGCTGAGGAAAGAGTGGATGCATTTCAAGATCGCTACCAAATTTTGAAGCCATCCATTTGGTTTTCTTAGAAGCAAAAAATACAGCATGCGGATTGCCAACATTCACAAGAAAAGCCGGGGGCAAGTCATCATGTAATTTCACACCGTTAGTTTTGACTTCTTCGGCCACGGGAATATCAGTCCATGCAAATTTTGGCGCCGGCATGGTAACTTCCACGCGATTTTCTGGCATGACCGCGCAGGATAGTGACCCGCCGAGCGTTTCAATCACTGGGTTGGTCTGACCTTTGTGTTTCGCAATATAAGCGGCCACAGCACGCGTGCCGTTGCCGCAGGACTCCGCTTGGCTCCCATCTGCGTTAAGGATATCCATAAAACAGTCACCTTTGGATAAAGGCGGTCGCAAAATCAAAATTTGGTCGCACCCTTTGGTCGCAGGATTGTCTCTATCAGCAATATTGCGCCACATATTTTTGGAGATATCGTCAGGCAATAGCGTATTATCATCCATCACATCAAAAATGATGAAATCATTCCCCAACCCATTCATTCTGGAGAAAGGCCTCAAATTGTCCTGTCCGTTTGTTTTCGTCACAACGGGTGTCCCAAATTGTATTTACAAAAATTAGCTTAATAGCGCCTATATAGGCAGATTAGGTGAAAATAGCCAGTTTTGCATCTATTACGATATGTGAGTTTAGATGTAAGCGTCTGCTTTACTTGACTTTCTGCCTCTCTCTGCCTAGTTTGTCGTCAAATCACATAGATAAGTAACATTATCTGGTTTCGCTCATTGGAGCAAAATCAACACCCGACAACGATATTCGTCCTCGGGTGCATTATCGGTTGGAAAATAGTCATGTGGAAAGCCGTGTGACCATAGAAGCGAATGGATGAAAAATAGACATGTTTGAAACACTGTCTGAAAATCTGGAAGGTATATTTGACCGCTTGACCGGGCGCGGTGCGCTGTCTGAAAAAGATGTCGACGCCGCGCTTCAGGAAGTTCGAAAAGCGCTGTTGGAAGCCGATGTCGCCTTGCCTGTTGTCAAAGATTTCATAGCATCTGTTAAACCAGCCGCGGTGGGAGCAAATGTTCTTAAATCCGTTCAGCCGGGTCAACAAGTTATTAAAATCGTTCATGATGAGTTGGTCACTATGCTCGGGGAGGCTGTGCCACTTTCATTTGATGCTGTGCCGCCCGTGCCTGTGATGATGGTTGGTCTTCAAGGTTCCGGTAAAACAACCAGCACGGCGAAAATTGCGCGCCGACTGAAAAGCGAAAAGAAAAAAGTCCTGATGGCATCACTGGATACCTCGCGACCTGCGGCTATGGAGCAGCTTCGTGTGCTTGGAGAGCAAATTGAAGTTGAAACCCTACCGATTGTTGAAGGGCAACGTCCTGTTTCCATCGCTCAACGCGCATTGGATGCTGGTCGGCTTGGCGGTTTTGATGTGGTTATGCTTGATACGGCAGGTCGGACTAATGCGGATGAAGCTCTCATGGCAGAGCTTGCTAAGATTGAAAAAATTTCAACCCCGAAGGAAGTCTTGTTGGTTGCCGATAGTCTGACCGGTCAGGAAGCCGTCACTATTGCCGAGAAATTCAGTCAGCGTGTCAGCCTGAGTGGGATTGTCTTGACCCGAACCGAGGGTGACGGGCGCGGCGGTGCGGCTCTTTCTATGCGGCATGTGACGGGCGTCCCGATTAAGTTTTTGGGGACAGGTGAAGGCACTGACAAAATTGAGGCTTTTGATGCCCAGCGTATAGCCGGTCGAATTCTTGGCATGGGCGATGTTGTCGGATTGGTCGAAAAAGCTGCCGAAACTTTGGATGCTGAAAAAGCTGAAAAAATGGCCGCGCGCATGAAAAAAGGGCAGTTTACGCTGGAAGACATGGCGGAACAGCTCAAACAAATGCAGCGCATGGGGGGTATGGCCGGGGTGTTGAATATGCTGCCCGGTAATCTGCTGGGCAAAAAGGCCAAACAGCTTGGTAATCTTGGCATGGATGATAAAGAGCTAATCCGTCAGGCCGCGATTGTTTCGTCGATGACACAAGCCGAAAAAGACAATCCGAAATTATTAAATGCCAGCCGTAAAAAGCGGGTCGCCGCAGGGTCTGGCACGCAGGTCCAGGATGTTAACAAACTCATAAAAATGCACCGCCAAATGGCGGATATGATGAAAAAAATGGGCAAGGGTGGTCTGTCGGGCATGATGGGTGCGCTCGGTGGCGGTCTGGGTGGAAATATGGACGGATTAGGCGGAAATCTTCCTGCTGATTTACCGGCAGATTTACCAACCGGCAACCAAATGCCGGATTTTGACCAGCTTTCCAAACAATTAGGGGGATCGTCCTTCACCGACCCGTTTGCGGGCGGCGCGAAGACAGGTTTTCCCCCTAAAAAGAAATGATTAAGTGATTTGAAAGGAATATAACTTATGGCACTTAAAATTCGTATGTCCCGAGGTGGGGCAAAGAAACGTCCTTATTACCGGATTGTTGTTGCTGACAGCCGGATGCCCCGTGACGGTCGGTTTATTGAAAGAGTGGGTATTTATAACCCTCTTTTGCCGAAGGATAACACTGAGCGTCTGCAACTTGAGCTAGATCGTATCAAGCACTGGCTTGAAAAAGGTGCGAAGCCATCTGATCGCGTGGCAAGATTTTTGGATGAAGCTGGCATGTGGAAGCGTAAAGAGCGTAATAACCCACAAAAAGCTCTTCCCGGTGCCAAAGCGCAAGAGCGCTTAGCCGCCAAGCAAGAAGCTGAGGAAGCCGCGAAAGAAGCAGAGAAAGCAGCTGCTGAAGAAGCGCCTGCCGAGGAAGCACCTGCCGAAGAAGCTCCTACTGAAGAAGCTCCTGCTGAAGAAGCTCCTGCTGAAGAAGCTCCTGCTGAAGAAGCTCCTGACGAAGAAGCTCCTGCCGAAGAAGCTCCTGCTGAAGAAGCTCCTGCTGAAGAGGCTGAGAAGGAAGACTAATTGGCGTCCCGAAAAAACGGAGATGCAGGGGGTTTTCAGGGTGCGCGCGCCACTGATGCGAGCGCACCTTCCCATGATGCAAACGGCGATCGTGACACCTTTCGAATATGTGTGGGTGCGGTTGCCGGAGCACATGGGGTAAAAGGGGATGTTAGAATTAAGACATTCACTGAAAACCCCATGGATATTGCTGCTTACGGTGCTTTGTGGGATGAGGTCGGGCAAAATTCTTTTGAGATTTTAGATGCCTATCCTGATAAAATGGGTGCTCGTGTTCGATTTAAAAACATCACATCACGGTCACATGCAGAAGCACTTAAAGGTACCCGTCTTTATATTACGCGCGATAACCTGCCTAAACTGGAAGAAGAAGATTATTATCATGCTGATTTGATAGGCCTTGTGGCGGTGACAGAACAAGGTGAGAAACTGGGGACGGTTAAAGCTGTTTATAATTTTGGCTCAGCCGACTTGCTGGATATTGATGGCCAGTTTATTCCCTTTACCAAAATCAATATACCTGAAATTGATTTTCAATCAGGAACGCTTATAGTTATCCCGCCACAAGATTTTGACGATGAGGCAAGCGAATGAGTTGGCAAGCCTGTGTGATTACTCTTTTACCGGAAGCTTTTCCCGGCATGTTGGGACACGCGCTGGCTGGTCGTGCACTGGATGAAGGCGTTTGGTCGCTCGATATTGTCGCTTTGCGTGATTTCGGGACGGGCAAGCATCAATCCGTGGATGATACGCCGTCAGGCGGTGGCGCAGGTATGGTGTTACGCGCAGATATCGCGGCGGCGGCCTATGATGCAGCGATTGCGGCACATCCCGGTTTGCCGGTTATGTCAATGACCCCGCGCGGCAAACCTCTAACCCAGAAACGGGTTCAGGAATTGGCAGATGGCCCGGGTGTCATTGTCTTTTGCTCGCGTTTTGAAGGTATAGATGAGCGTTTTTACGATACACGCGAGGTTGAAGAAGTCAGCCTTGGCGATTATGTATTGTCTGGCGGTGAAGTCGCCGCGCAAGTCGTGTTGGATGCGGCTTTGCGCTTGCGCCCTGGTGTTATGGGCGATGCGCGTTCGGGTGAAGATGAAAGTTTCTCAGCGGGTTTGTTGGAATACCCGCATTATACACGACCGGCAGAGTTTGAAGGGCATAGCATCCCCGAAATTCTGACGTCTGGCGACCACGCTAAGGTAGAGGCCTGGCGGCAGGAGATGTCTGAACAAATTACCCGCGAAAGACGACCAGATTTGTGGGAAATCTACAAAAAAAAGCCCTAATCGGGTGTATTTTACCGATTTTAACACCTACAGCATATATTGTGCATTTATATGGTGAAATTACCTGTTTTTATGGGCAAAAAGGGGTGACAAGGGTGAGTTTCCGTGTTAATTGCCCCCATTCGGTTTGAAACTGTGTTTTCAAAGTAGAAATTTTTTGATGCCGATAACTGTACCAAACATATTCGGCTAGGCTTAATAGGTGGCCTGCGGGCTGTTTTTAGCCAGTTTATAATGGATGATGCCATGAACTTGATTGATGAACTGAACCGCGAACATATTGCAGAAATTGCTGCAGACAAAAACGTGCCGGATTTCCAAGCTGGAGATACGTTAAAGGTGAATGTGAAGGTTAAGGAAGGCACGCGCGAGCGTATTCAGGCCTATGAAGGTGTGTGTATTGCCC
Source organism: Candidatus Micropelagos thuwalensis (assembly GCF_000469155.1). NCBI lineage: Bacteria > Pseudomonadati > Pseudomonadota > Alphaproteobacteria > Candidatus Micropelagius > Candidatus Micropelagius thuwalensis. The sequence goes on along the minus strand of NZ_AWXE01000004.1, from coordinate 435,403 downwards.
GCTCAGGCAGTGGCCTCAATTCCAGCTTTACCGTACGTAAGATTAGCTATGGTGAAGGTGTTGAGCGTGTTTTTCCCATTTACAGCCCGCTGGTTGACAGCATTGAGGTGGTACGTCGTGGACGCGTCCGTCGCGCAAAACTTTATTACCTGCGCGGATTGACTGGTAAAGCAGCCAGAATTACTGAGCGCCGGACAGCGCGTAAAGTCGCTGAAAATCCTGCTGTGGATGCCCAGCCGGTACAAGAAGAATCTCAAATTGACACGGCTGAAGCTATTACACCTACTGAAGGTGGCACTGAATAAGCCGCTGGTTTCTTGAATGCCATTCATTGTGGTATCTTTTTGTTTGTGCCCTGGCAGTTAAAATTCATTCAATTCAGGGCTGTTTTGGAGAGGTGAACTCATGTCTCATACGACGCTCTATGATAAAATCTGGCAGGCGCATCTTGTGGATGAACAGGATGACGGCAATTGCCTCCTTTATATTGACAGGCATCTCATTCATGAGGTCACCAGCCCGCAGGCTTTTGAAGGGCTAAGAATGTCAGGTCGTCAGGTACGTGTTCCATCCAAAACACTTGCCGTTGCTGACCATAATATCCCAACAACCAATCGTGCCGGCGGTATTGAGGCCATTGAAGACGAGCAAAGCCGTATTCAAATCGAGACACTTGAAAAAAACTGCGCTGACTTCGGTATTGACCATATTGGTATGATGGACTTGCGCCAGGGCATTGTGCATGTCACCGGCCCTGAGGAAGGATTTACCCTGCCGGGCTTAACCATTGTTTGCGGTGATAGCCATACATCAACACATGGTGCGTTTGGTGCACTTGCACATGGCATTGGTACTTCTGAGGTTGAGCATGTGCTTGCTACGCAGACGCTGGCTCAACGCAAAGCGAAGAATTTCCGCGTCAATGTTATTGGCGAAGCGCCTGATTACATCACGGCTAAAGATATCGCGCTTGCTGTTATCGGTGAAATTGGTACAGCCGGCGGTACAGGTTATGTTCTGGAGTATGCAGGCCCGGCAATTGAAGCGCTGACTATGGAAGGGCGGATGACGCTTTGTAATATGTCTATTGAGGCGGGTGCACGTGCAGGACTGATTGCGCCGGATGAAAAGACATTTGAGTATTTAAAAGACAAACCAAGAGCGCCAAAAGGTGCAGATTGGGATGCTGCTGTTGCCTATTGGCAGACATTGCGGTCTGACCCTGAAGCTGTTTTTGATCGAGAAATCACGATTGATTCAGCGAATTTGCCGCCACTTGTTACTTGGGGAACAAGTCCGCAGGATGTGATTTCCATTAATGGTCGTGTCCCGGATCCGGCAGAAATTGATAATGAAGCGCGTCGCAAAGCAACCGAGCGTGCGCTGTCCTATATGGGTCTGGAAGCTAATATGCCTGTTCAGTCAATCGAGATTGACCGCGTTTTCATCGGCTCTTGCACCAATAGCCGGATTGAAGATTTGCGCGCCGCAGCAAAAGTGATTGACGGGAAAAAAGTTTCTGACCGTGTGAATGCCATGGTTGTGCCTGGTTCAGGTCTTGTTAAAAAACAGGCCGAGGCAGAGGGGCTTGATAAGATTTTCCTCGATGCTGGATTTGAATGGCGTGATCCGGGTTGTTCCATGTGTCTCGCTATGAATGCGGATAAGTTATCCCCGCAAGAGCGTTGCGCGTCGACGTCGAACAGAAATTTCGAGGGGCGTCAGGGGCGCGAGGGCCGGACGCATCTTGTTTCGCCAGCCATGGCGGCGGCAGCCGCTATTCGCGGTCATTTTGTCGATATTCGTGACTTTTAATCGGAGGCTACCCTAATGGAAAAATTTACAACCCTCGAAGGAATTGCCGCTCCGCTTGATATGATAAATGTCGATACGGATATGATTGTGCCTAAACAGTTTTTGAAAACAATTAAGCGCTCCGGTCTGGGTGCAAATGTTTTTGATGAAATGCGCTTTCGCCCTGACGGCTCTGAAATTGAAGATTTTGTTCTCAACTTGCCAGACTACCGTCAGTCGCAAATTCTGGTTGCTGGTGATAATTTCGGTTGTGGGTCAAGCCGGGAACATGCGCCATGGGCGTTGCTAGATTTCGGCTTCCGTTGTGTTATCGCGCCGAGCTTTGCCGATATTTTCTTTAATAATTGCTTTAAAAACGGCATTTTGCCGATTGCTTTACCTCAAGCTGAAGTTGACAAATTAATGTCCGATGCCAAGCAGGGTAATGGCACCGTTCTGACAATCAATCTGGAGGCACAAACCATTGCGCGTCCAAATGGCGAAACGATTTCTTTCGACGTTGACCCGTTCAGAAAGAATTGTCTGATAGAAGGTTTGGACGATATTGGTCTGACCCTTAAAAAAAGTGAAAAAATTGACGCTTTTGAAGCTGAACGCAATCAGCTTGCATGGTGCTAGATATCCTTAATTTGAGATAATCTGACTATTTATAAGAGGTAACCTCATGGGGAAAATATTAATGCTTCCGGGCGACGGTATTGGTACGGAAGTGATGGCCGAAGTGCGGCGTATCATTGATTGGTATGGTACACAGCGTGGATTTGATGTCACAATTGATGAAGATCTTGTTGGCGGCTGTGCCTATGACGAGCATGGTCAGGCGATTTCCGATGCGGCGATGGAAAAAGCGCATCAATCCGACGCGGTAATGCTTGGTGCTGTCGGTGGCCCGCAATGGGATGGCGTTGCCTATGATGTGCGTCCCGAGGCAGGGCTTCTCAGATTGCGAGGTGAATTGGGGCTGTTTGCAAATTTACGTCCCGCGATTTGTTTTGCTGCCCTTGCTGATGCGTCTTCTTTAAAACGCGATATTATCGAAGGTCTGGATATTCTGATTGTGCGCGAACTGACCGGTGGCGTTTATTTTGGGGAGCCGCGCGGGATTGAAGATCTCGGTGACGGTCAAAGACGCGGCGTGAACACGCAGGTTTACGAGACCTACGAAATCGAACGCATTGCCCGCGTCGCTGGTGACCTTGCCATGAAACGCGACAAGCGATTGGCGTCGGCAGAAAAACGCAATGTGATGGAAAGTGGTCTCCTCTGGAATGAAGAAGTCACCCGCGTCATCGGAAATGAGTTTCCTGAACTTGAGTTGGAACATGTGCTAGCTGATAATTGCGCGATGCAACTTGTCAGAAATCCGAAACAATATGATGTGCTGGTCACAGATAACCTGTTTGGTGATTTACTGTCAGATGTCGCGGCGATGTTGACCGGCTCACTCGGCATGTTGCCGTCTGCGGCGCTTGGCGCTGCGGACTCTGAAGGTCGTTCTAAAGCTATGTATGAACCCGTGCACGGCTCAGCGCCAGATATTGCTGGACAGGGCATTGCTAATCCGATTGCTACGATTATGTCTTTTGCTATGGCGCTGAGATATAGTTTTAATCGCGGTCAGGACGCAGATTTGTTGGAAGCCGCTGTGACACATGTTTTGGATAAGGGCATTCGCTGTGGCGATATTATGCAACCCGGTATGGAGAAAGTCGGCACAGTGGGAATGAGTGATGCAATACTGGCATCGCTGAATGAGTTGCAGGAGCAATATTCATAATGGGTTATCGTATTGCCATTGCTGGCGCGACCGGAAATGTCGGCAGAGAAATTCTAAATATTCTGTCGGAACGCGGGTTTCCGGCAACGGAAGTTTTTGGCTTGGCGTCACGTCGTTCACAGGGCAAAGAAATAAGCTTTGGCGACCAGACGCTTAAAGCTTCCGCTATGGAAAATTTTGACTGGTCGAAAGCCGATATCGCTTTGTTTGCCTGCGGTTCGTCTGCGACCAAAGAATTTGCGCCGAAAGCGGCGGCGGCGGGTTGTGTGGTAATTGACAATAGCTCTCTCTACCGCATGGATGAGGATGTGCCGTTGATTGTCCCAGAAGTTAATGTCGAGGCATTGGCGGGCTACACCAAGAAAAATATAATCGCCAATCCAAATTGCTCGACTGCACAACTGGTTGTCGCGTTAAAACCCCTTCATGATATCGCACAAATCAAACGCGTTGTGGTGTCAACTTATCAATCCGTATCGGGTGCAGGTAATGCTGCTATGGATGAGTTATTCACTCAGACCCGTGGCATATTTGTGAATGATGAGATGGTGAAGGAGAACTTCACGAAGCAGATTGCTTTTAATGTCATTCCTCATATTGATGTTTTTATGGATGATGGCAGCACCAAAGAAGAATGGAAAATGGTGGTTGAGACGAAAAAAATTCTTGATCCAGCCATTGAGATGACCACGACCTGCGTGCGCGTGCCGGTATTTGTCGGGCATTCAGAGGCGGTGACGATTGAATTCGCCAAGCCAATTGACGAGAAACAGGCGCGTGAGGCTTTGCGTGAGGCACCCGGATTGCTCGTTGTCGATAAAAGAGAAGATGGGGGCTATGTCACGCCGGTTGAATGTGTTGGCGACTATGCGACTTTTGTGTCGCGTATCCGAAAAGACCCGACTGTTGAAAACGGGCTGAATATTTGGGTGGTTTCTGACAATCTAAGAAAAGGTGCGGCGCTGAATGCTGTTCAAATCGCTGAAGAACTTGTCGAGCGTCACTTAAAGGCAAAAACCTAAAATGAGCTTATCCGACACCCGTCTTCATCCAAGGCGAAGTGCGCTCTTTATGCCGGGTAGCAATGATAGGGCGCTCACAAAGGCGCGGACACTGCCCGCAGATTGTATCATTATTGATTTTGAAGATGCGGTCTCACCAGAAGACAAACAGCTCGCGCGTGATACGGCAGTTTCACATCTGCAACAGGGCGGTTTTGGCAAGCGGGAACGCATTGTACGAATCAATGATCCATCAGATGCAATTGGGCAGGCGGATATTGCCGCAATTACCGCGCTTAGTGGTGATGAGCTACCGGATGCGATATTATTGCCAAAAATAAATGGCAAGGCTGATTTAGATATTACCGGACTGCCGGCGGAACTACCCCTTTGGGTGATGGTTGAGACCGCGCCTGCGGTTTTAAATTGTGCTGAAATCGCTGCGCATCCGAGGGTAACCTGCCTCATTGCAGGCATAAATGATTTAGCGAAAGACATGCAGATTCGGTTGGCATCTGACCGTCAATCCAAAAGAGAGGGAATGCTCTATGCCCTTTCGAAAATGGTCACAGCTGCGCGGGCGCATCACATCAGCGTTCTTGATGGGGTATTTAATGATATCAATGACCTAGATGGTCTTGGTCAAGAATGTGAACACGGCATTGCACTTGGTTTTGACGGAAAGACGCTAATACACCCTCAACAGATTGAAACGGCAAACAGGCTTTTTGCGCCGACATCAGACGAGATTGGTGAGGCGGAAAACATTATTGCGGCCTTTCAGAGTCCAGAAAATGCCGGTAAAGGCGTCATTAAAGTGAACGGAAAAATGACCGAATTACTTCACTTGCAACAGGCTAAGCGCATAGTTGCTATTGCGGCGGCGATACAAGAAATAGAGAGTTAAAAGCTAATTTACCCCCCTATTTCTGTCTGATACCTGCGCCGACCTGTCGCACTGGCAGGGATGACATAATCAAATGTGAAGAGTATAAGAGGAAATGAACTTGGGAAGTGAGAATGTCAGATACAACAGACAAAATAGTTAACGGCGAAACCCGTCAGAGACCGCTATCGCCTCATATCCAGATTTATCGCTGGACGCTGACAATGTTTCTGTCCATTTTGCACCGCGCAACAGGGATAGCTCTTTATGCGGGTACTCTGTTGCTTGTCTGGTGGTTGATGGCGGCGGCAACCGGGCCTGAGGCTTTTGCCTTTTTTCAAAATGTTGCTGGAAGCTGGATAGGACGACTGGTTCTGTTTGGTTACACATGGGCGCTGTTTCATCACATGTTTGGTGGGATTAAGCATTTTATTTGGGATACTGGCGCTGGGTTTGAGCTTTCCACGGTTGAGTGGATTTCACGCGGTGCGACTTTGATACCTATCCTGCTGACGCTTATCAGTTGGGTTTTGGCTTATAAATTCATGGGGGCATTTTAATGTCTGAAATGCGTACACCGCTTTCTCGCGTGCGGGGCCTGGGATCTGCTAAAAAAGGCACGGAGCATTTTTGGCTTCAACGTGTCACAGCGTTGGCTAATATTCCGCTTGCCGTCTTTTTTGTTAGTGCAATGGTTGCACATGCAGGGGCTGATTATGTGACCGTCACAGCCTTCCTGTCTCGCCCGATTGTGGCGCTGGTCATGCTTTTACTGATTTTAAGTATGGTTTGGCACATGCGTTTGGGTTTACAAGTCGTTATAGAAGACTATATCCATGGTCATATGGCCAAACTCTTGGCGCTTATTCTGAATACCTTTTTTGCCTTAGCTGTCGGCACCGCAAGTGTGCTGGCCATTTTGAAACTTACACTGGCCTGAAGCGGCCTCCCGTGGAGTAAAGAATGAGTGAATACGAATTTATAGACCACACTTATGATGTCGTTGTTGTTGGCGCCGGTGGTTCTGGCTTGCGCGCTGCGCTTGGTTGTTCCGAACGGGGCCTTAAAACCGCCTGTATTTCGAAAGTTTTCCCCACCCGTTCTCATACGGTTGCAGCACAGGGCGGTATTTCAGCCGCCCTAGGTAATATGGGTGATGATGACTGGCGCTGGCACATGTATGATACCGTGAAGGGGTCAGACTGGCTTGGCGATCAAGACGCGATTGAATATCTGTGCCGTAACGCGCCCGAAGCAGTTTACGAGCTTGAACATTTTGGTGTACCTTTCTCTCGAACCGAAGAAGGTAAGATTTATCAACGTCCGTTTGGCGGCATGACCACCAATTTTGGTGAAGGAATTGCCCAGCGTACTTGCGCTGCTGCTGACCGGACGGGTCATGCCATTCTGCATACGCTTTATGGACAATCACTGCGTCATTCGACGGAGTTTTTCATCGAGTATTTCGCCCTGGATTTGATGATGGATGATGAAGGCCGATGCATTGGTATCACAGCTCTGTGCATGGCTGATGGGTCACTTCACCGTTTCAGAGCGCATGAGACCATTTTGGCAACCGGAGGTTACGGGCGGGCTTATTTCTCGGCAACGTCTGCCCATACCTGTACAGGTGACGGTTCTGCCATGGCAGTTCGTGCTGGATTACCCCTTCAGGATATGGAGTTTGTCCAATTCCACCCAACAGGAATTTATGGTGCAGGTTGTCTGATTACTGAAGGCTCTCGCGGTGAAGGTGGTATCCTCATTAATTCTGAAGGTGAGCGTTTTATGGAACGTTACGCCCCCTCAGCAAAGGATTTGGCATCTCGTGATGTTGTTTCACGCTCCATGACGATTGAAATTCGTGAAGGGCGTGGTGTCGGGCCACAAAAGGATCACATCTATTTGCATCTTGATCACCTTGACCCCGATGTTTTGGCAGAACGTCTACCGGGTATTTCTGAGAGTGCGCGTATTTTCGCCGGTGTGGATGTCACAAAAGAGCCAATTCCTGTCTTGCCAACTGTGCATTATAATATGGGTGGTATCCCAACCAATTATCACGGTGAAGTGCTTAACCCGACGGAAAGCGAACCAGATCGAACCGTTCCCGGCCTTATGGCGATTGGTGAAGCGGCATGTGTGTCCGTCCACGGTGCTAATCGTCTGGGTTCTAATTCACTGATTGATCTCGTTGTGTTTGGTCGTGCGTCTGCCATTCGGGCGGCTGAGTTGGTTTCACCGGGGCAATCACACGCTGCGATGCCTGCTGATGCCGGTCAGAATGCTATTGATCGTCTTGATCACTTCCGTCACGCTGATGGCAGCACACCGACCTCAGAACTGCGACTTGAAATGCAACGTACCATGCAGGAAAATTGTGCCGTATTCCGTTCCGGTGAAGTGCTGGAAGAGGGTTGCCAGCGCATGCGCAAGGTTGTTGAAGGCATGTCAGATATTTCAGTATCAGATCGTTCATTGATATGGAATTCCGATTTGATTGAAACGCTTGAGTTTGACAATTTGGTGGTTCAGGCTGTCACAACGGTTGAAGGTGCGAATGCGCGAGAGGAAAGCCGAGGCGGTCATGCTCGTGAGGACTTCCCAGACCGCAATGATGACGACTGGATGAAGCATACGCTTGTCTGGGTTGGTAGCACACGCGAAGGTGCCACCCCGACGATTGGTTATCGTCCTGTCCATGAGCATACGCTGACAAATGAAGTTAGCTATATTGAACCCAAAGCGCGCGTTTACTAAGCAATTAAGGAAGCAGTTATGGTTGAGATTGCCCTGCCCAAAAATTCCCGTGTTCAAAAAGGCGTTGTTCACAAAGCCGATAAAAAGCTTGAAAAACCCCGGACACTAAAAATTTATCGTTGGGATCCGGAAGATCCAGCAAACCCACGCATGGATACTTATGAGATTGATGCTGCGGATTGTGGCCCAATGCTTTTGGATGCGCTCATTAAAATCAAGAACGAGATTGATCCGACACTAACTTTCCGCAGATCTTGCCGTGAAGGTATTTGCGGATCTTGCGCCATGAATATTGACGGTCAAAACACCTTGGCTTGTACTAAAGGTCTGGATGAGACCAAAGGTAAAATTACTGTACGTCCTTTGCCTCATATGCCTGTCATTAAAGATTTGGTACCTGATTTAACTAACCTTTACGCGCAGTATCAATCTATCGAACCATGGCTGAAAACCGATACGCCGCAACCGCAAAGTGAATGGAAACAATCCCGCGAAGATCGTGAAAAGCTTGACGGTCTTTATGAATGTATTTTATGCGCTTGTTGTTCGACATCCTGCCCATCTTACTGGTGGAATTCCGATAAATATCTCGGCCCTGCTGTATTACTCCAAGCTTATCGCTGGCTCATTGACAGTCGGGATGAGGCGACGGGAGAGCGTCTTGATGATCTTGAAGACCCATTCCGCGTCTATCGTTGTCATACAATTATGAATTGTGCCAAGGCCTGCCCGAAGGGATTGTCTCCTGCTAAGGCCATTTCCGAGATTAAAAAAATGATGGTAACCCGCGAGGTCTAGTGCCTCTTGTTTATTTCTGGGCTGGTCAAATGGCACCGAAATCAGTAAACCCTCATTATGAACTCGGAGCCTCTCGCAAAATATAACGCGCTGATTGAGAGCGGTATTCTGCAGCCTGATAGCGGTCAAGCGGATGTTGTTGTGCGGCTTAATAGCTTAAATGAAATGCTCAAGCCAACAAGCTTCACCCAAATTTTCAAAAAAAAGCCGTCACCGCGCGGGATTTATATTCATGGTGATGTTGGGCGTGGCAAGTCCATGCTGATGGATTTGTTTTATGAGAGTGCCGAGGAGAAAAGAAAAAGACGTGTACATTTTCATGCTTTCATGCAGGAGGTGCATGAACGGATACATGACTATCGTCAGCAATTAAAAAAAGGTCTCGTAAAAGGGGATGACCCTATTCCGCCAGTCGCTTCTGACTTGTCAAAATCGGCCCGACTGCTTTGTTTTGATGAGTTTCAAGTCAAGGATATTGCCGATGCGTCTATTCTGGGTCGTTTATTCGAAGCTTTGTTTTCCGCAGGGGTGATTGTGGTGGCAACTTCAAATCGTATCCCGGATGAGCTTTATCAAGGTGGGTTAAACCGCCATCGCTTTTTGCCATTTATTGATTTGTTAAAAACACGTGTTGATGTGCTGTATCTCGACAGCCCGACAGACTATCGCCTCGACAGATTGAAAGGTTATCCCGTCTGGTTCAAGCCTATTGGTTCAGCAGCTCGTAATGAAATGGATAATGCCTTTATACGCATGACAGGTGGTGCGGATGCCATACGCGCTACACTTTCAGTTAAAGGTCGCGAGGTGGTTATCCCAAATTCGGCACAAGGGGTTGCACGATTTGAATTTACCGATTTGTGTACAGCTAATTTAGGTGCTGCTGATTATCTTGAATTGGCACGAATTTTCCATACGGTCTTCATCGATAATATTCCCATACTGTCACCCGAACGCCGCAATGAAGCTATCAGATTTGTAAATCTGATAGATGCGCTTTACGAGCATAAGGTAAAATTGTTGGCGTCTGCGGAGGCTGATCCGTCTGAACTTTATCCTTTGGGAGACTCTGCCTTTGAGTTTCGCCGGACGGCTTCAAGGTTATATGAGATGCAATCCGAAGACTATTTCAGTCTCGGGCATAATTCAGGCGCAGACATTACTGATGAAGTCTGAATTGGAAAGCGCATCAGGGTTGCATCAGGCTTCTAAAAAAGGTAACTGAAAGATGCAATTCACAAATGGAGGTTTCCCATGGCACGCAAAAAAATAGCACTTATCGGTGGTGGACAAATTGGCGGCACACTGGCACATCTGGCTGGGCTTAAAGAGCTTGGAGATGTCGTCATTTTTGACATTGTTGACGGTGTACCTCAGGGCAAGGCGCTCGATCTCGCACAAAGTTCTACGGTAAGTCATTTTGATGCAAATCTTAAAGGAACCAAATCCTACGCCGCCATTAAAGGCGCAGATGTTGTTATCGTAACCGCAGGTGTTCCTCGCAAGCCGGGGATGAGCCGAGATGATTTGCTCGGTATTAACCTAAAAGTTATGAGCCAAGTCGGTGACGGCATAAAGAAATATGCCCCGAAGGCTTTTGTGATCTGTATCACCAATCCATTAGATGCCATGGTATGGGCATTACAAAAATCATGTGGCCTCCCTAAAAATATGGTCGTCGGTATGGCGGGCGTGCTGGATTCTGCCCGTTTCCGTTATTTCCTTGCCGATGAAATGAATGTTTCTGTGAAAGATGTCACCGCTTTTGTGCTTGGTGGACATGGCGACACGATGGTGCCATCTGTTCGCTATTCCACTGTTGCAGGTATTCCTTTGCCGGATCTGGTAAAAATGAAATGGATTACCCAGAAAAAAGTTGATGAAATTGTCCAGCGGACACGCGATGGGGGTGCGGAAATTGTGGCTCTGTTGAAAAATGGATCTGCCTTTTACGCCCCTGCAGCAGCGGCGATTGAAATGGCTGAAAGCTATTTGAAAGACCAGAAACGTGTTTTGCCATGCGCGGCGCATCTTAACGGTCAATATGGTCAAAAAGGGCTTTATGTCGGTGTGCCGGTGGTTATAGGCGCCAAAGGGGTTGAAAAAATCGTCGAAATCAAACTCGATGCTGGTGAACGCGTAGGTTTTAGAAAATCTGTGACTGCTGTGAAGGGTCTGATTAAGGATTGTCAAAAGATTGATCCCAAGTTGAAATAAGACCTCTGCCCAGCGATTTGAGGAAATTTCTTTAGGCATTTCGCAATAAGTAATACTTAATTTACTAAAAATAGTTGAGCCAAGGGCTTAAGCTGATAAAAAAGCTTTTTTTTGCGGTTTTCTGCGCCGATTAAGCTTGTTTGCATTTGGTCAATCAGTTAGCCTTGGGTGAAATAAAATTAATCTGAGGGTAAATAATGAATATTCACGAGTATCAGGCTAAAGCTGTGTTGAAGAGCTTTGGCGTATCTGTGCCGCGGGGAGGCATTGCTTTTTCTCCGGATGAGGCAGTTCAGCATGCTGAAAGCCTTGGCGGTCAGGTATGGGTTGTTAAGGCACAAATTCACGCCGGTGGTCGCGGTAAAGGCGGCGGTGTTAAAGTTGTTAAATCTGTGGACGATGTTCGCGCTGAAGCAGATCGTATGCTCGGAATGACCCTGATTACTCATCAAACAGGCTCAGAGGGCAAGGAGGTCGGCAGGGTTTATATTGAAGAAGGCTCTCAAATTGACCGTGAGCTTTATCTCTCCATTCTCGTTGATCGGGCGACATCTAAAGTGTCATTCATTGCCTCTACAGAAGGCGGTATGGATATTGAAGAAGTAGCTGCTGAAACCCCTGAGAAGATTTTAACCGTTGGTATTGACCCGGTTGCTGGCATAACCGATGCGAATGGCCAAGAAATCGCTGCAGCTCTTAAGCTGACCGGCAATCAGGTTGATCAATGTGTGACACTGGTTAAAAATCTTTATAAAGCGTTTGTTGATACAGATATGAGTCTGCTTGAGATTAATCCGCTGGTTGTTAATGGTGCCGGTGATTTGATTTGCCTCGATGCGAAAGTCAATTTTGATAGCAATGCATTATATCGCCATGACGATATTGTTGAATTGCGCGACCTCTCTGAGGAAGATCCTGCTGAAGTTGAGGCGTCTAAATACGATCTCAGCTATGTCAAGCTGGACGGCTCAATCGGTTGTATGGTGAATGGTGCCGGTCTTGCTATGGCAACCATGGATATTATCAAACTTTATGGTGAAGAACCTGCGAACTTCCTTGATGTAGGGGGCGGCGCGTCGAAGGAAAAAGTTACTGAAGCTTTTAAAATCATTCTGTCTGATCCAAACGTTAAAGGTATTCTGGTGAATATTTTTGGCGGCATTATGCGTTGTGACATTATCGCGGAAGGCGTCATTGCTGCGGCATCTGAGCTTGCGCTCTCTGTGCCTCTGGTGGTTCGTCTTGAAGGGACGAATGTCGAACAAGGTAAGGAGATTATGGCAGCTTCCGGTCTGGCCATTATTCCTGCCGATAATCTTGAGGATGCTGCGGAAAAAATTGTTGCCGCTGTAAGGGAGGCCGGGTGATGTCAGTACTTGTTGGAAAAGATACCAAAGTTATTTGTCAGGGCTTCACTGGTAGCCAGGGCACATTCCACTCTGAACAGGCAATTGCTTACGGCACTCAAATGGTTGGCGGTGTCACACCTAAGCGGGGTGGGGAAACCCATCTCGGACTGCCCGTTTTTGACACAGTCGCGGAAGCTGTTGACAAAACCGGCGCTACGGCGAGCGCGATTTATGTGCCGCCCCCTTTTGCTGCCAATGCAATTCTTGAAGCCATTGAAGCTGAGATTGAACTCGCTGTCTGTATTACCGAAGGTATTCCGGTTATGGATATGATTAAGGTCAAAAGTGCTCTGCAGGGTTCCAAGACAAGGCTTGTTGGTCCGAACTGCCCAGGTGTGATTACACCTGGTGAATGTAAAATCGGTATTATGCCCGGTCATATTCACCGTCCCGGCAGTGTTGGTATTGTTTCGCGTTCCGGTACATTGACTTACGAAGCTGTGGCACAAACCACTGCGGCGGGGCTTGGTCAGTCGACATGTATCGGTATTGGTGGCGACCCTGTAAACGGTACGAACTTTATTGATTGTCTGGAATTGTTTCTGGGCGATGACCAAACCGAGTCCATCATTATGATTGGTGAAATTGGCGGTTCGGCGGAAGAGGAAGCTGCAGAGTTCCTTAAATCGTCATCGGTTAAAAAGCCGGTAGTGGGTTTTATTGCAGGTGTTACAGCACCTCCCGGACGTCGTATGGGCCATGCTGGTGCCATTATTTCGGGCGGCAAAGGTGGTGCTGAAGATAAAATGGAAGCTATGCGTTCTGCGGGCATCACGGTGTCTCCGTCGCCTGCAGCATTAGGCACCACATTGTCCCAAATTTTAAACGGATAGCTGTTTTAGACCGTAAGGGAATTTACGTTCATGAGTACACAGAATGAAGATGACAACATGGTGACAGGAGAAGCCGGTCACCGCACTGCTTTTCTCGATGGTGCGAATGCCTATTATATCGAGCAGCTTTATGAACAATATCTTTCCGCGCCTGCATCTGTGGATCGGGGCTGGAAAGAATTTTTTGACAATCTTGGTGCTGCTGAAAAAGGCAATGAACGGTTACGCCCAAGCTGGGAAAAATCGCATTGGCCAGAAACACCGAATGGGGAGATTACCTCTGCTTTAGATGGTAACTGGGGGGATGATGCATCCCCAGTTCAAATTGCCGGACAGATTGCCGAGAAAATCGCTACCCGTTCAGACGAAAATGGCGTGGTTCTTAATGAAGAGTCGCTTCGCTCGGCAACGATTGACTCTGTCCGCGCGATTATGATGATTAGGGCGTATCGCGCACGTGGGCATCTGGCCGCGGATTTGGATCCGCTGGGTCTTGAGCCACCCAAATCGCATCCTGAGCTGGAGCCGGAAAGCTACGGTTTCACTCAGACCGATTATGATCGAAAAATTTTCATTGACTATGTTCTGGGGCTCGAATTTGCTTCTATCAGAGAGATGCTTAAAATCCTTAAGCGTACCTATTGCGGACGTTTGGCACTGGAGTTCATGCATATTAGTGACCCAGATGAAAAGAGCTGGTTACAGGAACGCATGGAAGGCCCCGATAAGGAAATCAGTTTTACCCCTGAAGGTAAGAAGGCGATTTTCTCGAAGCTTGTCGAAGCTGAGGGGTTAGAGAAGTTTATCGACGTTAAATATACCGGCACGAAGCGGTTTGGACTTGATGGTGCGGAGTCAATTGTACCTGCGCTTGAACAGATTATCAAACGCGGGGGGAACCTCGGTGTTAAGGAAATTGTCATTGGCATGCCTCATAGAGGCCGGTTGAATGTCCTGACAAATGTAATGTCCAAACCTTTCCGAGCACTGTTTAGCGAATTTAAAGGCGGTGCCGCGCATCCTGATACGGTTGAGGGGTCTGGCGATGTGAAATACCATTTGGGGACCTCATCTGACCGTGAATTTGATGGCAATAAGGTTCACCTTTCTCTAACAGCTAACCCATCACATCTTGAAGCGGTTGACCCTGTCGTACTTGGTAAAGCGCGGGCGAAACAAGATACTTATAAACTTGAAAACGGTAAATCAGACCGTTCAAGTGTTATTCCTTTGCTTCTCCATGGTGACGCGGCGTTTGCCGGTCAGGGCATAGTGGCGGAATGTTTTGGCCTCTCCGGTCTTGTCGGGCACAAATCCGGCGGGTCTATCCACTTTATTGTTAACAATCAAATTGGTTTTACAACCAATCCGAGGTTTTCGCGTTCCTCACCTTATCCCTCAGATGTTGCGAAAATGGTCGAGGCGCCGATTTTCCATGTAAATGGTGATGATCCCGAGGCAGTTGTCTATGCGACGAAGGTGGCAACCGAGTTCAGACAAAAATTCCTTAAACCCGTTGTGATTGACATGTTCTGCTATCGCAGATTTGGCCACAATGAAGGGGATGAGCCTGCCTTTACGCAACCACTTATGTATGCCCGCATTAAAGAACATCCTTCTGTTGTGAGCGTTTATGGTCGCCAGCTCGTTGAAGAAGGCCTGTTTTCACAAGACGAGGTAAACGCACAGCTCAGTAATTACCGTGCGATGCTTGAAACCGAATTCGAGTCTGCCAATGAGTTCAAACCGAATAAGCCTGACTGGCTTGACGGTCGCTGGTCAGGTCTTGAAAGCAAGCGCCGTGAAGAATTCGTTAGAGGCGAAACGGGTGTAGATGCCGATCGTTTGCGTGATATTGGTGAAAGACTGACATCAGTGCCTGATGGCTTTAATTTACATAAATCTCTTACGCGCCAGTTAAAGAATAAGCAGAAAATGTTCGAGACTGGCCAAGGTTTCGATTGGTCAACCGCTGAAGCATTGGCATTTGGTAGTTTGATGCGAGAAGGGTTTCCGGTTCGCTTGTCTGGTCAGGATAGTGAGCGCGGCACATTCTCCCAACGTCATTCTGTTTGGACAGACCAACAAAATGAGGATCGTTATAAGCCTCTGCAAAACCTGTCCGATGATCAAGGCTCTTATGAGGTGATTAATTCCATGTTGTCCGAGGCTGCAGTGCTTGGGTTTGAATATGGTTATTCGCTGGCTGAACCGAACGCGCTGGTATTATGGGAAGCACAATTTGGTGATTTCGCTAATGGTGCTCAGGTTATGGTGGATCAGTTTATTTCTTCTTCCGAAGCCAAATGGCTGCGCATGTCGGGTTTGGTGATGCTTCTGCCGCATGGCTATGAGGGGCAAGGGCCGGAGCACAGCTCTGCGCGATTGGAGCGATATTTGCAATCCTGTGCTGAAGAAAATATGCAGGTCGCCAATGTGACAACCCCGGCAAATTATTTTCATATTTTGCGGCGTCAACTCCATAGAAATTACCGCAAGCCGCTTATTCTGATGACACCAAAATCACTGTTACGACATAAAGAATGTATTTCCTCACTTGAGGATATGTCGCTTGGTTCTTCATTCCATCGCGTATTTTGGGATAATGATGATATACGTCTCGACGGACATCTCAAAGAGGCTGACAAAATCCGCCGCGTGGTGATGTGTAGCGGCAAGGTCTATTATGATTTGAGCAAGGCGCGGAATGAAGCTGGGCTAAATGATGTTTACATTATGCGGATCGAGCAGCTTTACCCCTATCCTGAAACTGCAGTCAAACAAATGCTGAGCGCTTTCCCTCAGGCAGAGATGATTTGGTGTCAAGAAGAGCCAAAAAATATGGGGGCTTGGACATTTATTGAGCCTTATCTTGAACAAACCCTCTTGTCGATTGACGCTAAGTATACCCGGCCTGTTTATTCGGGCAGGGCAGCTTCTGCTTCAACTGCAACAGGTTTGATGGCACGCCATCAGGCGGAAATGGAGAGCTTCATAAATGATGCGCTCGGACTATCGGCATAGAGATTATCCACAAAAAGCCTTTCGGCTTGAGATGACACAGTAGATGACACAGTCAATGACCCGCGTAAAATGAAAAGAGTGAGGACATAAAATGAGTACTGAAATCCGCGTTCCAACTTTAGGTGAGTCCATCACAGAGGCGACAGTCGCCCAATGGTACAAAAAACCCGGTGAAGCCGTTTCTGCCGATGAACCACTCTGTGAGCTTGAAACGGATAAGGTAACTATTGAAGTTCCTGCACCTTCTGCCGGCGTTATGGGAGATGTAGCGGTTGAGGATGGCGCAACTGTTGAAGTTGGCGCCTTGCTTGGTGAAATTCTTGAAGGCACAGGGGCAGGTGCCATAGCGTCCTCGCCTTCAAACGATGCGCCTGTTTCAGCACCATCGGAGCCTCGGGCTACAGATACAAGTGAAGCCCCAAAGCAAGAACCTGCTGTAAAATCTGCTACCGAAGAAGGGGTATTGGCACCATCTGTCCGTCGTTTGGTCGATGAGCATGGCCTTGATGCTGCCGCATTGTCAGGCTCCGGCAAAGGAGGACGCTTAACGAAAGGCGATGTGCTTGAGGCCGTTGAAAAAGGCGTCACAACATCTGCTGAAATTCCTGCGCCTCTGGTCAGTGCGAGATCTGATGACTCATCAGGTCTACCGCAGCTTGAAGAACGTGTGAAAATGACTCGCTTGCGCCAAACAATCGCCAAGCGTTTGAAAGAGTCTCAAAACACGGCTGCTATGCTGACGACTTTTAATGAAGTTGATATGTCGGAATTAATGTCGGTTCGCAGCGCTTATAAAGAGCAGTTTGAGAAAAAACACGGTGCCAAACTCGGCTTTATGAGTTTCTTTGTGAAAGCGTGTGTTGTTGCCTTGCAGGAAATCCCTGCAGTTAATGCCGAAATTGACGGAACAGACATTGTCTATAAGCATTATGTGAATATGGGTGTTGCCGTTGGCACTGATAAAGGACTTGTTGTGCCGGTTGTCCGCAATGCCCATCTGATGGGCTTTGCAGAAATTGAAACCACCATTGCTGAATATGGACAAAAAGCCCGCGAAGGCTCTCTGGCGATTGATGATTTGCAGGGGGGTACATTCACCATTTCCAATGGCGGGGTTTATGGCTCTCTCATGTCGACGCCAATTCTGAACAGCCCGCAATCCGGTATTCTGGGCATGCATAAAATTCAGGAGCGTCCGATTGTTGTCGATGGGGAAATTGTCGTCCGTCCCATGATGTATCTTGCCTTAAGCTATGACCACCGAATAGTCGACGGTAAGGAAGCCGTGACCTTCCTTGTGCGCGTCAAAGAAGGGTTGGAAAATCCTGAACGTCTCTTATTAAACCTCTAGGAGAATTAAATGTCTGAAGAAGTTGGTGATGATTTTGATCTTGTGGTTATTGGCTCAGGCCCAGGTGGATATGTTTGTGCCATCCGAGCTGCACAATTAGGCCTTCGGGTAGCTTGTGTTGATAAACGCGGCAGTCATGGCGGGACATGTTTAAATATCGGCTGTATCCCCTCCAAAGCTCTTTTGCATGCTTCAGAGGTGTTTGCAGAGGCCGCACATGCAGGCGATATGGGTATCCAACTTGGTAAGCCGAAACTCGATTTACCGGCAATGATGACATACAAAGAAAATGGCATTACCGGTAATACGCAAGGGATTGATTTTCTCTTTAAGAAAAATAAGGTCGAGGCGCTGCACGGGTCGGCGATGATTGTCGCCTCAGGCAAGATTGAGGTCAGCTTGTTGGCAGGGGGAACGCGCACCCTAAACACGAAAAATATTGTCATTGCGACGGGTTCTGAGAGCACCCCGCTTCAAGGCGTTGAGATTGATGAGAAACTTGTTGTGACGTCCACCGGTGCGCTCGAATTTGACGCCGTTCCGAAACATTTATTGATTGTTGGCGCCGGTATTATCGGGTTGGAACTCGGCTCGGTCTGGGCGCGTCTGGGCGCTGAAGTGACAGTCGTTGAATTTTTGGACCGGATCACCCCCGGTGTTGATGAAGAAGTGGCAAAACAATTCCAGCGGATTCTCCAAAAACAAGGTTTCAAGTTCCTGCTCGGTAAAAAAGTCACTGAGGTCAAACCCCTAAAGGCAAGTGTCAAGGTGACGATAGAACCCGCACAATCTGAGGGTGAGGCGGAAACTCTATCAGTTGACAAGGTATTGGTATCCATTGGTCGTCGTCCTTATACAGAAGGGCTTGGCTTGGAATCAGTTGGTGTTCAACTGGATGTTGCAGGCCGCATTGAAACCAATGGTTTCAAGACAAATGTTGACGGTATTTATGCGATTGGTGATGTTATTTCAGGCCCTATGCTCGCGCACAAGGCAGAAGATGAGGGCATCGCGGTTGCTGAGATGCTGGCCGGTAAATCAGGTCATGTGAACTATGATGTGATACCGGGAGTGATTTATACTGCGCCAGAAGTTGCTTGGGTGGGGCTTAATGAAGAAGAGCTGACCCAGAAAGGCGTTGATTATCGCATCGGGAAATTCCCGTTTATGGCGAATGGTCGCGCAAAAGTAAACCACACGACGGATGGCTTTGTGAAAATTTTGGCAGATACCAAAACGGACCGCATTTTGGGTGTTCATATTGTCGGGCCTGAAGCGGGAAATATGATTGCCGAGGCTGCGGTTGCGATGGAATTTGGCGGTAGCGCAGAAGATTTAGCGCGGACATGCCACGCGCATCCAACATTGACAGAAGCTGTTAAAGAAGCTGCGCTGGCGGTGGAAGACCGTGCGATTCACATGTAAGTTTTAAAGCTTTGATCTTGGATGGGCGTTTTTATAAATACGCCCCAGTTCAGTGTCTTCGATTTCAGTATAAATTTGTGTTGAGCTGAGACTGGTGTGACCGAGCAATTCCTGAATGGTTCTTAAGTCACCGCCCGCCGCCAATAAGTGCGTGGCAAAACTGTGTCTAAAGGCATGTGGGGTCACGGTATCTGGAAGCCCCATAGAGCGGCGACACTTCTCCACTATCATCTGAACTTGTCGGGCGGAAAAACGCCCGCCTCTAACCCCTCTGAAAAGGGGGTCGTCATCTTTAAAAACAAATGGGGCGGCTTGAATATATTGTTGAATGGCATTTTCGATGAGCGGCAGGATTGGCGCATCCCGTTGCTTTTTGCCTTTGCCCATTATGCGGATAGAAATATTATCTGGTTTAGGGCGGTCGCCATACGACAGGTTGAGAGCTTCTGAAATACGTAACCCGCATCCATAAATCAGCACCAGCAAAGCTTGATTTCGTAAATTCTCCCATGGGTGTGAAGACATATCACCTGCAAGTGATATCATTTGTAAGGCATCGCTTTGAGACATGGGGCGGGGTAAAGATTTGGGAATTCTGGGTGAATTCACAATTTTGAAAGCCGCACTTACAGGATAGTTTTTTTCTGAAAGATAAAGTGTGAAAGAGCGAAGACCCGACAAGCTTCGGGCGAGTGATCGGCTTTGTGTGGCTTCTACATTACGCCGTTTGGCTAAAAAGCTTCTTACATCCATGGCTTTTAGAGTATCAAAGGAAGCCGGACTGACTTCCTGCCCAGAATGTTCGGCGAGGAAGGCAATGAATTGTGTGACATCGCGCAGATAGGCTTCAACCGTATGCCTACTAAGGTCTCTTTGATTGAGTTCACTCAACCAATCATCAATCAAAGTTTGTAGGTCAGCATTGGCTGTCATGAAAAAAAACCATGAAATGAGGGTAGATGTTTTCCTGGTAACATTTGGTCAAAATCCAAGCTTCACTTATGATGAATCTAATTATGCCATAAAACCAAGAATGGGACACGCAACATTATGCCAATGACAGAGAATGACAACATAATGATTGTTGCTGTTTGCCTGGCCGCTAATGTGCCTAAAATATTTCGTTATGCTGTGCCGCAAAATACAGAACTTTCGCCCGGGCAATTTGTACTTGTTCCGTTTGGCAGAAAAAAACTTCCTGGTGTTATATGGGAAGCGCAACGCCCATGGCAGAAAAGTGACCCGCCTAAAGACAAGCTGAAATCAGTTGAACAGATTTATGATATCCCGCCACTTTCTGAAGAAAATCGGCAATTTGTTGATTGGGTATCGTCTTATGTGATGAGTCCACAAGGGGCAGTGCTTAAATTATTGTTGAGTGTGCCTGATGCGCTTGCACCTGAAAAACCTGTGACTGGTTGGCAGGTGTCTGACAAACGTCCGTCGCGGATGACTGATGCCAGACGACGAGTCTTTGCATCGCTTTTACCTGGGATGACCCTGCGAACCGGAGATTTGACTGAAGCAGCATCGGTGTCGGCTTCTACGCTGACATCGCTGGCAAAAGAAGGGGCCCTGATAAAGTCCGACCTACCTGCAGAAATTTTATTTGGTACGCCAGACCCTAACTATCGCCGGGTGCAATTTTCTAATGAACAGACTGAAGCCGTTACTAAGCTAACTGATAATTTAGAGAAAAGGGGCTTTCGATGCTATTTACTCGATGGTGTGACCGGATCAGGCAAAACGGAAGTTTTTTTTGAGGCTATCGCCGCGGCACTTGCCAATGGAAAATCTGCTCTTGTCCTTTTACCAGAGATTGCCCTGACGGAGCAATTATTGGCGCGGTTTGGTGATCGATTTGGCTGTGCGCCTGCTTTATGGCATTCCGGGCTGACCCCATCAGAACGTCGGCGAACGTGGCGTGCCATAGCGGAGGGTAAGGTCAAGGTAATGATTGCTGCACGTTCGGGTTTGTTTTTGCCGTGGCGGAATCTGGGTGTGATTGTTGTAGATGAGGAACATGACCCTGGTTTCAAGCAGGAAGAAGGGGTGATTTATAATGCGCGTGATATGGCGGTCGTGCGGGGGCGGCTAGCTGATGCGACAGTTATTCTATCATCTGCAACGCCGTCGCTGGAAAGCTATATCAATGCGCGGGATGGGCGGTATTATCTTGTCAAACTCTCGAGCCGGCATGGCGCGGCAGGCATGCCGGATTTATCTTTGATTGATATGCGGCTGGACCCGCCTGCACGGGGGCAATGGTTATCTCCAGCGATGGTGTCGTCCATGCAAGACGCACTTAACCGGGGAAAACAGGCTTTGCTGTTTCTCAACCGCAGAGGGTATGCCCCGCTTACCTTATGCAGAAATTGTGGGCATCGTTATGCTTGCTCAGATTGTGATTCATGGCTTGTTGAACATCGGAGCAAAAACATTATGGCCTGCCATCAATGTGGGAGTGTGCGGGATATCCCCGATAAATGCGAAGAATGTGGTGAGGTTGACTGCCTGACAGCTTGCGGGCCAGGTGTGGAGCGTGTGCTGGAGGAAGTCGGGCAGGTGTTTCCCGATAAAAAAGCGGCTGTTTTATCCTCCGATATGGTCGGACAGTCTGGCGAACTTCAGCGTCAGCTCAAACTTATTCAAAATGGGGAGATAGATATTATTATTGGTACTCAGATTATCGCCAAAGGTCATCACTTCCCTGAATTGGGTTTTGCGGGCGTTGTCGATGCTGATTTAGGGCTTGGCAATGGAGATTTACGGGCGGCGGAACGCACCTATCACACATTGCTTCAAGTGTCCGGTAGGGCGGGGCGGGAAGCCTCAAAAGGCACTGCGATGCTTCAAAGTTATATGCCTGACCATCCGGTTTTACAGGCTTTGATTGCGGGGGAACGTGATTTATTTTTTGAGCGTGAGGCAGAAATGCGATCGCAGTCCGGTATGCCCCCTTTTGGGCGTTTGGCAGGTCTTGTTTTGTCTGGCCAGGATTTAGCTACCCTGAATCATTTTGCCAGAGATTTGGCTGCGGTGATACCTACCTCGGATGAGGTGCGTGTTCTTGGCCCCGCACCTGCACCCATTGCGCGCATCCGCAACCGATACAGGCTAAGATTTCTTGTAAAAGCCGGAAAACAGGCGAAAGTCCAGCAATTTATCGCTCTATGGCTGTCTAAAATAAAAATACCAAGCCAGATTCGGCTGGCGATAGATATTGACCCTTATAGTTTCTTATAAGCCCAATTCTAAACTACAGACAGTTAACGTAAATTAATCCCCAAAAGCTGTGTCAAAACGCCCTCATCCTCTATTGCAAGCGGGCGCATGCTGTGCTAACTCACTCAAAATATTGATGTCATTCCTGCTTATATTTGCTCGTATTTTAAGGCAAATACAGCAGTCAGCGCACAAAGGTATATCATTGGTTCTGATATGAGTTCTTCAAGTGTTGATTCATCCAAACCAGAATTTGAAGGTTCCGTCTCGGGTCTCTCCGGTCGTTACGCCTCTGCGCTTTTTGAGCTTATGCAAGAAGCTCCTGATACCGACCAAAAAGACATCAGCAATTCAATGGATGTTCTTTCAGGTTTGTTCGGGGTAGACCAAAGCTTCGGGGATATGCTCGTTAGCCCCGTAATTTCAGTCGAAGATAAAGAAAACTCGCTGGTGAAAATTTTTTCAAAAGCGTCAATCGGTCAAACCGTGACTAATTTCGCGGTGCTTGTTGTTAAAAATCGCCGTTCTTTTCTGTTACAGGATATTTGCAGAGCCTTTAAAGCGCTGGAGGCTAAAGCGCGCGGTGAAATGACCGCACATGTGACGACTGCGAGCAAGCTTTCAGAACAGCACGAAAATAAATTAAAGCAGCAGCTTAAAAATAAATTCGGACAGGACATTAGTGTCATTGCCGAGGTCGATCAGACATTATTGGCAGGCATGATTGTGCGTGTCGGTAGCCGGATGATTGACGACTCTCTACGAACAAAACTTTTTACATTGAAACAAGCCATGAATGAGGCGGGATAATGGACATTAAAGCATCTGAAATAACTTCCATCCTAAAACAACAAATTAAGGACTTTGACAGTAAGTCCGAGGTTTCTGAGATTGGACAGGTTCTTTCTGTCGGTGATGGTATTGCAAGAATTTATGGTCTGGATAATGTTCAGGCTGGTGAGATGGTTGAATTCCCAGGTGGAATTCGTGGCATGGCGCTTAACCTTGAAGAAGATAATGTCGGGGCTGTAATTTTTGGTTCTGACCGCGATATTCGTGAGGGTGATACCGTAAAACGGACAGGCGATATTGTGTCTGTGCCCGTCGGTAAAGAACTTCTGGGCCGTGTGGTCGATCCGCTGGGCAACCCTTTGGATGGTAAAGGGCCGATTAACGCCTCTGAGAACCGTAAAGTGGATGTGAAAGCCCCGGGTATTATTCCACGTAAATCTGTGCATGAGCCAATGCAAACCGGTCTCAAAGCCGTTGATGCGCTTATTCCAATCGGTCGGGGTCAGCGTGAATTGATTATTGGTGACCGCCAAACAGGTAAAACAGCTATTGCTGTTGATGCGATTTTGAACCAGCGCGCCGTAAATGAGGGCGATGATGAAAGTGCCAAGCTTTACTGCGTTTATGTCGCTATTGGGCAAAAGCGTTCAACAGTTGCCCAAATTGTGAAGACCCTCGAAGAAAATGATGCGCTAAAATATTCAATCGTTGTTGCTGCAACGGCCTCAGAAGCTGCACCGCTGCAATATCTTGCGCCATTTGCGGGTTGCACCATGGCGGAATATTTTAGGGATAATGGCATGCACGCCATGATTACCTATGATGATTTGTCAAAACAGGCTGTTGCCTATAGACAAATGTCACTCCTGCTGCGTCGTCCACCAGGACGTGAGGCCTATCCGGGTGATGTTTTCTTCTTGCACTCACGTCTTCTCGAACGTGCTGCGAAAATGAATGATGAATTTGGCGCCGGTTCCATGACGGCACTTCCGATTATTGAAACGCAGGCCAATGACGTATCGGCGTATATCCCGACCAATGTGATTTCAATTACCGATGGTCAGATCTTCCTAGAAACAGATTTGTTCTATCAAGGTATTCGCCCTGCAGTGAATGTCGGTCTATCGGTTTCACGTGTGGGGTCTGCGGCTCAGATTAAAGCTATGAAGCAGGTAGCGGGTAAGATTAAAGGTGAATTGGCGCAATATCGTGAAATGGCGGCTTTTGCTCAGTTTGGTTCTGACCTGGATGCAGCGACTCAACGCTTGCTTAATCGCGGTGCCAAGTTGACAGAATTGCTGAAACAAGGCCAGTTTTCTCCGCTTCAGGCCGAAGAACAAGTTGTCGTGATTTATGCGGGTGTGAATGGTTATTTGGATGAATTGCCTGTTGCCGCTGTTGGACGTTTTGAACAAGAATTGCTGACGCATGTTCATGCGAAGGAAAGCGACCTGCTTTCAACCATTCGGACTGAAAAAGCCCTTTCGGATGATACAGAGTCCAAACTTAAATCTGTCATTGAAGGTTTCGCAGCTAAATTTGCTGCCTGATTGATCGGTTTTAGGCAAAAGAAGAGCAGATGGCATCTTTAAAAGAACTTCGGAATAGGATTTCAAGCGTTAAAGCAACGCAGAAAATCACACGTGCCATGCAGATGGTTGCGGCTTCCAAGCTTCGCCGCGCTCAGGAGGCCGCTGAGGCGGCGCGTCCTTATGCGGAACGTATGAGCCTTGTACTTGCCAATCTTGCTGCTGGTGTTGCCGGTCAAGATGGTGCACCTGCGCTTCTTTCTGGTACAGGTAAAGAAGACACACATTTATTGGTAGTTGCCACAGCGGAACGTGGTTTGTGCGGCGGTTTTAACGCTTCCATCGCTAAATTGGCGAAGGAGCGTGCCCTTGCCCTTAAAGCTGAAGGCAAAACAGTCAAAATTTTGTGTATCGGGCGTAAAGGCGGAGATTTGCTGAAGCGCGATTTTGAAGACGTCATGCTCGAAACAGTGACATATCAAGGATTGAAATCTGTCGGTTTTGAACAGGCACAAGAAGTTGCTACGCAAATTCTGGAGCTTTTTGAAACAGAGGCCTTTGATGTTTGTTCGCTTTATTATTCAGAATTTGTGAATGTTATTACGCAAAACCCTAAAGAATTGCAGATTATTCCTGCACATCTTGATGAAGACACCACACTTGATTTGGGCGGTGCGTCTTATGATTACGAACCAGAGGAAAATGAAATCTTGGATGCGCTTCTGCCGCGCAATATTTCTATCCAAATTTTACGAGCTCTGCTTGAAAACTCCGCGAGTGAACAAGGTGCGCGTATGAGCGCCATGGATAATGCGACTCGGAATGCCGGTGAAATGATTGACAGTCTGACGATTACCTATAACAGGTCAAGACAGGCGCAAATCACAAAGGAATTGATTGAAATTATATCTGGAGCAGAAGCACTATAATTGCTCTTAACTGAACCAACTTAATGAAACCATCTGAGGATGAATAAAATGGCAAATGATACACAAGCTGTAGGCAAAGTAACCCAGGTAATCGGCGCTGTTGTGGACGTCAGATTTGATACGGCTCTGCCTGAAATTCTGAACAGTCTTGAAACAAAAATCGGCGATACAAGGCTCGTTCTTGAAGTAGCCCAGCACCTCGGTGAGCGCACCGTTCGGACCATTGCCATGGACTCGACAGAGGGTCTTGTGCGCGGTCAGGATGTTTTGGATACGGGCAACCCGATTAAAGTACCCGTCGGTGAAAATACATTGGGTCGTATTATGAATGTTATTGGCGAGCCGGTTGATGAAGCCGGTGATATCAGTTCCGACCAAACTCGTGCCATTCACCAAGAAGCGCCGGAATTTATCGAGCAGTCCACAGAAGCTGAAATGCTTGTCACCGGCATTAAGGTTGTTGATCTGCTCGCACCTTATGCCAAGGGTGGTAAAATTGGTTTGTTTGGCGGTGCTGGTGTTGGCAAGACCGTTTTGATTATGGAGCTGATTAACAATGTTGCGAAAGCGCATGGTGGTTATTCTGTTTTCGCCGGTGTTGGTGAGCGTACGCGTGAGGGGAACGACCTTTACTGGGAAATGATTGAATCCGGCGTGAATGTTGAAAAAGGCGGCGAAGGTTCAAAATGTGCGCTGGTTTATGGGCAGATGAATGAGCCGCCCGGTGCCCGTGCCCGTGTTGCGCTGACTGGTTTGACAGTTGCTGAACATTTCCGTGATGAAGGTCAGGACGTTTTGTTCTTTGTTGATAATATTTTCCGCTTTACGCAAGCCGGTTCTGAAGTGTCGGCTCTGCTGGGTCGTATTCCATCTGCTGTGGGTTATCAACCGACTCTGGCGACGGATATGGGTGCTATGCAGGAGCGTATTACGACAACAACTAAAGGGTCTATCACTTCTGTTCAGGCGATTTATGTGCCTGCTGATGACTTGACCGACCCTGCGCCTGCGACGTCGTTTGCCCACTTGGACGCCACCACTGTTCTGTCGCGCTCCATTGCAGAAAAAGGTATTTATCCGGCTGTGGATCCATTGGATTCTACCTCTAGAATCATGGAGCCCCGCATTGTCGGTGATGAACATTACGGTGTTGCCCGTGAGGTTCAGGAAATTCTTCAACGTTACAAAGCCTTGCAGGATATTATCGCTATTCTGGGTATGGATGAGCTTTCCGAAGAGGATAAGCAAGTTGTGTCTCGTGCGCGTAAAATCGAGCGTTTCTTGTCACAACCTTTCCATGTTGCTGAAATCTTTACGGGTTCGCCGGGTGTGCTGGTTGACCTTGCCGATACCATCAAAGGCTTTAAAGGTCTGTGTGCCGGTGATTATGATCACTTGCCGGAGGCGGCTTTCTACATGGTCGGCACAATTGATGAAGCAATCGCCAAAGCTGAAAAACTTGCTGCGGAGGCGGCATAAGCATTATGAGCGAACGTCTTACATTCGATATGGTGTCTCCTGAGAAACATCTGTTTTCTGCAGAGGTTGATGTTGTCACCGTGCCGGGAAGCGAAGGCGATTTTGGGGTGCTTGTCAATCACAGCCCGATGATGTCGGTGTTGCGTCCGGGCATTGTGCTGGTCGAAGACGGTGGAACAACCACGCGATATTTTGTTCAGGGTGGATTTGCGGATGTGACCCCGGATGGCTTGACCATTCTAGCCGAGCAAGCGCTTGCGCTAGATGGTGACGATAAAGACGCGCTGCAAAATGCGGTTACCGAGGCGAGAAGCCGTGTTGAGTCAGAGACTGACGAACAGAAGAAAGCCGAAGCTGAAAGCGTTTTAAGGGTTTTAGAAGAAATCCTGTAAAACTTAAGCTCTAAGAGAACTTCTATCTAGTCGAAAACGACTGTTTTACCTTCATTTAAAAGTATACGGTGTTCGGTGTGTGCGCGTATCGCCTTTGCCATAACGCTTTGTTCAATTTCTTGCCCTGCACCAATCATGTCCTCAACAGACATATCATGCCTTACTGGAACAACCTGTTGTGCAATAATTGGACCTTCATCGAGATTAGGCGTTACATAATGAGCTGTTGCACCAATCATTTTGACGCCGCGGTGATAGGCCTGACTGTAAGGTTCAGCTCCTTTAAAGCTAGGCAGGAATGAGTGATGGATATTGATAATCTGTCCAGGATAGCTATTGGCCATATCCGTTGAGAGAATTTGCATATATCTGGCAAGAATTATCAATTCAGCTCCTGTATCTGCAATGATTTTCCTGGTTTTATCTTCTGCATCCTGTTTGGTATCGGATGTAACAGGAATATGGTGGAAGGGAATATTTTCGCGGTTTACGATTTCGCGGGTGGTATCATGATTGGAAATAATAGCCGCAATATCCATTTTTAATGTGCCGATACGTCTGCGATAAAGCAAATCAACGAGGCAGTGATCGAATTTTGAGACCATAATAACGGCTGGGGTGTTGACGTTCATATCAAATAATTTCCAGTCCATCCCGAATTGGTCAGAAATTTCTTTAAACTCTTCTTTTAAATCCGCCTGTTTCACATCCGATGAAGGGTCTGCTGTCGTAAAGGCGACGCGCATAAAAAAGCGTCCGGTTTTTAAGTCCCCAAATTGATTGCTTTCTAGAATATTCAAACCGGCTTGATGGAGAAATGAGCTTACTGTGGCAACAATACCCGGGCGGTCAATACAAGATAAAAGTAGGGTGAATTTTTTCATTTCAGGATTACCTATTTTTTTGATAGCTAAAGCTGTCACCGATTTTTTGTAACAGGTGGTCTAAAGCCGTTTTGGTCTCATTGGCTGTTTCAGACGAATTAGAGAGACCATCCGTTAAATTTATTAAAGGTGTATTATAAGCAGGGTCGTAAAAAAAAGCTAAACTTTGCCGTGTTCGTCCGCTTCGGTTATTCACCTTATGAAGTGTAGAACGATATTTACCACCGGACCAAAATGCTAACATGTCCCCAATATTAACGATAAGTGTATTTTCAATGGGGGGAACACTCAACCATGTGCCGTCTGGTATGGCGATTTCAAGGCCTTCATTATTGTCTTGAGCGAGCAGGGTCAGGCACCCAAAATCCGTATGTGCGCCGGCACTCAGGGCGGTTTCAGCTTGGTTGAGCGCCGGGTAGCGAATAGGGCTGAGTGTTGCCATTGGTTCGGAGTCTGGACGGGTGAGCCAGTGATCAAAATAATCAGTCTCAAGGTTTAACGCCATGGCAAAATACCGCATCACCTCGAGTCCGGTTTCACAAAAATAATCATAAGTCGTCAACATGGTCTTTTTCCATAAGGTTGAGTCCATTGCTGGCATTGTTTCTGAACTTATTTCAGGCCACTGATTTGGGCCGTGTAGCGGCGTGCCGTTGGTCACAAGTGGGTGGGTGAGAGGCAGGTCGTTACCGATTTTAAGACCCTCTTTAATATCCCCTTCCTGTTGATGAACCGGGTCGAGAACCTCGCCGCCTATCGCATACCACCCCCGATGACATTGCGAGTTTTCAATAGCAATTTTATTCTTCTCGTCGGTGGGAAGGTCAAAAAACTTTGTCGCTGCCTGAAAGCACTCGGCGATAAGATGTTCTGGGATTTGATAGCCAGTGAGATAAAAAAAACCATATTGACGTGCCGCATTATCAATATCAGCCGCGATTTTCTTCTTTTGCGCGTCCTGAGAACCCTCAGATAGGGAGATGTCTATTATCGGTAAGCTTGAATTAGGCATGAAGCCTTTTTAAGCCCGTACGTTGCCGGATGCAACAAAAGGGGCAAACTGTGCTGCGATACTCAAATAAATATCGTGCTTGAAATCCACCACCATATCGGGGCATTCACCAAGGTGTCGCCATGTCCAATCGTCAAATTCCTTAGGTTCGGTAGCTGAGATATTTATATCTTCATCTGTGCCTTCAAATTGCATAGCGAACCATTTTTGTCGCTGACCTCGAAAGCGGCCTTTCAACGCTTTGCCGATAAGTTCTGGCGGCAAATCATAGGTCAGCCATCCCGGTATTTCATAAATCACACGCGCCTTAGTGACGCCCGTTTCCTCTGCTAGTTCGCGTCTGGCGGCGGTTTCGGGGACTTCACCAGTGTCAATACCACCTTGTGGCAATTGCCAACGCGGGGCATCTGGGGGCAAGTCGCCCATGACCCGGTGCCCAGACCACACCAGCCCATCGCGATTAATCAATACAATACCGACACAGGGACGGTAAGGTAAAGTGATGTCTGTTTGTGACATTTATCAGTTCTCTAGAAGACGTTGTTTTGAGGCATCCATTGCCAGCATAATTTCAATAGCTTTCTGGAGTTGCTTGTCTTTTTCAAGCTCCCGGGGAACATATGCAAAAGATTTACCTTTTTCTTTGGTTTTGTCTTTAGCTTTGACGTCCGCGTTACCTTCAGATGACTCGTCTGATTTATACTCATTGTCATCTTTTGTATCTGTGTTGCTCTTATCATTTGAGTCATCTTCAGACTTATTTGTTTTTGCGTCTGGGGTTTCTTTATCATTTTCCGGACTGCTACTGAGATGCCCTCTTAAACTTGCCTCGCTTCGTCTGGGGCGGGCTTTTATATCTTCAGGCAGTTCCTGATCAATAATCACGTCAGGCGTTACACCTAAAGCCTGAATTGAACGACCTGAAGGTGTAAAATAACGTGCTGTCGTCAGTCTTAACGCACCATCATTTGGAAGTGGAATAACAGTTTGGACAGACCCCTTGCCGAAACTTTGCGTGCCGACAACTAAGGCACGATGGTGATCTTGCAAGGCACCAGCAACAATTTCAGATGCTGAGGCCGAACCGCCATTTATCAAAACCAGCACCGGTGCTCCTTTGGACATATCTCCGCGACGTGCATTAAAGCGGATATTGTCTTCGGCTTTGCGTGCGCGTGTGGAAACAATCTCACCTTGACTGAGGAAGCTGTCAGAAACCTTTACTGCTTCCCCCAATAAGCCGCCGGGATTATTCCGTAAATCAAGAATATAGCCAGCGAATTTCTCTTTTCCTGCAGCAGCAGAAAGCTCCGCCATTGCTTTGCGCAGATTTTTGGTGGTGTTTTCATTAAAAGTTGTTAGCCGAATATAGGCGATTTGACCTTCAGGGCCTTCAGCACGATAACGTACGGCTTTAATTTCAATGATATCGCGAATAATATCAATTTCGAGGGGGTCTTCTTCGCCTTCGCGCAACACCGTTAGGGTAATCTTAGTACCAATCTTGCCGCGCATAATATCAACGGCTTCTGAGAGTGTGAGGCCGAGAACATCCTCCCCGTCCAATCTTGCGATGAGGTCATTTGTGAGAATGCCCGCGCGCTCTGCAGGTGTGTCAGCAATAGGGGCAACGACTTTCACCAGGCCTCTTTCCATAGTGACTTCAATGCCAAGCCCGCCAAATTCCCCCTTTGTTTGAACTTTCATGTCCTCGAAATTTTTCGGCGGCATATAGGCAGAATGGGGATCAAGTGATTGCAACATACCAATCATTGCGGCTTCAATTAGCTCGCGGTTTTCCGGTTCATCTACATATTCGCGCTGTACTCTTTCGAGAACACCGCCAAATATTTTTAGCTGTTCGTATAAATCTTCCGACTCAGATTTGGCGTTGGATGCAGGCTGAACATCCTCCGCCATCGCCCTAAAAGTGAGAGTGGGCGCGAGCAGGCATGTTAGTAAAACTGTAAAAGTGATTAAGGAGGGAGTGCGTTTCATATCTATCTTATGTGACCTATCTTCGACTAAATCGACCAGCTGAAACCACATGATTTCATGTCTATCTATACCATGAAAGCGCGTCTTGAGGCTGACCTTTATATCTTATTTCCATATAAAGCGTTTTTGGTGCATTTGTAAGGGGTTCGGGGATAATTTGTCCGACAGGTTCCCCAGCCAGAATAACTTGACCAACATCCACGGAAATCTCACTTAGGCCTGCAAAAAGCAAATGATAGTTTTTGCCGACTCCGAGAATGAGCATATTACCATAATCGCGAAAAGGACCCGCATAGAGTACCTGCGCGTCATACGGGGCAGTTACAAGTGATTGTACGCGGGTCGTCATATACGCGCCCTCACGCCCGGTTTCGGTGTTTTTGCGGATAGTCTCCGGTCTGGAAAGCAATTTTCCAGAAACGGGAAGGGGGAGCTTCCCTCTGGTGCGAGAGAACCCTTTAATTTGATTATGCTGTCTGGCGCGGCGTTTCTCCAGCTTGGTGACGAGATCCTTCAGGTTTCTGGCCTTGGCAGCCAGTTCTTTTATTGCGGCCTGCTCGCTTGCCGCTTCCTGACGTCGTGAGGCTTCAGCCTGTTGTTTTTCTGCCACGAGCACATCAAGTTTTGCGCGATCATTTTCAGCTTTGATTAAAGCATCGTCTAGTTCTTTTTGACGTTTGACAATCTGGCGACGAATGGCAGACAACTCATCCAGCCGCGCATGGATTTCATCTACTTTTTGTTTAAGGTTTGGTACAATACCTGCCATGGCGAGTGCGCCGCGAATGCCCTCTAGTGCGTCATCCGGCCTGACAGCAAGCGCTGGCGGGATAGATTTTTCAAAACGTTGCAGCGCAGCTAAAGACTGAGAAAGATTCACGCGGTCTTTATTTAGAGCTGCGATTAAATTGTCTTGTGTCATTAATAGCGCATCTAGTTTTTTGTTGATATTGATTTGTCTTTGCTCATTAGCCCGGATTTGCTCGGCAATGAAAATCATATTTAACTGAAGTTTTCGGCGTTGCGTCGCAATTTGCTCAGCCTGCTTTTCGAGTTGAACTCTTTTCTCGTCTCTCTCTCTTATTTCTTTTTCAAGGCTCTTTAATTGGCGTTTTTCTTTCGTCTGAGCATGAGCCGGATGTATCGCCATGTCCGGCATAGCAAAAGCTATGCATGAGCCAAATAAAAGAAATGCGACAATCACTCTTGATTTCAAAACGGTCTCCAAAAGCGCTTTAATCCCTGTGATAGGGGTGATTGGTTAGAATAGACACGCCACGCCACAACTGCTCAATCAACATGACACGAACAAGCTGATGCGGCCATGTCATTTTACCAAGGCATATTTTATCTTCTGCCAATTCAAGCACAATTTCGGATAAACCGTCCGCGCCACCAATAACAAAACAAAGATTTTGAACACCCTGGTCGAGATTTTTTTGTACTAAATTTGCCAGTTCTCGGCTGGTTATATGTCTACCATGCTCGTCAAGCGCAATGAGTTTCCGATTACTTGGTATTTGTGAGATGAGAAGTTCAGCTTCAAGGTTTTTTTTGTCATCGCCACTGGTGCGTTCTTTGGCCTCAAGGATATCTATATGCGAAATACCGATTTGCTTGGCTTGCCCGCGTAATCTTTTGAGATAATCCGCAACGAGCTCAGATTCGGGGCCTTTTTTTAGGAGGCCAATGGCACTTATGATGAGGCGCATTTAATTAGGTAACGGCTGACTCATTGGGAATATCCACATCCCACATTTTTTCCAGATTGTAGAAATCTCTGACCTCAGGCCTGAAAATATGAACCACAACGTCACCGGCATCTACCAACACCCAATCACAATTTGGTAGCCCCTCAACCTGAATATTTTTTAGGCCACGACTTTTTAAATTTCTAAGGAGGTGATCCGCCACCGCGCCGACATGACGTTGAGACCGCCCCGATGCAACCACCATATAGTCAGCAAAAGCTGTTTTTCCGCGCAGGTCTATGGTTAGAATCTCTTGAGCCTGGTCATCATCAAGGCTTTGAAGGATATTTTGGATGAGACTGGACTCGTCGTCAGGCAACAAACGTTTCATCCTTATATTTTTTATGGGCTCTGGTTAGAAGCATTTTTTTATTTAGCCTTAATATTCGGAATTTTTCAATATTTTAAGAAGATTTATTTCTAAGGGTAGTTGATGAGATGTCATCCATCTTGCCGGTAAGCAACACCCATGCAGGCGCATCAATGGTTTTGAGGTTTGCGGCTTGGTCGATAGCAATGCGATAATCGCCAAATTGCTGCGCTGCCGGGCTGAGACCGGCTTTGACCACATATCCCGGGCGTGGATAAATCGCCATCGGAATATCGTGCATTAAAACCTGCCAGTCTTTCCAGTGATGGAGAGAAGCCATATTATCCGCCCCCATCAGCCAAATAAATTTCACCTGCGGATAAATTTGCTTCAGTTTTCTGACGGTATCGACTGTATTTCGCGTGCCAAGACGGGTTTCTTCATCAGAGATGTAAACGCGGTTATTAAAAGAACCAACTAATTCCCGACAGGCATTTAGGCGGTTTTCCATCGAGTCTGGACTGCTGGTTTTAAGAGGGTTTTGAGGCGCGACCAGCCACCAAACCACGTCAAGGCCGAGTGCTGCTTGTAGTTTAGCACTTACCAGAGAATGTCCTTTATGCGGCGGGTCAAAACTTCCTCCGAACAGACCGACTGTCATGCCGGGTGTAAAAAGTTTGCGCCTGTTGAGCATTTCTATCGGGGGCGTGTTTGCCCGCTACCCCGTACCTGGTATTTGAATGTTGTTAGTTGTTCTAACCCGACAGGGCCTCGTGCGTGGAAGCGTCCCGTCGCAATGCCAATTTCTGCCCCCATGCCAAATTCACCACCATCGGCAAATTGCGTTGAGGCATTATGCATAACAATCGCGCTATCAACACCATTGAGATAGGCTTCTGCGGCAGATGCATCTTCTGCGATGATGGCTTCGGTGTGGCCCGAGCCATGAGAAGCAATATGGGAAATCGCATCTTCAACACCCTCAATAAGTTTAACGGAAATAATGCTATCGAGATATTCCGTGTCCCAATCTTGCGCTGTCGCCGGAACAACACGCTTATCCACATTTGCGACATCCTCATCACCGCGGACTTCGCATCCTTCATCCAGTAAGGCTTCGATAAGCGGCTTTAAATGCGTATCGGCGCATTGGCGGTCTATCAACAAGGTCTCCGTCGCCCCACAAATACCTGTACGGCGCAATTTGGCATTTAACGTGATGTCTTTCGCCATCTCAATATCAGCAGAGGCATGAATATAGGTGTGACAAATGCCATCCAGATGCGAGAAAACAGGGACACGCGCATCATTTTGCACACGCTCTACAAGGCTTTTACCGCCGCGTGGAACAATGACATCAATCGTGCCCTCTAGCCCTGCCAGCATCATGCCAACGGCTTGTCTGTCGGGGGTTGGGACAAGCTGGACGCATGTTTTAGGCAAGCCAACACCTTCAAGCGCTGCGTCAAAACAAGCTGCGACGGCCTTCGCTGAATTTTGAATTTCAGAACTGCCGCGCAGAATAACTGCATTGCCGGATTTTAGGCACAGTGCGGCGGCATCAGCAGTCACATTCGGGCGGCTTTCATAAATCACCCCAATCACGCCCAGAGGCACACGCACACGAGAAATATCCAGCCCGTTCGGGCGATCCCAGCGTGCCATCACATCTCCCACAGGGTCAGGCAGGGCGGCGACGTCTTCCAGAGCTTTGGCGATACCTTCAACGCGGCCTGCATCTAGTGCGATACGATCCAGACGTGCATTATTCAGACCTGCTTCTTTGGCAATATCCATATCCAGCCTGTTAGCAGTCAGCAGCTCTTCGGTTTGCGCGCGCAAATTTTGCGCGGCGGCAATAAGTGCATTATTTTTTTGCTCGGTCGTTGCTCTCCCTAGTTCGCGTGCGGCAATAGCTGCTTGTGTGCCCATAGCGTTCATTATTTCTTCAAGTGAAGTGTTAAGCGTCATCCTCTCCTCCTCGATTTTGTGTCATTACCAGATTATCTCTATGTACCATCTCAGTTCGACCGTCATATGATAGTTCATTAACTATTTCTGTGGTTTGCTTGCCCATAATTTTTAGGCCAGTCTCGGATGAATGCTCCACCAAACCGCGTGCAATTTCAACACCATCTGGCCCTAATATGGCAACACAATCACCTCTTTCAAAGTCCCCTGAGATACTTTTTATCCCAATCGGCAATAGACTTTTTCCGTCTTGCAAAGCGTTGACCGCGCCGAGATCTATATGAACATATCCGCCAAGTTGAAGGCTGGCGGCAATCCAATCCTTTCGAGCTGTGCGCGGGCTGGCTTTAGCACCGAATAGAGTGCTTTTGCCCTTTCCATCCAAAATGTTGCATATGGGGTGAGCTTCACGACCACTCGCAAGTATCATGGATGCGCCGGCATCGGTTGCTATACGAGCTGCCTCGAGCTTGGTTTTCATTCCACCGCTCCCAAAATGTCCGGCATTTTCTCCTGCCATAGCGAGTACATCCTGTGTAATATCAGGTATCTCCGCAATATGGGCCTTAGCATCGCCAATGCGGTCGGCATCGCTGTAAAGCCCGTCAATATCGGATAGTAAAACCAGACAATCCCCCGAGACCATGCTTGTTACGCGCGCCGCCAGCCGGTCATTATCGCCATAGCGAATTTCCTGCGTTGCGACGGTATCATTTTCATTAATCACCGGTACGGCGCCTAAATCCAGTAAAGCATTGAGTGTGCTTCTTGCATTCAGATAACGGCGTCTTTGCTCGGTATCCTCGAGAGTGAGGAGAATCTGCGCAATTGTCATGCCTTGGGGACTCAGCGCCTCTTGCCAAGCATGTGCCAGAGAAATTTGTCCTGCAGCTGCAGCGGCCTGACTTTGTTCCAAAGATAAAGGTGCATCTGAGAGACCAAGACATCCTTGTCCAAGCGCTATCGCACCTGATGAGACCAGAATAACATCTTGACCGCGCGCACGTGCGGCGGCGAGGTCCTCGCCCAGCGTTGCCATCCAAGCCGTGTTAAGCGACCCGTCTTTTCCCTGCATCAGCAATGACGAGCCAACTTTTACAATCAGTCTCTTGGCCTGCGTTAGCGTCGTGGCTGTTTTATGTTGTATCTCTGTATTCATCTTGTTTACGAGCGTTAAGGTTTCCAGCTTCCGCTTTGAAGGTCTATAGCTGCGTTTCTTTGTGAAACATGCTCCAGGATATCCGAGAGAACTTGTTTAACGCCATCGCCTGTTGCTCCCGAGATTAATTGTACGTCTTTGCCGCTGGCTTTTGAAAGTGCTGATTGTTTCTCTTTCAAGATTTCAGAGTCAATTAAATCACATTTGTTAAGCGCCAGAATTTCCTTTTTATCCGTCAAGCCATTCTCATAAGCGGCAATTTCCTCTCGAATTGTTTCCCAGTCACCGACCACATCATCTTGTGAGGCATCTACCAGATGCAAGAGTATCTCACATCTCTCAACATGACCGAGAAATCTATACCCCAGCCCAGCCCCCTCGCTTGCGCCTTCAATGAGACCGGGAATATCCGCAATTACAAATTCATTGCCTTTAACCGCAACAACACCGAGATTTGGATGCAGGGTCGTAAAAGGATAATCGGCAATTTTTGGTTTGGCGCGACTGACAGAGGCCAGAAAAGTAGATTTACCAGCATTAGGAAGACCAACCAGACCGGCATCCGCAATGAGTTTCATGCGCAACCATATCCAAGCTTCCCGTCCTGGTTGCCCCGGATTTGCATGACGGGGGGACTGATTAACCGGCCCTTTAAAGCGTGCATTACCAAAACCACCATTGCCACCTTTGGCCAGCACAATCTCGTCGCCAATCTCGGTTAAATCCCCGATAAGTGTTTTTCCGTCCTCTGCAAAAATTTGTGTTCCGACCGGTACTTTTAAAATTTTGTCAGGGCCATCTGCGCCAGTACGATTTTTACCCATACCATGTGTGCCGGTTCCGGCTTTGAAGTGCTGCTGGTATCTATAGTCAATTAAGGTGTTGAGGCCATCTACACATCTGACAATAACATCTCCCCCACAGCCCCCATCGCCACCATCAGGGCCACCAAATTCGACATACTTCTCACGCCGAAAGCTAATGCACCCCGCGCCGCCGTCACCGGATTGAATAAATACTTTGGCCTGATCAAGAAATTTCATAACAGTTCATTATACAGATTTGTCTATCAAATAAAAAAGGGAGACACAGCGATCTCCCTTTAAAATTCTTAGGTCGTTTAGCTGCGTCACTTTATTCCGCAGGACTCTCCGGTGCTGTATCAACAGACACATAAGTCCGGTCTCCGGTTGATTTGGAGAAGCTGACTTTACCTTCAGTCAGGGCAAAAATTGTGTGGTCTTTGCCTATACCAACATTTTCGCCGGGATGCCATTTGGTGCCGCGCTGACGAATGATGATATTGCCGGGAATAACATGTTCACCGCCGAATTTTTTAACGCCGAGGCGTCGTCCGGCACTATCGCGACCGTTACGGGATGAACCACCTGCTTTTTTATGAGCCATATCAATTACTCCTTATCAGCTTGTGCGTCGGATGCGGATTCAGAAGGGGCTTCGTCAGCAGCTTTCGCCTTTGCTTTAGCCTTGCTTGCTGATTTACTAATCGCCGCAATTTTTACCTTTGTAAGATGCTGTTTGTGACCGAGTTGACGGTGGTAATTCTGACGTCGTTTGAATTTAATCACATCGATTTTATCGCCACGAACCTGATCGAGGACTTCAAGCGTAACGCTGGCACCCTTTACAAGAGGATCTCCAATTGTTGGAGATTTACCGGCCTCACCAATCATCAAAACTTCATCCAGCTTGATTTTGTCGCCGGATTCACCGTCAAGGCGTTCCAGTTCCAAAACATCATCTTTAACTACCCGGTATTGTTTCCCACCGGACCGTATTACGGCATACATGATATACATCCTTAAATAGGCAAAACACTGCGCGATACTTAATCGCACAGTTAATGGCGCAATATACATTTCCAACTTGCCAAGTCAAGCGGGATTAAGGGTTTTCTGGCGTCATTATGATTGAGCCGAAACCTTGTAATCTATTTTATTTTCACTGCTTTTTTTGGGGCGAGGTGCTGTTGAATTTTTTAAACGGGTTTCAAGATGGGAGGCAAAAATCTCTGTTGCGCTCTGCCAGCTGAAGTTTTCCGCATATTTTCGAGCTGATTTCCTGGAAATATGTAATGCCGACTCACAAGCCTTTTTTAAATCATTGTCCATGACCGCAGATTTGGTGTTTCCTAACACATCAATCGGACCATCTACTGGATAAGCCGCAACCGGTAATCCGCATCCCATTGCTTCGAGCATAACGAGACCGAATGTATCGGTTTTGCTGGGAAAAACAAAAACATCTGCAGATCGGTAATAATCCGGCAGTTCTTCCATTGATTTCATGCCGAAAAAGGTAACATCTGGGTATTTTTTCTTAAGCGATTCCAAATCAGGGCCATCACCGACCACCCATTTTTCACCTTCCAAATCAAGCGAGAGAAATGCTTCTAAATTTTTTTCAACTGCAACCCTGCCAATCGAGAGATATACAGGGTTTTTCTTACTCGGAAATGTGGCTTTTCCCGGGCTAAAAAGGTCTAAATCTACGCCGCGTGGCCATAAAACAGGATTGCCGATCCGCCAATCCTTTAAAGCCGTGATTACAGCAGGGGTTGGCACCATGACTCTTTCTGATTTTTTATGAAACCAACGCAAGAATGCATAACTAACACTCAGCGGGATGCCTGTTCGGGCTTTAACATATTCCGGAAACCGTGTGTGATAGGCGGTTGTGAAAGGCATATTTATTTTAACTGCATAGCGACGGGCGGCGAGGCCAAGAGGCCCTTCTGTTGCGATATGAAGCGCATCAGGCTCATAGTCCCTGATTTTTTTCCGTATGGCAGAGTTTGCAAAAGGGGCAATACGTATTTCAGGATAACTGGGTAAAGGAACGGAGAAAAAAGGCTCCGGGGTGATCATCTCGACATCGTGTCCGGCGGCAATAAGGCACTCACGGGTTTTAAACAATGTGCGAACCACTCCATTTACCTGAGGGAACCAAGCGTCGGTAATGATAAGAATTTTCATAATTTAACTGGCCAGTGCCGTTTCCGGTAGGTCTTCATCGTCAGGCAGAATTTCTACGATGTGATCCCAATAGATAATTTCGAGACGACCATCATAATGCTCGACCAAGGCTGACAGGGACTCCACCCAATCTCCATCATTGGCATAAAGAATGCCATCAATGTCACGAATTTCAGCCTTATGAATATGCCCGCACACGACCCCGTCGCAGCCTTTACGTTTGGTTTGCGTGACCATCACTTTTTCATAAGTGCTAATAAATGAAATGGCGCCTTTAACTTTATGCTTAAGATATTGTGAAAGCGACCAATAAGGCATTTTTAACAACCGCCTTAATGAGTTGAGATAGTTATTAACGATCAGAAGAGTTGTATAGGCAATATCTCCTAAATGAGCGACCCAGCGCGCATGTTGCATAATGCCATCAAACTTGTCGCCATGAACGACCCAGAGACGCTTTCCATCGACAGTTTCGTGGATAGCTTCATCAAGAATTTCGATATCGCCAAATTTCATATCGACAAACTGACGCGCCGCCTCATCATGATTACCAGGCACATAAACAACACGCGCTCCTTTACGTGCTTTCCTAAGAATTTTTTGAATCACATCATTATGGGTCTGAGGCCAGAAAAATTTCTTTTTAAGACGCCAGCCGTCAATAATATCGCCGACAAGATAAATTGTGTCAGCTTCAGTGCGTTTGAGAAAATCAAGCAGACTTGCTGCTTTGCACCCTGCAGTACCGAGGTGAATATCAGAGATCCAAATTGTGCGATATTTAGCCGGTCCAATTTGGTCGTTATTTACAAAAGACAAACGCGAATCAACCATGCCTATCTCATAGTTGGATTCGATTACAAAATTGTGACAAGTCGAGGGTTAAATGTAAGCGTTTGTTAGCTTCTATTCGTCGATAATAATTTCCTCACCAGATAATAAGCAAAGGCCGCGCCTAAAAATTGAGAAATGACGAAAAAGGGCATGTCAACCAGCCTGATGCCTGAAAAGCTATCCGTAAAGCTTCGCCCCAATGTTACTGCCGGATTGGCAAAACTCGTTGATGAGGTGAACCAGTAACCTGCCGTGATATAAAGACTGACCAGACTGGGGACACTTTCGGGTTTATGCCTTAGACCTGTCAGTATCGTAGCGACAAGACCAAAAGTCGCGATACTCTCTGAGAGCCATATATTGCTTCCAAATCGAATTTTGACACCGGTCTGAATCAAGCTTTGGTCAAACATAGCATGGGCAAGTATCACCCCCGCGATGGCCCCTAAGCACTGAAAGATAATATATAGTGCACAACGAGCTGTGCTGAGTTCCCTTTTAAGCCAAAATACAAAACTGACTGCCGGATTAAAATGAGCACCTGAAATCGGCCCTAAACAGGTTATCAGCACATAAAGTATGCCTGCGGTGGCAAGCGTGTTGCCGAGTAAAGCCACTGCCGCATTA
Source organism: Candidatus Micropelagos thuwalensis (assembly GCF_000469155.1). Classification (NCBI taxonomy): domain Bacteria; kingdom Pseudomonadati; phylum Pseudomonadota; class Alphaproteobacteria; genus Candidatus Micropelagius; species Candidatus Micropelagius thuwalensis. The sequence continues at coordinate 394,219 of NZ_AWXE01000004.1, read as the reverse complement.
CCTTCAGCAAGTGACTCGGCCATGATTCCTGAACCGATAACTGTGGCAACCAGAAAAAGGGTGCCGATAAATTCGCTGGCAAGTTTACGCACATCAAAAATCATTATTATGGCTTTCTTTAATTTGAAACCCGGCTTTAATTTGAAACCCGGCTTTAATTTGAAACCCGGCTTTAGCTTTTCAACCTGGTTGTTAATTCATCGTCAATTTTACGGATAATCATGTCGCAAACATCCTCGAAATATTCTCGAGTGGATGCCTTGTCTCCAGAAAATTTTGCAGGATCAGGGAAGGGCCAGTGATGGGTCGCCGGATGTCCTGGCCAAACAGGACAGGCTTCCCCAGCGGCATTGTCACAAACTGTGACAATATAATCCATTTCTACCATAGGAATCTTGCCACTTTGCAAACCGAAAACATCCCAGTTTTTGGAGTGATAACCATCTACTGAAATATCTCGGCCTTTTAACACGTCCAGAGCCATTGGATGAACAGCCCCAGTCGGGGTGCTTCCGGCGCTATGAGCTTGCCAGACATTCTTATATTGATGGTTAACATAGGCCTCAGCCAGAATGGATCTGCAACTATTTCCAGTACATAAAAAAAGAATATGCTTCATGGATACGCCATTCAAATTGCTCTGAGCGCCTATATACAGGCGCAAAACGGTTGATTCATTAAATGCAATGAGACCAAACTGTCAAAAGTCTTATGACCGAATTGTTACGAAACTGTTTCAGAGAATAGGTTTTTTGATTTTACGGCGAGCTATTGACGGTGGAGATAACTTCATCCGTGGTCATAATCCGCGCCCATAATCGCCCGAGCATGCTCAAGGTGCTGTCTTGCATTTCCTGACTATCCGTGCCTGTGGCATCGCTCACAACAATAACCTTATATTGTAGGTCACAAGCTTCCATGGCGGTCATACCGACACAATTATTTGTCGAAACACCAACGCAGACGAGCGTGTCCACACCGGTGGCACGCAGCACCGTGTCGATTTTGGTGGAACAAAAAGCACCCATGGTGGTTTTGTTAAGTACCGGCTCATTGGGTAACGGTGTTAAATCGGCTACGATTTCATGTTCCTGCTGGCCTTCGATATTATTTGTTGCGGTGACGATTGGCTTCAAATGCTGAGGTACATCATGCGCGTCGGGTGTTTCGGCGCCGTAAGTAACGTAAATGACCGGCCAGTCATTATCCCGAAAGGCGGCAAGAAGTTTTTGAATATTTGGCACAAGTAATTGTTCGATGCGGTCAAACCTGTAGCCGGCTTGCTCGGCTTTACCGCTTTCTGCAAGCAATTTGCCAAGCCCCATATTTCGGTTGCCTGTGGCGTTTTGCATGTCAACAACGATAAGCGCTGTTGAAGATGGGTTAATTTCTATGGGTTGTGTGAATGCATCAATAAAAGTTGGTTGGGTCATGCTTACAAATTAATGACAATAGTCCGGACTTTCAATATGATAATGGTAATTAATGGGGGATAGGATGAGTAATTTTGATAAAGCAGGTTATGGATCGTACAATATCGGCATAGGCGAGAAATGTGCGCTTTTGATTGTTGATTTTCAAAACGGGTTTACCGACTCGTCCAGCCAGATCGGTGGGTCGTCGCATGTAAATGCAGCGGTTGATAAAACCGTGAAACTTGTGAAATTTGCGAGAAGCGTAGATATGCCTATTGCCTCCTGCCGGACAAGTTGGAGTGGGCCTGAAGAAATGTCTTATTGGAAGGTTGCGCCGCTTTTCGAAGGTGGGTTTTTCCATGGGCATAAATTTACAGAAATTGATCCGCGCCTTTCGGATCCGGATAATCATTTTGAATTCATTAAATCCGCACCGTCCATATTCTTCTTGACCCCGCTACTTACATGGTTGACTAAGCATAATATTGACACAACGATCATAACCGGATGTACGACAAGCGGATGTATCCGCGCTTCTGTGATTGACAGTTTCTCATATGGCTACAGAACTATTGTTGCCGAAGATTGTTGTGGCGATCAGGATGCGGATGCGCATGCGGACAACATCAGAGATGTTGGCAGACGGTATGCCGACATCATGACATGTTCGGAAATCATTTCAGCTTTAAGTTAAGCCTGACTTAAGCCTTAAGCGGAAAAAAGAGCTTCAGCGATATTGTTCCGGCTTTCAAGAGTCAGAATACTATCCGAAAGCCGTGCCATATCGCCATCCGTCATATAGGGTGCGCACAGGCTGTTAAACTTAAATAAAAATTCATCGCCGGACATGAAGTTTTCTGGCTCGCCCTTTGGAATTTGGACAAAGCGTTCATAGCTGTCCTCACCAGCATGGATTTTAACCTTGGCGCTCATATTTTCAGGGCTAAAAGACTCGGCTTCTTCATCAATATAAACATTGATATTTTTGCAGAGTTCCAGTGTTTCATTATCGTCAAGACATTCTCGGTAATCATCCCAGACCAATCCCTGCTTTTTAAAAGCAACAGCGGCACTGAAAGGCATGGAGAATTGACCATCCACAATACTTTTGGGCTGTTGTTTTTGATCTAGCGGATTGCCGATAATGCCATAACCTCTTTTGGAAAGACCGACATCGATTTTAATACCGCTGTGTGCGTTGAGATTGTTTTCATCAAGAATATCTAGAATCCCGTCAATCGCGGCATGGCTGTAACGGCAAGACGGGTAGGGCTTTACACCCAGTGTCATTGTCTTCCAACTTTTGCCGAGACCTTCTGTTGCCCGATCATGATTGGCGACACTGCTGTAGCTGTTAAAAAAGCCCCATTTGCCTTCAAAGGCCTCTTCAGGTCCTTTGAAACCTTCATGGGCATAGAAAGCGGCCATCAACCCATTTTGGGAGGCCTGACCGACATGCAGTCTTTTTGTCCAGGCACCATCCGTTAAAAATTGCATGGAGCCAGCAGACTGACTAAGCGCGATACCAAAAGCATATCTAAACTGCTCCCCAGTGAGCTTGAGAATTTTACCGGCAGCAGCAGCGGCAGCAAAAATCCCGCATGTTGCCGACGGGTGAAAGCCACGCTCATAATGGTCAGCTGCACCAACTGCCTCGCCTAAGCGGATATGGGTTTCGTAACCAACGACACAAGCGGTCAAAAGCTCACGACCAGAAGCGCCCGTTAATTGCGCGGCGGCAATCGCTGCTGGAATAATTGGAGCGCTGGCATGAACCGAAGCTTCGGCATGTGTGTCATCGAAATCGAGCGAATGGGCCAGCGTGCCATTAATGAGGGCCGCTGCTGCGGGGGCATAATTTTGGGTGTCACCAAAAACGCTGCAATTGCCGTTTGTCAGGCCAAGCTTGTCGATACCCGCGAGTAAACTATCTGTCGACTCGCTGTCATGCCGGGCGCGGACAATAATGCCAATCGTATCCAGAAGAAGAAGCTTGGTGCGGTCAATGACCTCCTGAGGGATATCCTCATAGGTAATGTTTTCACAGAATTCCGATATAATACGGGTTGCTTCAGACATAATTATCTCTCACTCATAAATTGCGGTAAACGCGCATGATTGTGCTTTAATCGGTTTGCATCAATTCAGCAGGGCGATATTTGCCATGCTCTATTCGGGTGGTCTGGGTGGTAAATCAATATTGAAATGCCGTTTTAGAATGTCGCTGATGTTCTCGTAGCAACAGCCAAAACGAACCACCTCTAGAGTTTCGACATTTAAAAGAGTCGAGGACATGCCCTGATGGGTATATTTCACAGGGCCGTAATTCACGATAAAGTCTGCGGCGTCTTTAATCTCATCTTGAATATCTTCAACACGGAAGCGTGTGCCAGTTGTTGAAACATTGGCGGATGAACCAAAGAAAAGTTGACCGGCTTCGAAAGAAAGACGTGTAATTTCTGCATGAAATCGTCCGGCATTTGTAAGCATGGCAAGTGTATTGTCTACCGTGCTGCGCGTATAAAGCTCTTCTTCAATCGTACCAAACAACTCATGTTCAGGATTACAGGGCGCGATGATGCCCAATGGCAAATCATAGTCTTCAACAATAGCGGAAACGATTTCGCGCCCCCGGCTTGTGCATTCATGTAAGGAGCGATGGTGGTCCATATTTCCGATAAGTGCATTATATTTCGTATTTGCACGCTGCTTGGTATTGAAAATATGCATAACAGGGTCAAGCCCCTTGCCCAAGAAAGCATAGCCAACATCCATTGGTAGAATACAAGTGCCGCCGCCCATAATGACGTCAAAGGCCTGCTTTGCGTCTTTCTCAATAGCTAAAACGCCCATAATAAATTCCCTCTATGAAAATGTGTAAAACCCACATTGCCGCTTACACGACAATGTGGGTTTAATGTTATTCAGCGGCCATGCGGCTTTTTGAAAAATCTGGTGCTGCAGGTGGCTCCAGACCTGTTTCTTTGAGGCAGTTGGATCGAAGTTCTTCGAGTTCATCGCCAAAGTTAAACAGTTTAGCCTCGGACTTATTAGCTGCTTTTTCAGCTCTCAATTTTTCCGTAGCGGCTTCATCAACGGCACCATTTGAGATAACCACACCATAAATGTCATTTGCGGCTTCCAGACTGACAAGACCTGAGTTTACATCTTTCAGGACGCGCTCTGTTTCTCTTGTTAGCGGGTCGCCGACACCGCCGCCACCCCATGTGTTGAAGTAGAGAATGTCACCGCTTTTCACTTCAAAACGGTCACATTTTGACGGAAGCATTTCTGTTTCACCGGTAGCACGCACCAATTCTTTTGTACTACGCCAGCCAGGATTAGCGCCGTTAACGCCCCATGGGTAGGTTAACCAACGGTCATCATGAATTGAGATTTCTCCATCCTCAAGGAATCTGTAACCCATGCGAATGCCGTTTCCACCCCGGTTATATCCAGCACCGCCTGAGTCTGTAATTGACTCATAGGTTTCAATGCGAAGCGGGAAATAGGCCTCAAGAAACTCGTTAGGCACGTTTTTAAAGCCTGGCCATAGTGAATGGCCATCAGGCCCGTCACCAATTGGCCTTGCCGGAATACCACCAAAACCAATTTGGTAAAGCTGATACCATTCGCCATTTTTATCATAACCGGAATACATGAAGTGCGGACTGTCAGAGAACCCGGCACCACAAAGGAAGTCAGGATTTCCTTGACCAAGCAACCCACTGAGAACATCAAAGATACGTCCCAGTGCATGTGTCCGGCATGAAAGTGCTGCTGGACGTGTTGGTTTCAGCAAAGACCCCTCAGGGATGCGGACATCCATATAGTCGTAAAAACCGTCATTGAAGAGAATTTGTGGATCAAATGCGGAAATCATAAATGTACCGCAGAACATCTTGAACATTTCCTCATTCAGCAGGAAGTTAATCGAGCCGGGACTTTGAGGGTCGGTTCCGTCAAAGTCGAAAATGACTTTTTCGCCTTCACGCCACATTGAGCATTTGATTTTATATGGCCCGGATCCCAGCGCATCATCACAAATGTAATCTTCGAAGGTTTGAACCTCCTCTGGCACTGTTTCCATGATTAGTTTTTGCATGGCGCGGCAATTCCGTTCCAGCAATTCGTCAAGTGCAGAATAAAAAACATCATCACCAAAACGTTCGGCCATTTCAATGCAACGACGTTCTGCAATGTTACAGGCGGCAATAACGCCTTTGAAGTCACCTTCGTTCCAATGCGGCATACGCGAGTTACGCAGAACAATTTTAATAATATCGTCTTGTAATTCGCCTTTTCTGAAAATCTTGACGGGTGGCACAGCCACACCTTCTTCAAAAATCTCACGAGCTTCGTTCGGCAATGAACCTGGTGCACGACCGCCAATATCGGTCATGTGACCAAAATGCGCCGCCCAGCAGAGGTGGCGACCATCTTTATAAACCGGTTTAATGACAAGATAGTCATTCAAGTGACTCACCGCACCGCCACAGCTATAAGGGTCGTTGGTGAAGATCATATCGCCTTCTTCAATGACGCCTTCAAAAGCTTCCATGAAGCCGTGAATAAACGAACCGAATTGTCCAACAACCATTTTGCCATCGACATTGGCAATCATCGGAAAGGCGTCGCCCTGTTCACGAATGCCCGGTGACATGGCTGTGCGGAAAAGTGTTGCATCCATCTGTTCACGCGTATTACGAAGCGCGTTTTCGATAATATCCAGTGTGATGGGGTCAACATCTAACCGGTTGTAAGGGGTTTTGTTTGTCTCGAGAATTTTCTCATGCATGATATTAATCTCCCAATTTTCAGGATTTAGGTGACAGCAACAAATTGCGACGGCTGTCAACTTTGGCTTCATGGCCAGGGAACACAACTGTTGTTGAGTCCATTTCAGTGATCACGGCTGGGCCGTTAACAATGTGCCCGGGGTCAAGTTTGGCGCGGTCATAAACTTTCGCTTTATGCATTTCCCCATTATGGAAAATTTCATGATCCATAATAATCGCGTCATCAACCGATCCGGACGACGCTTCGCCCGAGTCGGATAATTCAACATCCGATGGCGGGCCGAGAACGATAGCGCGTAAATTGACGAATTCTTTTTCAGCATCCAGACGGAATGTGAAAAGTTGTTCGTGCATCTCGTCGAAATCTTGAGCGACGGCTTCAAATTTGCCGGCTTTTACATCGTCCAGAGACACGGGCACGGTAAGTACCAGACCCTGACCGGAATATCTGATATCTATCTCATAACGATATTCCAGAGTTTTCGGATCGAGGTTAACGGCATCATTATTACCGGAAATAGTCAGGCCGTCTCCAGCACTTTGCGCTAATTCACTAAGATCGTTAGCGATTTTACCGCCATCAGCATTTTTCATATTAACGATGATGGTTTTTGACGCTTCGTTTCTCAAACGTGTTGTCGCATCACCATATGCGCAAAGAATGCCTGGACCTGGCGGTACTATAACAGGCCATGATTGCGTCAACTCACCAAGTGCATTGGCATGCAGAGGTCCAGCACCACCAAACGCCATCAAGGAGAAGTCACGAGGGTCATACCCTTTTTCAATCGATACAAGACGAACGGCTCCAAACATGCGCTCATTGACGATTTTGACAATACCTTCAGCGGCTTCGTTAACAGTCAATCCCAACGCATCAGCAACTTTCTGAACAGCTTTTTCGGCTAAATCTTTACGAATATTCATGTCGCCGCCGAGCTTCTGGTTTTCAGGCAGATAGCCGAGGACGACATTGGCATCGGTAACCGTCGGGTTTTCACCGCCCTTATCATAAGCCGCAGGCCCGGGGACAGCGCCGGCAGATTCAGGGCCGACACGCAGAGCTTTGGTTAATTCTGGTACGTGGGCGATTGAACCGCCGCCGGCACCGATAGAGCGCACATCCAACGCACTGGCGCGGACAGTCACATCACCTACAGTTGTTTCACGGCGGACAAGGGCCTGACCGTTTTCAATCAGCGCCACATCTGTGGATGTGCCACCCATATCAAAGGTTATGACATTATTAATGCCAGCCTGTTCACCAACCCAGATCGCGCCTGAAACGCCACCAGCCGGACCACTCATAAGGAGGTTCACCGGAAAATTGGCCGCTGAAGGGGCGGTTGCAAGACCACCGTCGGATCTCAGGATCGACAAGCTCGCGCCATTCATTTTTTCACCAAATTCAGCTTCGAGATTAGATATATATTTTTCAACCTCAGGACGCACATAAGAATTGGCAACTGTGGTAATCGTTCTTTCATATTCTTGAAGTTCAGGAATAACTTCACTTGAGATTGATGCAGGAATATCCGGCATGACCTCGCTGGCAATCTCTCTGATGCGACGTTCGTGGGCATCATTTGAGAAGCTGTTGATGAGACAAATTGTCAGGGCTTCAATATTTTTTGTTTTTAAACCTTCCAGTGAGGTTCTGAGAGCATCCTCGTCGAGATTCTGAACAACCACACCATCAGCGCCCATACGCTCATCAGCTTCAATTGTATATTCCAATGGAGCAAGCGGAGGAGTCTTTTGATAATAGAGCCAGCCACCTAGACCGCCCGGCACATAAGAGCGCGCAATCTGCAGAACCTGTCCATATCCTTTTGTTGTTACAAGACCAACTTTTGCGCCTCTCCCGGTCAAAATAGCATTGGTTGCGACCGTTGTTCCGTGTGTGATGACCTCAATATCTGCCATATCTACATTGGCCAAGTCACAGGCTTTCTTAATACCGTTCAAAACGCCTTTGGAACTGTCCTCAGGTGTTGATGGTACTTTGGATGTAAAAAAACTTGATGATTTTGTATCGACCAACAATACGTCAGTGAAAGTTCCACCTACATCAACTCCTACTTTAAACATTTTTTATTCCCCCAAGTGTTAAAGGATATTTTCTACTAGTAATATTCTGAATGCTTGTTTAACAATAATAGCATCAATGATACAGACCAATAAATCAAGCTAGATTGTTATTTAAATGCAAAAAAAAACTTACAAAGCCAGATATTCGGAAATTTCCGATATACTTGTTAGCCAGATCACAAGTGGTCATTATGAGTTAGGACAACAACTTCCCTCCGAACAGGCCATGTCTGAAAGCTTTAATGTTAGTCGTTTTACTATTAGAGCCGCACTCAGAGAAATTGAAAAAATGGGTATGATTAGCCGACATAGGCGACGCGGAACTATTCTTTTATCCGACAAGCCTGTTGAACTTATCGTCCAAGAAATCAAGGGTTTTGAGGAGTTGTTTCAATATCCGCAGGACACGGTCTTGCATATGACCAAATCCAGTTCAATAGAAGCTGATATTTCACTCGCAAATTTTTTAAAAACCACGCCCGGGACAGAATGGACGCGATTGGAAGGCCTCAGGGTTACGCAGGATAAAACGCCATTTTGTATCACTGATATTTATGTTCCCAAAGAAATCAATCTCTCACTAAAAGATGTGAATAAACCTGATCGACCGGTATTTAAAATCATTGAAGAAAATTTTGGGCTACGGGCAAATGAAATAAATGCTGAAATTATGGCAGGCAGCCTTGGCAAAGAACGTGCGTCAAGATTGAATGTAGAAGCTGGGAGTTCTTCAATCATAATTGTCAGGCGTTACCGGGATGCGGGAGGGCGTCTATTCGAAGTATCGGTTAGTGAACATCCAGCCAGCAGATTTACCTATTCTTTTAATATGAGTTACAGGAGATAAGAATGTCCCAAGATAATCTGCGACCATTCACAGGGATTCGAAGTTTTCTATTCGTGCCTGGAAATCATCCTGACAAGTTGGCCAAGGTTTTTACTTATGGTGCTGACGCTGTCATTCTTGATCTTGAGGATGCCTGTGCGGATGCTGATAAAGTCGAAGCAAGACAAACTGTAATTGATGTTTTGAAAAAGCCGCATGATGGCAAAGGGTATGTTCGGGTCAATGCGATTGATACGCCCTATTGCTTCCGCGATTTAGATACAGTTATCGGCCCATGGCTGGATGGCATTGTGTTGCCAAAGCTTGAAAACCCTGAAGAACTTTTTGCAGTTGACTGGGCAATAACGGAATATGAAAAAGAACGCGAATTGCCACCGGGTCGTATTGATCTTATGCCCATTATCGAAACCGCCAAGGGCATGAAAAACCTTGAGTCTCTTTGCAAAAAACCCGGCAGAATGAAGCGCTTCTCTTTTGGTGCCGGTGACTTTACGCGTGATGTTGGTATTAAGTGGAGTGCGGATGAGGGTGAGCTTTCCTATGTGCGTGGTCACATGATTTTAATCGCACGTGATGCAGGTTTGGAACCACCAATTGACACTGTTCACATCGATCTCAAAGATGAAGATAGTTTTGAAGAGTCTGTCAAAACCGGAGTAAAATACGGCTTCCAGGGTAAATTATGTATTCATCCTAAGCAGGTGCCTTCTGTGAATCAGGGCTTTATGCCGGACACAGCGGAGATTGAACGTGCGGAAAAAATTATCTCTGCTTTTGAGGCTGCCGAGGCGGCAGGATCTGCTTCCATTCAGGTCGATGGTTATTTTATTGATTATCCGATTGTCGAAAAAGCGTATGCCATTAGGCGGCTCGCACAAACTTACGGCTAGAACGCCATCCTAATTGGCAGCTATTCGCCGAGCCAGTCTTTTAAAACATCTTGCGTATCTGCACCCAATGCACGACCTGCCCAGCTAATTTGACCAGGTGTCTCGGTGAGGCGGGGGCAGACATTTGGTAGTGTTATAGAGCCAAGGCGGGGATCGTTTATTTCGACGAGATTTTCACGCGCTTTATATTGTGGGTCGTTGAAAATTTCCTCGATAGAATAAACTGGGCCGCAGGGTACTTCGGCGCCTTCACAGGCTTTCAGAATTTCATCGCGGGTTAAGCCTGTTGTCCAGTTCGTTACAAAAGCATCCACCTCAGCGCGTTTCGCTTCGCGCATTGCGATTGTCCCATAAATGCCGTCACCGGTGACGTCATTTCTATCCATTAAGTTGGCGAGGCGATTAAAAATTTTGTCATTCGTACACGCAATCGCCACCCACAATCTGTCTTTGGACGGGTAATGACTATGCGGTACAGCATTGACTGTTCCCGCGCCCATCCGTTCGCGTACAAAATCTTTGTAGGCATAAGCTGGCGCTAACTCGTCAAGAATTCTGAAAACACTTTCGTAAAGGCCGACGTCGACAATTTGTCCGCTTCCTGTTTTTTCGCGAGATTGCAGGGCGACAAGAACGCCTAATGCTGCATAAACACCCGACATGTAATCTGACAAGGTTGCAGTACCAGGCGAGGCGGGTGGGGCGTCCGGTTCGCCGCACAGGTATGATATACCACTAAATGCATTAGCAATACGTCCAAAGCCAGGTCGATTTCGATAAGGACCAGTCTGCCCATATGCGGTTATTCGCGCAATAATCAGGCCAGGGTTTATTTCTTGCAGGACATCAGCGCCAAGCCCCCATTTTTCAAGGGTGCCGACTTGAAAATTTTCACACAAAACATCTGCTTCAGCGGCAAGTTTTTTAAGTGTATCCGCCCCTTCAGGAGAACGTAAATCTAACTCAATCGATCTTTTGTTTCTGCCTTCGCTCATCCAGACCAGCGTATCCCCGCATTCGGTAGGGGTTCCGAATTTTCTTACCGGATCGCCTGAGCCAGGGAGTTCAACTTTGACAACGTCTGCGCCAAATTCTGCCAGAAATGTCGCGCAATAAGGGCCAGCTATAAAAGTTGCCAAATCCAGGACTTTTAAGCCGTTGAGCGCGCCGGGGGCCGGGCGGATATTTTCATCTGTTTGAGCTTGCGTCATTATATTCTCCAATTGTCCAGACTATATGCTGGACTGTTTTCTATAACTGAACTATGTTAAAAATTCAAACGTAAAGGTGATGCTATGCTCATGACATCTGAAGAATACAGAGAATCTCTCCGCCGCTTATCTCCAAAAGTCTATTTAGGTGGTAAACTGGTGGAGTCAGTAGCCGATGAACCTGGCTTTGCACCGGGTGTGAATGCCACTGGAATCACCTATGATTTCGCTCTTGTCGATGATTATAAAGATATGATGACAGCAAAAGGCGTCAATGGCGAAACGACGAACCGTCTCCTAGCGATTAATCGCAGTCGGCAGGATTTGCTTGAAAAACTCGAAGCTGTTCGCCTGACCTGCCAATTTGCCGGTTGTGCCCAGCGTTATTTGACACATGATGCGTTTAACGCGCTTTATGAAGCAACATGGCGGATTAGCGAGCGTACGGGTGGCGAAAACCATGATCGTCTGCTGGCTTATATCCAACATGTCCAGGAAAATGATCTTTCTGTCGGTGTGGCGATGACAGACGGTAAAGGTGATAGGTCAAAACGCCCGTCCCAACAAGAAGTTCGTGACGCCTATGTTCACGTCACCGAGCGACGTAAAGACGGCATTGTGATTTCAGGCGTGAAAGCCATCATTACCGGCGCGCCTTATATGCATGAGTTTTTGGTCATGCCCTGCCGCCGGATGCAGGAAGACGATAAGGATTTTACTTTAGCATGCGCCGTTCCAGTCGATGCGGAAGGCATTACAATTGTAGCGCGTCCAGCTGGTCGCCCTGAAAATCCTGCAGCCAAAATGAGTGCCAAATTTGCTCAAGCAGTCGGTGTTGCGCATTTTGATAATGTATTCGTGCCTTACGATAAAGTGTTTATTGATGGCGAAACTGAAGAAGCGCATATTATGACAACGCATTACGCCACGCATCACCGCCATAGCTGTATTGGTGCACGGGCAGGTTTTGGTGATTTGCTGATTGGGGCAGGTGCCATGATGTCTGAAGCCAATGGGCTTGATGTCGAGAAAAAAGGCCATATGCGCGAAAAAATGGTCGATTTAATTAAAATTACAGAGGGTTTTTATGCCTGCGGTATCGCCGCCTCTACGATGGGTGTTCATGATGAAGCGGGTAATTTCCGCCCCGACCAAATTTATGCCAACATTGGCAAGCTTTTACTAGCAAACCAAATTTATGACATGCATCGTCTGGCGCATGATCTTTCCGGTGGTTTGGTTGTAGCCCTCCCTGGCCCAGATGAAGACCACAACCCCACAACAGCAGCAGTCCTGCAAGATGTATTACGCGGCAACCCTGATGTAACCTATGAGCATAGAGCAAATGTAGCGCGCTTTATTGAGGATTTAACAGCATCAGAAACTGGCGGTTGGTATTCGGTTATCAGTCTCCATGGCGGCGGGTCTCCAGAAGCTATGAAACTTGAAATTTTACGAAACTATGATGTTCAGGCAAGACGCGACCTTGTTCAGGCGTTATTTGATCGCAATGCACTTGAGCTTGGAAAGGGCATGAAGATTGACCGTCAGCCAGGACGCTGTTGTGCAAAAGGCTGTCATGGTGATGACTTGGTTTCTGATAATGCCGATAATAAGGCTGCAGAGTAGAGTGCTTTAAAAAAGCACTGAATAAGATAAGGATGAGTCTCCTTTGGAGAGTATTTTCTGGGTCCTCGCCACTTTCACGGCGGCTTTTGGACAAGCATTAAGATCCGTTATTCAGAAACGTTACCGGCAGGAACTAGGCCTCTATGGCAGTGCCTATGTGCGTTTCCTTTTCGGCTTTCCCGCATCGCTTCTTCTGTTGATATTAATCTTCCAGGATTATGATGTTCGAGCCCTTCACTTGCCTGTCGAATTTTATGTTTGGTTAGTTCCTGCGGCGATTGTTCAAATTCTTTTTACGATTATTCTCGGCAAAGCCTTTGAACAAAGAAATTTTGCCACCTCGATTGCTCTGTCCAAAACCGATGCTATTCAGGCCGCCCTCTTTGAACTCATTTTATTGTCGCTTGTACCAGATATTAAGGTCGTTATTGCTATTTCAATCAGTTTTCTGGGCGTCTACATTATATCTCTAAGCAGAAATAAAGAGAGCGCTGAATCTGATTGGCGACAAAAGGCAAATTCTGTTGCCCTTGGTCTGCTTGCCGGTCTTGCGCTAGGTGGGTGTTCGGTTTTCTTCCGTATCGCGATGGATTACTTACCCTTCTTAGATGTACTTCATCGGGCTGTGCTCACATCTTTTCTGGCTGTAGCAATACAGACGCTGATTATGGGAGCCGCTCTGTTGATTTGGCGTAAAGGTGAATTTTTTGCTTGTCTAGCCAGTTGGCGTGTCTCATTTTTTGCTGGAACTGTGGCAGCTATAACCACCTTTATGTGGTTTGTGGCTTTTAGCCTGATTGGTGTCGCGCCAGTGCGAATGCTGGGTCAGGTAGAGATTATTTTCAGCATGGCTTTTGGTTTCTGGTTTTTCAAAGAACAAATTGGAAAAACAGAAATACTAGGAATTGCCTTTATTATCACTTCTGTTTGGATTTTATTAAGCTAAATTTTTTACTAAATTTAAATAAATAAAATTTCATATTAGTATGTACTAATGTATTCGCTCGGCCAAATTAATTTAACAAAAAACAAGATTTGATCACTTGTTGGTATTTCGGTTTCTCAAACAGTGGTTAAAAGTGTTGTATTAAAACAACAATTTTTTTAAAGCTCTGAAATGAAAGTTATTTAGCATCTTATAAATTTAACCATTAAATATTTTATTATGTTAGAAAATCTTTTAATAATAACAACTTATAAGAATTTGACTGTATTCAATATCGAATTAGATATTTTATACAATAAACTTATGACTAATGGGCTGTACCATTTTAGTTTACATGCGTAAATTATCCGCTTAGGCTAAAATGATATAAAAATTGTATACTTTTTATCCTTAGGGGGATTCAAATGAAAAACTTCAAGACATTAATCTTGTCTGGTTGTGCTGCGGCTGTGGTAATGCCAGTTTTACCATTAAGTGCTCAAAGTATCGACGAAATCGTTGTTACTGCGCGGCGTCAAACAGAGAGCCTTCGTGATGTTCCTGCTTCAGTTAGCGTTTTAACAGCTGATGCTCTGGAAAAAACTGGTGCTCAAATCGCTGAAGATTTTGTTCAACTAACTCCTGGTGTTACCATTGTTACCGGTACTGCAGAAGTTGGGGACACTCAAATCAACATTCGTGGCATGAATGGTGCAAGGGATGCTGAAAGTTCTGTCGCATTAGTGGTTGATGGAATTTTGAAAACAAATACAGCTCAACTTAACCAAAACCACGGTACTATGAGCCAGGTTGAGATTCTTAAAGGACCTCAAGGCGCTATTTACGGACGCAATGCTGCTGCTGGTGCTGTTGTACTCTCCACTTTAAAGCCCAGTGATGAATATACTGGTAAGTTGAAAGTCGGTCTTGGAGAGCATGGCACTCAAACTGCTTCAGGTTACCTCTCAGGTCCTTTGGGAACTAACTCTGGTTTTGTGGTTTCATTTAACAGATCAGAAACTGATGGATTTTATACCAATAGGTTCCTAAACCAAGATGTCGTTGACAATGCCGAGCAATACGGAATTGATACCCGTTTGATGGTTGAGTTAGACTCAACTACTTGGGATTTAAAGGCACGATATGCAAAAGTTGATAGTGCTTCGATCAACTTCCGTGCAGCATTCCAGTTACCAGCGTTTGGTCCACTCTTTACTCAAGATGTAAATAGTATTGATTTTGAAGAAAATGGCGACGCTTATTACGGAAATATAATACCTACTAATGATCAGGAAACAGTTGAGATATCAGCTAAAGTTGATCATGAAATGGAAAATCATACCTTGACGGCTTGGATGCTTTACAATGAAGTTGAGCAGGATTTGATGGCCGATGGAACCTCAGCTGATTTTGCTCGGTATTCTTTAGCCGCAGTTTCTGGAACAGCTGCTGCTACTGAATCAGCCGCACAATGTGCAGCTACGACTGCTGCTAACGCTGCATTTGCACTAAATAGTCCTGGGTCACTTGCAATTGCTGCTCTCCCGTATGGACCTTACAGTCCAACAACATGTGATGGTTCACAATATCAGGTCAGAAATCAAAAAGATTTCAGTGTTGAGGCAAGACTGGCTAGTAACTCAGATGGCCCTCTGCAATGGCAAGCTGGAGTTTACTATCTTGATATAGATAGGGAAGTTGGTGTTAGCCTTGGCGCCGATCTCGGGCAGGGTGTGCTTTACAGCCTGTATAATGGCCCCACATCAGTTAACCCAACATCTCAGTTGTATCATGATGATTTTACCACTGAGGTTACGGCTATATTTGCATCCATTGATTACGAAGCATCAGAAAACCTAAATCTTGGATTTGCAATTAGATATGATGAAGAAGATCGAGAAGTAGATAATCTTGTGCCTCTAGTTGCTGACCCAATTACTGGGGGAGCTCTTAATCCAGGTCAGGATGTTGATGGTGATGGCGTTTTAACTGCAATACCTTCTGACAGTGAAACTTACGACGAACTGCAACCTAAAATTTCTATGAACTATGCAGTTAATGATGAAACAAATATCTATGCTAATGCAGGTATTGGTTTCAAGTCAGGTGGTTTCAATAACTCTGGTGCTGCACAGATTATATCGAATAATCTTGTAAACGGGCCTACTTTAGTTGATGCTGTTCCTGTGAATTCCGAGGTTACGATTGCTGATAATTATCGGAAAGAAACATCTACAGCATTTGAACTCGGTGTTAAAGGCACCACTGGAGACCTTACTTATGAGCTTGCTGGTTATTACACAGAAGTTGAAGATATGCAGTTCTTTGAGTTTTTCGTCGGTACATTTGGTCTATTGAGAGTTGTTAATAACATTGATGAAGTTGAAATTATGGGTGTAGAGGGTAGTTTAAAATATGACCTTAACGATGAGTTAGCTTTGTTTGGTTCAGTGAACTATCTCGATAGTGAAATTACCTCTAACTCAGCTCGTCCATCAACAGTTGGTAACAAGTCACCCTATACTTCCGAGTATACTATTAATATTGGCGCGGATTTTTCAAAAGAACTTAATAATGGTTCAGAGCTAACTGCCCGCTTTGATTATAGAATTACCGGACCTACAGTCTTCCATACTGTGCAGGGTGTTACAACATCGCAGTGGGCTAGCTTTGCTCCTAGTGATTTCTCAATCGCTGAACGTGATGAATACGGAGTAATGAACGCACGTATAGGTATCACAAACGGTAATCTTAAGGTCTCTGCTTATGCTAGAAACCTATTTGATGAGAAGTTTTTAGCTGAGGTAATTCCTGCTGCAGAATTTGCCGGTTCTTTCGTATCACCGGGCGCACGTCGTCTGGTCGGTGTTGAGGCCAGCCTGAGTTTCTAAGCCAGACTATCTACAAAATTAAACCCCCGTCGCGTTTTGCGGCGGGGGTTTTTTATTGAGAAACTGTTTGTTTATTTTGACATCTGATAAGTCATCCATCCGGCCATGCGTCCACCAATTTGCTGTCCGATAATTTCACCGGCAAAATGCGAAGTCTCTAGCAGAGCCTTTTCATCAATGCCTGTTTCAAAGCCCATTTGATGCGCCATGCTGACAAGATCTTCCGTAGCTAAGTTACCAGCTGCACCCGGTGCGAATGGACAACCACCAAGACCACCAATCGAGGCATCGAATTTTCTGATACCGCACTCAATGGCAGCGTATGCATTGGCAAGTCCCATTGCACGGGTATCATGAAAATGTGTTGCAAGAATTTCTTTATCGAATGAAGCAGTGAGGCGGTCAAATAAGCTTTTAACCTGTGCTGGGTTCGCAGCACCGATGGTGTCGGCAATGATAATTTCTTGAGCCCCAGCCTCCAGCAGGGTTTCTGTCATCTCCATCACACGGTCTTGAGATACTTGCCCCTCAAAAGGACACTCAAACGCCACCGAGACATAAGCTTGACCTTTTATACCGTCATCTTTTGCACGTCGCATAAGATCACAACTGAGCGCCAGTATGTCCTCATAGCCCATATTAATATTTTTTCGGTTCATGGTTTCAGTTGCAGACGGCACAACAGAAATAATTTTTGCACCGGAAACTCGGGCCATTTCGTAGCCTTTTAAATTAGGCACCAGCGCACTAAGAGCTGCTGGACTATCTTTAAGCTCGCTTACAATATCTCCCGCACCTGCCATGCGCGGCACAGCTTTTGGGCTTACAAAACTTGCAACCTCAACTCCAGGAACGCCTGCATCAAGAAGTTTTTCAATAAGCTTAACTCGTGTTTCAGGGGAAACATCAATAGTTTGATTTTGTAAACCATCACGTGGGCCGACATCGTTAACAAAAATAAAATTATCATCCATTTTGGGGTGCTCCGAATTTTGTTCAGTTGTTAATCTTTATTCAACCATTCTTTCAAGACTTCATCATTGTGCGCACCAAGTAAAGGTGGAGGTGAATAACTGTCTTCATTTGTTTCAGATAATTTTATTGGATTACCTGGAACTTGTGCACTTCCTTTTAATGGGTGTTTAAGGTCAACGACCATATTACGTGCTATAATTTGTGGGTCAGACATGGCTTGGGAAACATTATTTACCCTTGCACAGGGAATTCGGCTATCTTCAAGTTTTTCTAACCAGTATCCAGCTCTTTCATTTATCAAAACATTATTTATACGCTCTTCAATATATGCTTTTTCTTTTAATCTTGATGGAGCAAATTCAAATCTACTATCACGCAATTCTTCATCGTCCAGAAGGTCTAATAGTGGAGGCCAAAATTGGTCTCCGACACACGCAATTACAATCATGTCTGTTTTGGTTTTAAAGGTGTTGTAAGGCACATGCACAAAATGAGAATTGCCCAACGGTCCAGGAATATCACCTGACATGGAATGCATCGTTGCCATATAATTCATCATGCTAAGCTGGCAGTCTAACATTGAAATATCTACATGTTGGCCTCTGCCGGTAGTATGACGAGCATTAATAGCAGCAAGAATACCCATTACAGCGAACATGCCGCCTCCCAGGTCTCCAATAGGAATACCAGCACGAATTACATCCTCGGGATTATTACCTGTTATAGACATGCCACCGCCAAGTGCCTGGGCAATTTGATCAAACGCTGGACGTTTACATGCAGGGCCTGTCTCACCAAAACCGGTAACGGTACAGGTGATGATGCGTGGATTAACTTTCGACAGTGTTTCATAGTCAATTTTTAATTTCTTAGTGACACCTGCCGAAAAATTATTCATCACGACATCAGCAACTTTCACGAGCTCATAAAACTGGCTCAGACCTTCTTCACTTTTCAAATCCAGTGTGACACTGCGTTTATTTCTGTTTAGTGTAAAAAAATATGCACCCATGCCGTCAATCGAATTATTTGGGTCTTTTTCAAGCAGACGACGGGTGCCTTCGCCTGTTTTGGGGGGCTCAACTTTAACAGTGTCAGCTCCCAAGTCAGCAATAATCATTGCGCCATATGGCCCGGAGAGCATATGCGTTAAATCGAGCATTTTTATGCCTTCTAGTGGCTTTTTCATATATTTAAACCTAACTAAATTGTATACAATCTAATGGGTACTCTGACCGGCCGTCTTTGGCAAGAGAAAAAGAGGTAAATAACAGAAAAATCAGAAATCATTAAAATGTTCGGCATAACTATCAGCCGCAGCGAGAATATGCGCTTGCATGACGGATTGTGCCCATTTTCTATCGTTGGACCTTAGTGCCGTGACAATCATTTTATGGTCATGGCAGGATTGTTGTATACGCTCAAAATCAAACACCTTTGCCGTCCGGTGAACAAGAGGTGGCGGGGATAGCGCAAACATTAAATTTCGAAGGCGGTCATTGCGACATATTTCATAGAGCTTGTCATGAAAAGCACGGTTATTTTCCAAAAATAAAGGAAGAATGCTTTCGACATTTTCATTGTCAGCAATATGAGCGGAAATATTATTTTCTAGATCTGCAACGTTGTTTGTGAGAAAGGCGATATCCTCCTCCTGTACCTTATCGGAAGTGAGCTGGATAATATAGCCTTCTACAAGGGCGCGGGCTTCAAAAACTTCCCTGACCTCTTCCTTTGACCATTGACGAACCCACCCCCCCTGATTTTCTTTGAGCGTGATAAAACCTTCATAATTCAGTTTTTTCAATGCATCGCGGACGGGAGTACGGCTGACCTGACAAAGCTCAACCAGATCTTCCTCAACAATTTTTTCAGCCTCTTTTAGTTTACCGTTAAGAATGGCTTCACGAATGATTAAATATGCTTGATCTGCAGCTTTTGGCATAACGTCCCCTTTATTAGCGCAAAGCTCCCCTAAGGTGACATAAATTTTGGACATAAGCTTCAAAAAAAACCCCGTACCCAGAAGGATACGGGGTAAGATACGAAAATTAGATTTTTATCAGACTGCTTGCTTATTTATAAGATAAATAATGATACCAAGCGCAATCAAGCCAACCAGACCACCATCGCCAAGTTGCCCGATAATGCTCAGCATATTATTCACAATGTCACCGCCAACGAATGGAACGGAATTTCCAAAAATGACCTATAGGATTACACCAAGAGCGACAACCAAAAGGCCCAAATCAATAACTTCTTTCAAGAAAATTTTTACTTTAGATAACATTTGCCACAGTTGCTTATATTTTGATGAATGGTCTCAATTATCTTGATAGTACGACGGCGGCCTTTTCTGGCACCCTCGTCGGCTATGTTTCTGCCAAAGCAGACCAAGTTATTGCGTATTTTTTCGGGTCATCAAGTGGCTCGAGAGAAAAAACCCGTGCCATGGCTGATGCTTTGCTTAATGGCAACCACTCCCGATACGGTTAAATCCTTCATATTGTTGTAAAATTATCCCTCAGAATATGCTAGGAATTAATAAGAAACGAATCACTTAACGGTGAAACAAATACTGGCTTTATTGGTTTCTGAGCATTTCACGTTCACAAGCTAGGGGTGTGTTGTTGATTGAGCAGTTTATATGAGTAGGTCCGAGGCGTTTCTCAGTAGTGCCGTACAAGCGGCAAGTAAAATCCATTCAGTTCAGGATAACATTGTTGCGGTTAAAATCCATCCTGACTCTATCTCGGTTTTGCAACTTGACCCGGCTGTGGATGCTTCTTCTCCCGATGGCTGGTGCCTTGACCGGATTGTCACCTGGTCGCTTGGTCGAGATGTGGAGCACGCGCCACTTCAAGAAGATTTCGAGTATCTCGTCAATCAGACCAGACAAGTCCGCATTGAAGCGAATGTAACCGGTCTTGATGCAGGTATTTCGATTCCATTTTCCCAATTTGACACGCGGATACTTAATTTGCCTTTCATGTTGCCTGAAGAATTGGAAGATGAAGCACAAATTGAAGGTTTTTGGGGGGATAATGATCCCGAATTAAACGATCTTGAAGGTAGGATTGTGCGCTACCAAATATTAAGTGCTAATGAAAATGAAGACCGTACAACGGTGCTTTTTTCAAGCATTCCTGAAACCACAGTTAAGCGCTATACGGATTTGTTGATCGAAGCTGGGCTTATGCCTGTTTATATTGAGAATGAAGCTTTTTCGTTGGTTAATGGTATTTACACGAAATTATCATTTGATGATTTACAAAAACCCCAGCTCATCGTTCATTTATGTCCCGGTCATAATGCAGTTATTGGCTTTACAAAAAATAACATTGAAATTTTCCCGATTTCCGTCAGTGAATTCGATGATGCTTTGCTGTTAGAACTTGAGGAACTGGACGACATATCCGGCGAATTTTGGGATGAGGTTGGTATCAGGGTAGGTGAACACATCAATCAGGCGATTGCTTATCTCAATGAGGTGAAAAACTTTCCGACGATTAAATCCTTTTGGTTGGTTAGCGAGCATAAAAATATTGGTAATGTTGAAACGCTTCTGCGCGACAGGGTCGGTAATCTCCGGCTTAAGAAAATTGAGTTGCTTGACGATATTGAAGTACCTCCGGATCAAGCTAAATTCGTGGATTATTTTAATAACAGCAGCGTATTTACCTCGGCGCTAGGGCTTGCCACTCAAAGCATCAATATTGCGGGTTATGATGATAGCCTGCGTTATAAAAGATTACTGGATATTAATTTCCTGCCTAATAGCGGGAATATTCGAACTTTCCGACAATTTGCGGCTGTCAATAAATTACTCATGGCGGCGGTGTGTGTGGTTTTTCTTGTTTCTGCTCTCATGATGGGAATTACCAATATACCAGAGCTGGTCAATTCGTCATCCAAAGTTGCCGCTTATGAAGCGTTAGAGGGGGAGGCTCAGACAGAAGCAATCCGCTACAAAGGTCTTACCAAAAAACTTGAGAAGCTCAGGGATAATGAGAAAAAAGTCAGCGACTTCACTGAACCTAAGGGGTTTACAATTTTTATGTCCAGCCTTGCGACCATGTTACCGCAAGACGCTGAGTTGCAAAAATTAGACATTAAGAGCGATGGGTCTGTGACCTTGGAGGGATTGTCGCTGAGCAGTTCTGCTATCAGCACATTTGCTGCAGAATTGGTGAAAAGCGGCCTCGCGACACAAGCGCCGATAACACAGCAAAAAACCGGCGGTTATTATCGTTTCACCATTAACGCCATAATACGTCAGAAGGGTTAGCGGATGTCCTCGTCGCAACGCAAAGAATTTCGTGAAGAAACTGACGGCATGTCACATTTGTCTAGTGATGCTCAGTCATTGCTTGCTGATTTGGTGACCGACAAGGCAACACGGAAATATGTCACGCTCCCGATAGATGCTGAAGCAACCGGCGAGGCTCAAGAAGCTCAAAATGATCCTGATGCAGATGATCATCCCTCAGAGCAGACTGAACTTAATGCCATGGTATTCGATGCTTTTACTTCCGGTGAAATAGATGCACAGAATGACGAAAAAACATTCGAAGAGACTGGTGAAAGCGATAAAGCTGATGAAGGTGAAACATTAACGGATGAATTAGATATTCCGGATAGGGGCGGTGATCGGTTGATGCATCTTATGACAGATGTCGAAGCTGATTATGCGGATACGGCCTCTGCGCCAGGGGATTTATCGACATTGGTTAGCGATATGCAAGATGTATTGCCAGATTTTGCTACACCATCAGTAGAAGATGAGACTGATGAGGATGACTCTGCTGAGGATGGTGATAAATCTGTTTTGGTTTCACGTCTGGAGCAGGTGAAATCGCGTTTTGCTGCCGGTCTGAACAAAATTAAAGGCGGAAAGGCGAGCGGTATTTCGGATGCTGATGCGCCGGGTATTGTGAGGAAAATTTTTGAGGCTGAGACATCTTCGTCACCTATTCCGAAAACAGCGATACTTGCTTTTATCCTATTACTGGTAGCGGCGTTACCACCGATTTTGAATTTTACCTATATCCAGCCAACCATATCTGAAAATAACAGAAAAGCTGATGAAATTACAATTTTTGAGGGTCAGATTGCCAAAAATAACAAACGTTCCAGTGACTTGCTCTCCCAGATTAAATTACTCGAGAAAAGGTCTGAGAATATTGCCGGAACGCTGGTCGACCGTGAAAGATTTGATTTTTTACTGCAACGTTTCCTTGCTGCATTTGAGCGTTTCGGCGTTGAAATCATATCCATAACCAATGATGTTGATGCCGAAAATAAATTTATAGTTGGTAATAATCTGCCAGTTCTGGTCAATACAGTTACTGTCGAGTTAGAGAGTAGATTTGAGGTCTATCGTTCTATTCGGGAAATTTTTGTTAAAGAAGTGAAAAGTGTTGCCATCATTGAAGAGAATTTAACTGCCAAACCGGGATCAAATTTGTTAAAAGTCAGGTTGAAAATGGCAGTTGCATATAACGGAAAAGAGTAATGCGTCGGCTTTTGTATCCTATATCTGTTTTTATGTTGGTTGTGAGCGTTACGACGGGTGTGCAATATGCGCGCGCGCAAGAGGCTAAACAACCTGAATATGATGACCCGTTCGTGCGCGGTCTGAAACGGCTGGAAACATTTGAGGGTTTCCAACGCCGTGCAAACGGCCAGGTTCAGCCCACGAGTGTGACGGAAGATGGTGAAACAGGTATCCGGCAAACTGTTCTGCCGGGTTTCGGTCAGGCTTTTGATATTCCGCGCTATCGGCTGGACGGTATTTTAGTTTCAGAAGCTCCTGAACTGCCTGTCATTCATGTGAACACGGCGGGGTTACAAACCGCCAATGAAATTTTGTTCTTTGATCCCAACAGCAAACGATGGGTTTATCGCCCTGGCGATGATGAAACTCAGAAGGATATTCTCGCCAAGTTTCGTCTTCATAGGCTTGACCTTGCAGACATGAACGGTGTCTCGAAAGCTGAAAGTCTCGTCGGGCGTGACGAGTTGTATGTCTCACCGGTAGATAATGGCACCCTTATCCATAATATTTGTCCGGGGGATACGCTGTCCAAACTTTCGCGAACCTATAAAATTCCTGTCTCAGAACTGAAAAAAAGAAATAAAATTGCCCCTAATGGCTGGTTATATATCGGGCAGACCCTCTCCATTCGTGACCGCACCATTATGGAGGATATGAAAGTTAATGCAGTTTCCTTCGATGCAGCCAATAAGGGGCGTAATGAAAAACTTGGCAAGGCGCGCAAACCCTATGTACGGATTTTCCGTTTTGACAATCTTGAAGATGCCTTGCGCGAGACTCGAGAGTTTTACGCCGACTACCGACATTATCTCGACTCCGATATGGTCTTGCGTCAAGAAATCGATAAATCGGGTGGCGCATCGTATCACCTTGATATAGGACCCATGCAATCTCAAAACCATGCCGAGGCATATTGTGTTTTGCTTAAAAGTGATGGGTTGATGTGCGATGCCGTAAAAAGAGTGCCTGGCAAAGAACGCCAGAACACTTTTGATAGCACTGCGATTGTTCGCGTCTCGCCGATTGTTTTTTATGAAGGCGATGTGAATGAGAAAAATATTAAAATCGAAGAAACCAAGACGGTGACATATAATCTGTCTGAAGGGCAGGTGCTTGGAGCGTCCGAGGGAACAGTTGTGAAAATTACTCATAAGGAAATTATCGTAACGGATGCTCAAGATCATTTGCTGACCCTGCCGATTGATTATCTCCCTGAGGTAGATCAAGAAGAACTTGCGGCACGCGCACAGGCGCAACGTCAAGCACAAGCAGCAGCTGTTGCGGGAGCTGCTGGACAGATCGCTGCAGGTGTGGAAGTGCCGACGCTTGAAAACCCCGCGATTGTTGACCGACTTGTCGATAATGAGGCCAAACGCCGAAAGGGTAGCACCGAAGGTGTGCCGCGGTAAGTTGGGGGCATCATGATAGGCTATAGTAAAGAAGTTGCGGATCGTGTTTTGAGAATCTTACAGGCTGGCGGACAGCTTGATCAGGACGAATTGCGCGATGTAATGAACAAGCAAAACGGCAAGAGCCCAGAAGTTCTTTCAGGTCTCATTCATAACGGTTTTGATGAAGAGGTCATTCAGACCATTCTGTCACGCGCTTACGCATTAAGACGTAAATCTGTAACGCCAGAAACAATAGACAAGGAAATCCTCAAAAGCCTGCCGATTAAATTCATTAAAAAAGAGGGGATTCTCCCACTAGCAAAGGAAGGCCGGTTTTTGCGCGTGGGTGCTGTTGACCCAACAAAAGCGACTCTTGGCGGACAAATCAAAGCCCTGACGAATTTTAATGTTGAATTTTTTATCATCAAGCTAAGCGATTTCGAAGCATGTCTTGAAACAGAAGATATTAAAAACCTTCAAACCGAAACAGAATCTGCCAAAGATAAAAGGGGTGATAAGCCGGTTGTTGCTCCACGCCGCCGCACACCGCGCTGGAATGTGGAGGATGCCTCACTCGTTGCAGCTTTTTGCGATGATATGTTGCAAGCCTCCGTAGATTTGGATGTGAGTGATATTCATATTGAACCTTTTCGTGACACGGCGCGCATACGCTTTCGCATAAATGGCGTCCTTGAAATTATGGACTCCTATTCAAATTATCTGTTCCATAATTATTCCGCTGTTACCACGCGTCTCAAAATTCTAGCGGATTGCGATATTTCCGAGAAGCGTGTGCCGCAGGATGGTGCGATTACCTTTAAAACCAAAGACGGCGAAGATGTCGATACAAGGTTTAATGTTCTACCCAGCAAAAATGGTGAGCGAATTGTTATCCGTCTTCTGAAAGGAGATCCGGCTTTAAGTATTGATAAAATTGGTTTTACGGATGAGGATTTAACCAAACTTGTCGAAGCCATTTCAGCACCTCAAGGCATGGTGCTGGTCACAGGGCCAACAGGCTCTGGTAAAACGACAACACTCTATGCAGCGCTACAGCATATTAATCATCCTGGTAAAAACATTATGACGGCTGAGGATCCGGTCGAATATTATCTGGAAGGTCTTGGGCAAGTGCAGGCCAATGAAAAAATCGGTCTGACATTCGAGTCGATATTGCGGGCATTTTTGCGTCAGGATCCGGAAGTTATTCTGGTAGGTGAAATTAGGGATCAACAGACGGTTGAAATTGCTGTCAAAGCGGCCTTGACCGGTCACCTATTGCTTTCAACACTTCATACCAATGATGCCATTTCTGCCATTACGCGCCTAAGTAATATGGGTGTGCCAAGCTTTATGATTTCTGCAGCCTTGTCGCTTGTGGTCGCGCAAAGATTGGCACGTAAAAATTGTCAGTCTTGTCTTGTGCCTGATACGACGGTCACGGAAGAAGTTTTAGAAAATATCGGTTTTGATGCCGAGGAAATTGAAAATATCAATTTTCGTAAAGGCGGTGGATGTGGTGAATGTAATGGTACTGGATATAAAGGCCGTCAGGGTATTTATGAAGTGCTTCGTGTGACAGCCCCCGTTGAAGAGAAAATTCTTGCGAATGCCCAGGCACCTGAAATTCTTGAAGCTGCCAGATTAGACGGCTTTAAAACAATGCAAGAAATTGCAAAGGAATATATTCGCGACGGCATTCTCTCGGTTGAAGAATATACGCGTGTCTTGGTGGTTAATTAATGGCTGTTTTTGCATATGTAGGTGTCCAACGGGGCAAAAAGATTAAAGGTCAGATGGATGCGCCCACTGTCGGCAAAGCTCGCGCCGAATTACGCGCTCAACGTATCCGCATCAAAAAAATAAAAGAGAAAAAACCAAAGTCAAAATCCGGCCTGAATATGGATATTACTTGGGGGCCTTTTGGGGATATTCCCGCCAAGGAAATCATGCTGTTTTCCAAGAAACTCTCTACGATGATCCGCGCTGGTCTGCCGATATTGGACAGTCTCATCATGGTTGCTGACCAGACAAAAAACCCGAATATGAAAAGAACTATCGGGGAAATGATTGACGATCTCAATGACGGTAAATCTCTATCTCAGGTTTTTAAAAGGCAAAAAAGACATTTCGATAATGTCTATCTCAATATGATTGAGGCAGGTGAAATTTCCGGTCAGCTCGATAAGTTTGTCGATAAGCTCGTAGAGATTCTTGAAAAGCAGGCAAAAATTAAAGCCGGTATTAAATCTGCGATGTTTTATCCCGTTGTGCTCGTGACTGTGACGCTGGGTATAAGCTTTTTCATGCTGACAAATGTGGTCCCGACTTTCCAGCAAATGTATGACGGTATGGGGATGGATTTGCCTGGCCCGACCCAAATGATTGTTGATGCGAGTATCTGGGTGTCGAACACAGATAATATTATACGGGTGTTGTCGATTGCTTTCGGGGTGGTGTTTGCACATCGAATGCTGTCCAAATATGTTAAGCCCTATTTCACCTTGTGGTGCTTTATGCTTCTCAAATTGCCACTTTTTGGAGATATCATTATTAAATCTACCGTGGCGCGGGGGTCGCTCCTCATGGCAAATCTTTTTGCCGCCGGGGTTAGTGTCCTTGATACACTGGATGTTGCCAAATCTGTGACCAATAATATTTTGTTTATGAATGCTTTTGACAGGGTGCGTGAGCGAGTACTTAGCGGTGTTGAACTATCAATATTATTCGGTGAGGAGAAAGTTTTTCCGCTCGCCTTTTCCCAATTACTTGCTGTCGGCGAGCGCACGGGTAATATGGAAGAAATGCTAAGCTCTATCGCGCAATATTATGAAGAGGAATTTGATGCGATTGTGGAAGGGCTCTCCTCTATCATTGAACCGATTATGATTGTTTTTGTAGGCGCGATGATTGGTCTGATGGTGGTTGCACTTTATTTGCCGATTTTCTCTGCAGGGGACCTTGCTGGATAATAAAAGGTAATTTCAGCAGTTTTTTTTCCATATTAATTCAATGCAATTACGCCCATTTTTAAGCTGCCATATCACCTCATCGGTGAGGCTTTTAATAAAATGAACGCCCAACCCGCCCGGGCGAATATCATCTAACTCCCGTGACTTAATGCTGGAAATGTCGACCGGCGGCGCTGTGTCTTCAATACAAATACTCAACGTCTCATCAATCTCCAGGCTGATGAATATTTCTCCTTGCGTGTCCGGTGCAAACGCATGGCTTATGCAATTTTGTAAGGCCTCATCTGTTGCGAGTAGAATATCGTCAAGGCGGGAGGAAAAATCAGTATCAGCAATCATCTCTCGCAAGGTATGGCGGGTGGTGCGGAGGGACAAAACATCATTGGTAATGGTCATCGCTAATTGGGTCATTTCCCAATCCCCAGAATTGTCAAATCGTCAAAAATACGATCGGCTTTCTGCCTAATTTCCTGCATCACAAGATCAAGCTGTTTAGGTAAGCCAATGGATTGGTGCGCGGCAATCATGCCTGCAAGATTTTTCGTGCCGATTGCGGTGCCGTTAATTTCGGTTTCGGTCAATCCGTCTGAATAGGCAAAAAATCTGGCATTCGTAAGATCAATCTGGCTCTGTGCGATGTCTTCCGAAGCTGTTTCCATAATACCCATTGGGTGAAGGTGTGGTTTAATATAATCAACACCTTCTGGTCCGGCGACGAGTCCCGGCTCGTGCCCTGCATTACAGACAAGAAGTTGATTTGTATCTGGGTTATAGGTGCCTATAATTGCGGTGACAAACATGCCATTATCAGACGTTTCAATCAGTTCACGGTTGATGCTGGCAACCAATTCTGCAGGTGTTGGCGAACTTCTGGACAGACTTCTAAAAAGGCTGTGGGTTTTGGACATAACCAGGGCTGCATTCATGCCTTTACCCGAGACATCCCCCATGCAGAAATAAACATGGCCGTTGCGTTCTACAAAATCGAACAAATCGCCCGAAACGCCCTGCATAGGTACATTGAGACCGCAGGCATATCTATGGTTTTCTCGCGGAAACAAACCCGTCTGCACCACAGCTGCAAGTTTTAAATCTCGCTTTATTCTATTGGCTTCTACAATGCTGGCGGTCATCTCCGAATTTGCCAATGCTAGTGCCGAGGAGCGCGCCAGAAGCGTTACGAGGCGCGCATCTTCCTCAGTAAACAG
Source organism: Candidatus Micropelagos thuwalensis (assembly GCF_000469155.1). Lineage (NCBI taxonomy): Bacteria > Pseudomonadati > Pseudomonadota > Alphaproteobacteria > Candidatus Micropelagius > Candidatus Micropelagius thuwalensis. The sequence goes on along the minus strand of NZ_AWXE01000004.1, from coordinate 365,418 downwards.
GCCATCGCCGGAAGATTTATTGATAATTTGTAGCGCTCCGAATTGCTTGCCGTTCCCTGAGACAGGCGCGCAGATCATTGAGCGGGTAAAAAAGCCAGTCTCGTCATCGACGTCTGAATTAAAGTTTGGGTCTTTTGTGCAATCAGCAATAAATCTGGTGTCATCTCTAGCGACAACATCACCGATAATCCCTGCACCTACGGGTAAGGACAGGCCGATAATATCCACCGGCCCAAGACAATTTTCACATGTAAAATTTTCAGCTTTTTCATCCAGCATGAAAAAACTGGCGGCCTCGGCATCCAGGGATTCCCGTACATAAATCAAACCTTGTTGCATAGCCGTTGAAACACTTTTAGGTGTTCCCCCACCTTCGGCAAAGGCTTCCATCATGCGGTAAATAATTTCTAGTTGTGGTAATTCGGTCATTAAACAGACCTGTCTAGAACGTACCGGGCTTGAAAAGACCCTTATTTTCAGCGTTCTCGGTATCTGTAGCCGCATCGCTTTCGGTATTTTCTTGTATGGGGTCTTGAGAGAGTTCCGAGTTTTGTGCAGCGCCTATAGAGGCTGTATCTTCACCTCCCAAATCTGCCAGCTCTTGAGCGATTAAATCGTCATCATTTTGATAGATATTCTCAACAATTTTCTTGTCGTTAGCCCCAGTATCAGAGAAAACATCCACATCGACCAGATCCGCAGGCCCGGTTTGTTCATCAATAGTGAATAGCTTTTCGAGATGCGCTAATTCGATGACCCGCATCAACTCATCACTGGCCTTACTAATTGAAAAATCTATGTTTTTTTGCTTACAACTCTGCATGGCAATGACCAGAATTGAGATACCAGAACTATCGATATAATTGACTTGGCGTCCGTCAATTTCAAACCTGGAGACATCTTCAAGGTTTTCCGAAAGTTCATTTTTGACATCTGGGGTTATTTCGAGGTCAATATCACCGGAAAGGGTGAGAACAAGTTGATCGCTACTTTTAGTGAATTTAAATGGCATTTTTAAAACCTTTTCATGACGACGCAACATCACCAATACTTTGAAAAATAATATAATATTGAATATATGATATTTGCAAATTTTATAATAATATTGTTTAATTCGCCTGCCAGAGGTTTTGTCACGGCTTACATAAATGGTATATCGTGATAAGTAATTTAAGAGTTAAGGAGTACTCATATGGAAATTCTTAAAAAAGACGAAAAAGGCTTCAGTCTTATTGAATTGCTCGTAGTGATTGCCATTATCGGTGTTCTTGCTGCGGTCGGTTTGACAAACTATCAGGGCTTTATTGATAGTGCTAAGAAGGATACGACAGAGGCCAGTGCAGAAGATATTCACAGAACATTATCTGCTTACGCCTATAAAGAAAGCTACGAAGTCAGTGCATGTAATTCTGTCACGGATGATGCGACAATGCTAACATGCCTACAAGGTTTGTATGCATCAGGTGGGCCTTTCGAAAATAAAGACAACCCATACAATCAAAATAATACAGCCATTTCTGCAATTAATGTTGCAACACCTCACGGTGTTTTCCACGATCCCGATACGGCAGATAGTAATCAGGACTGCACGGCATCAGGTAACGCTGCAGGTGTAAATGGTCAGGTTGTTATTGCAAATGACGTATCAGCTTCAGGTAGCTCATATGATCTGTCCGTCTATTACTGCTCAGAAATGACAGTAAGTGGTTCTGGCACAGGCGCTCACTGGACGAAAACAAAGAATACAATTCAGTGGGACTAATCTCCTGAACCGAATAAGATTAAGGGCGGCACTGAGCCGCCCTTTTTTTTGATTTTTTGTGGTTCCCAGAAAATTTATTCCGGTAAATCATCAATCAAATTCTGCTTGTGCAGTTCCTCGATATATTTATCCATGGTTATCATGCCAAATTGCGCCCCCGTTTGCATGGAGGTGTTAATCTGTACAATCTTGTTTTCTCTGATTAGATTCCGGACAGCAGGTACGCAAACCATTACTTCAAAAGCTCCGATACGCCCCCCGCCTTTCCTTTTCAATAATTGTTGGGTCATGACGAGTTGCAGAGACTGCGAAAGTTGTGAACGCGCTTGAGCTTGTTCCTCGGCGGGAAAAACATCGATGATACGGTTTATTGTTTCCGGCGCGCCGGATGTATGCAGGGTGCCAAAGACCAAGTGGCCAGTCTCTGCGGCTGTCAAAGCCATAGAGACGGTTTCATAATCACGTAATTCGCCAAGAAGAATAATGTCCGGGTCTTGACGCAGAGCGCCTTTAAGGGCAGATGCGAAACTTTTGGTGTCCCGCCCGACTTCGCGTTGAGAAATAATGCTCTTAATCGGTGTATGTACAAATTCAACCGGATCTTCAATGGTGATTATATTCTCAGCGCGTTCGCGGTTGATTTTGTTAATCATCGCCGCCAATGAGGTTGATTTACCCGAGCCGGTTTGACCCGTTACCAGCACGAGGCCGGATTTTTCTGTCAGAATCTTATGAACAGCAGGCGGCAGGCCAAGCTGGTCGATATTCGGGACTTCGGTGACAATTGTTCTAAGCACCATAGCCCAGCCATGCATGGTTCGATAACCATTGGCACGGAACCTTTGTTCTCCAACCATGATGGCAAAATCGACATCATTTTTTTCGCAAAATTCCTTATACCCTTTCTCACCTAACTCATGCCGGAAAACCTGATCGAGCATATCCTGTTCAATAATATGTTCAGGATAAGTTATGATGTCGCCACTCGCTCGCACAGCAAGCGGCTCACCTGCGCGTAAATGAAAATCTGAAATGCGGCTTTCTTTTGTGAGTTGGTCGAGTAGACCATAGATTGGATTTTCCATTATTTAAGCAACACCTCTACTATAAACCTTGCGTGAACAAGATGACCGCAAGCTTGTTTCCTGATATTTATAGGCTCTCCTTGCATGCGGGGCAATGTTGAAGATGGTTGGAAATTGTTGGTTTTTTTTAGTATGTGCTTTTTGGGCAGGTGCGTGTTTTGGGAGTTTCATAAACGCTGCCGCCCTACGCATTGTCAGGGGCCAGGATTGGATGTCCGCGCCGTCACGATGTTTTGCATGTAATAAAAAACTAACCTGGCGTCAAAATATGCCACTTATTGGTTGGTTAAGCCATTTGGGTAAAGCTGGGTGCTGTGAGGCCGAAATCCCTATACGTTATTTCTGGGTAGAGCTTGTTGCCGGGCTAATATTAGCGGGTCATTTCGTTGTTTTTGGCGCACAACTTACGCTGGTCTTTCTGCCCTTTCTGGTTTTATGCGGCATTATTTTTCTGACCGATATGGAAGCGTTTCACATACCTGATATTGCATCACTTGGGGGAACAATCCTTGGCCTGATATTCGTCTTGGCGGAATTGCCGGGACTACCCGGTCTCAGGGATGCTTTCATCGGGGGTGTTTTAGGGTTTGCTATGATCTATGCGATAAACTTGTCTTATCGCTTTTGGCGTGGCGTTGATGGCATGGGGTTTGGCGATGTTAAGCTCATGATGATGTTTGGGGTCTGGCTCGGGCCAATGATGCTTTTGCCGATACTGTTTCTGGCCAGCACGGTGGGCGCGCTGGTGGGTGTCGGTTATATCCTTACCCAGAAAATATCCAGCAAAAGCGCTAAAATGCCTCCCCAAAGCGATATAACAACGCTTGCCTTGCCATTTGGATGCTTTCTCGTCCCCGCCGCCATATTTTTACATTTTTTTGATATGACGCCGCTTCTTGGTCTAACTTATTAAAGTGTGGGGTGGGTACAAATTTTTCATCATCTGTATCAGGGGGTAAATATTGAGATTTTTCTCCAAAAACCCCATCAGGCCAGATATAATTAAACATGTTTGATTCGTCGGATGTCGGGTCATGGAGCAGTTGGTAATGGATACATAATTTATGGATAACACAAGAACATCAGAAGAATTATCCGCCTCAATTAGGGGTTTGCTTGCGGCTGCAGAACAAGCGGCTGAAAAATCCCGGGAAGAATCTGGCGAGGGCGAGACTCAGGATAACCTCAATATGACTGAAGATGAGGTTGCAAAACATCTTGAAGGTCTTGATTTGCTTATCACTGAAGAGGCAACACTTGCTCTACGCGCCGAGTTTCTGCGTTTCAGCAGTGTATTTGACACAAATGCCACACGCGAAACAATTCACAATGCGGTGGTTGAGGTCACTAAGCCTTTATTGGAAACTTGGATTAACCGTCATATGGCGGATATAGCGAAATCTGTTGTCAAAGAAGCAATCGGTAAAATAGCTGATGTCCGTAAGCCTCTGTAGAGGGAGCTCTGATTATTTTTTTATCGCGTAACATGTTGTCGAAAAAGCGAGTGACGTCTGCGTTTTTACTCTCTGCGCTTATGTTTGGCTGTGGCCCGAACATTCAGAGGGATTTTACAGTTGAAGGGGCAAAAGACCTCTTCAAAGAACGGCTATATGCCGAACAGCTCAGTAATGATGAACGACAAAAGCAAAAAATTCAGGCTAAATTGCAAGAACAACGAACTATGCCGAACCGCCGTCAGACGCTACAAATCCGTGTGCCAGCTGATGAGTCCAATCTGCTTACCCCGTTTAATGCGTCTATGGTGGGGAGTGGTGATACGCTCATTGCCGGCACAAATCTGTCCGGCGGACGGACGCTGGCAGCTCGACAACGAAATGCCGAATTGAAACAACGTCAACTCAACCAGAAGAAAAACGATCTTAAAAGCTTCATGCGAAAAATGAGCCGTGAAATGGCATTGGAGGAAGAAGCTTATCGTTTCGAAATTGAAAAAATCATCCTAGCGTCACTGATTGATTTGGATAATGAGATTGCCAGCTTGAAAGAACAAACCGTTATCGGTTTTTCGGCTGAGAATGTGGCTGACCAGCTTGCCTTTTTTGGGCGCAATCAGTTGGCCCGATATGATGAATTTGTAGACCTGCAGGAAAGTTTTCTGTTTGTCGGGTCAAGTATATCAACCGGTATGTCCGTAGCGCGACGAGACGAGTTACAAAAGGTAATCGCCGGGCGTGAAATGAGCATTAATTTTTCAGGATTGTCGTTGCCTGTCGCGCTGGAGTCGCTTGCCAAGTCTGCCAAGATGTCGGTTTATCTTTCGCCAGCTTTAAAAGCCAGCCAACAGCCTGTTTTTCTGAATGTTCAGCGTGCTGAAACGGTCGATATTTTTGATATTCTAATTGATAATTACGATATCGCTATGGCCTATGATATCAACATGTCAGTCGCGCGCTTCTTTACCAAGGATGAATTTGAAGAGCATATGCGTGAAGCAATTGCTGCAGCAACGGCGCATAACAAAGTTGCTAAAATTCATCGTGACAAAGCAAAAGCTGTGAAGCAAAGAGCTGAATTATTTGCCTTCTATGAAAAATACTTCAAACGTGTTGGCGAAGATGCACGCCTTGAAAGTATTGAGTCCATACTTACCATGGATGACCAGTTAACAAGCGGAATGTCCTCGACGCTCTTACAGATTAAGGAAGTCGCCTTTAATAGTCAGGCGGATATAACCGCCAAAAGGGCCACTTATGAAGCAGATTTGCGACGGCTGGAAAATGAGGTGTTTATCCTTGAAAGTCAGATGGAAGTGATTAACGCTTCTCTGAAACGTGCAGAAGCGCAAATCGGTGATGAAACCGTGTCTGGAATAGCTTTTGATAACCCACAAAGCCAAGCGGCTGAACTGGCCTTATTAAATGATCCGCTTTTCTCGCAGGCAACTGTCGTTAAAGATGCGGCGCTTGGAACGAGTGAACCCGTCTTCACAGATAGATTTACCATTTATTATCAGGAGGCTGAGGATATTAAGACCTCACTCGACTCTTATTTTGAGCAGCTTTATCCAGAAGAAAACCCGGTGGTTATCCATGCCGAGGCCGTGCGCACGTCCGTAGATGATCCGGCAAGTTCAGATAGTGCCTCTGAGGTGGGTTCTCCCTTGCTTACCGAACTTACCAATGAACCCGCACTACTAACAGATGCTGACTTTAGACCGCCTAAGATAAGTACGGATAAAACGGCTGTCGTGTTTACCGGTCTGAAACCAGATTCGGATCTTGCCAAGCGTCTGATCGAAGATCTCGACATTCCTGCAAAACAGGTGTTGGTTGAAGTCTTCATGGTGAATGTAACAAATAATTGGCAACGTAAGTTGGAGAACAGTATTAATGCTATACCGAATTTTTCCGGCACAACAACAACGATGGATTTCGTTTCCAATCTATCTCGTCAAAGCCTGAATAATTCGATGGTTCTTAATCAACCAGAGGGTGACTTATCCGCGACAATTAATTTTATGGAAGAGAATAATATTGGCCGAACGGTCTCGTCACCAACAGTACTTGCTAAGGATAGCGTGCCAGCCACGATTAACAGATCTGTCACACGTTTTAGAGAAATTATCCGTCAAGAACCTACTGGTGAAACGAACAGTGTTACGGGTACGCCTATTTTCACGAGTGTCACTGAATATGAACCTGTCGAGGCCAGTCTTAATTTGACCGTGACGCCCACCATTAATGTTCTCAATGACCATGTAACACTCGAAATAAATTTTGAGGATAGCAGTTTCCTCGGCGAAGATGCCAATAGCCCGCAACTATCCAATAATATTTCCACCAGCATGGATGCTGCGCCTGGTGATGTGATTGTGTTGGCGGGGCTGTATAAAGAAACTAATAAAAGCGCGCGCGAGTCATTACCCGGCCTCAGCGGGATGCGCTGGCTCGGGCCGATATTCGGTGGTTCGGAAGATGATTTGTTCCAGTCCGACGAAATGGTGATTTTCCTTGCGCCAACTGTCATCACCCCCAGAACAGGTGTCACGCCGCCTAATGCCGTCCGTTGAGCATAATATTGATGAAGTTGGCTTCTCGGTTGTCGAGGTTGCAGTTGCACTCACTTTAATGGCGATTGCTGTTGTTGGCGCAATGTCGCTTCTCGGTGCGAGCACCACTGAATTTTATAAAAGCCAGTCCCGCAGTAAGGTCGAAATGGTTGCTAACGGTCTGTTGGATGAGTTGACGTTACGTCATGCGAATGGCGATACCATCACAAGCATGACCATTGATGACTGGTCAAGCTATCTGACAAGTAATGATATCAGCACAGTAAATGCCACGTTGGTTATTTCAGATAAAACCGGCCTATCGGATTACAGCATATCGGCAACGTCGCTGACTGAAAATTATCTGGTGGTGTCAGGTGGTACAGGCACGCCGGAAGTGGGTGATATTTTTTTGATTGAAGACAATGCCATTAACTGCCGTGTTGCCAGCTATGAAGTGACGGCTTTGGGCAAACAGGTCGGATTTGGAGATAGTTGTGATATATCCGGCTTGTCGCCTGTTGGTAAAAATCTGCTTTTTGTTGATTATAAGGCCAGGGTCAGCTTCACCGTAGGGGGGGCTGGGACAGTCATAAAATCCAGACAGTTTTTTTCAAGCTGGGAGACAGAATAAATAAAATTAGAAACGTCTTACCCGTTCTAAATTGAATGTGCCATCATCTGTCGCATCAAAAGACCATTCTGCCATGAAACGTTTTACAAGGCTGCCACGTAAAGCACAGCCGTAAATGGCAAATTTGCGTGGGGTTGATCCTGCAGATAAATCACGAATGAAAAATCGGCTAGCGATTTTGTCATAACTTAACCGCGAACCCGCCAAATAGCTTGAAGCCGTAGAAGAGTCATATCCTGGTACACCGTTCAGGCAATTTGTGCGATCAGCTGACAGGTTGGTGTCACTAATACCACTGGGCAGGGTAAACCCGGTCTCGTTAGCATCCAATTCATCCGTGAGCGACACCATTCGGCGCATACCAAGCTCCAATGCCTCTCCGGCTCTGACAGAGAGAGATTGATCCTGTAATGACAAAGAGCGCAATTTTGAAAATTGCGTAATTCGAGAATTTAGTGCTGTTAGGGTCATGGTTGCCACGGCAATAAAGGCAATGGCAATAAGAGTGATGTAGCCATTCTGCCCCTTAACATTAATCAATTTATATTTTTCAGACTTATTCATGGTCATCAAGGTGTTACCAGCAAGGCAATGAGGGACACTCTATAATCGCGGTTAAGGGTTGCATCGTCTTGGCTACCGCGCACATTTTTTGACAGACGTAATGACATATTAAGTACGTTCTTTTCTGGCCCACTATCAGCAAGTGTGAAAGTTATCTGAGAGAATACCGGCTCGCTGATATCGCCCCATTCGGCTGTGCTGTCTGTCGAACAATCCGTGTCACTGACTTTACGTTGCAATACGCCGCCGTCTGATGTGGCTTGTAATCTAAATTCTGTTAACGCACGGTCACCATCAATCGTTTCACCACAAAACTGAACGTGATTGGATTGTACAAGGTTTACTGCTGTCGTTCGGGTAATCGTCGGATTGAGAGAGTCTGCAGAAACATAACCGGCCTGTGCGGCTGATCGTGCAATAGCATCATGTGCCAGCACCGCTTGTTCATCGAGCAAGGTTTGAACCGTAATCCGTTCAACCCGCATATTCATATTATTTCCCATGGAAAATAAAGCAGTGCTGATAACGCCGATGATAACGATTACAGTGAGAAGTTCGACAAGACTAAAGCCTTTATCTCCAAGCTGCGGCCCCCTTGTTCCGGGCACACGGTCAGGGTGATGAAACATCATCCGAGGTCTCTTGAAAACTCTCGGCTTTTGAGGAGATAGATCTCAGTTGCGATTAAACCTGCATCATGTAATTCCCGAAGAGCTACGAGCTTTCGTTCAATCTCAACCAGTTCATCTTCCGTGAGATTTGCTTTCGGACTATCACTAGAGGACGGCTTATTTACCTCAAACCCGGTCGAAACCTCCTGAGTTTGTTCGGAAGGCAGGTCATCGGTGGCAGGCACAGATTTTGAAAACAATCTTCTTTTAGGAGGCGGTGTATCAGTTCCTGGTCGCGGAATACTTAATTCCTCCAACAGACTGTTATCATCGTCTTCGTCGGCTTGATTGTTTGACGACGTTGGCGGTGTCAACGTGTCATCAATAGTCAGAATAACTTCTTCGGGCTTGCTGGTGTTGTCCTGATTACCCATGAAGCCAGGCAGTCCGGGGGCATTGTCACCAGTATCCGGTGGCGTGTTGTTTAAAATTGCAGGTTGGCCTTTTCTAACTTGTTTTTTTCTTTTGCCTGAGAAAATAATGCGGAACATAAGAAATGCAACCAACGCAATAAAAAGGCAACCGACACCAATCCATAATGGTGGATTTTTATCGAATGCCCTGAAAAGTATTTCCAGTATTTTTTCTAAATCGAGTTGCATATCAGAGTCGCTGACTAGAGGTGTTTAATATATATGATTGCCGACTGATTCTAAATCGCGGATTGATAGATATCAACAGAAGCTCAGTTTCTGCTATCCAGAACAAAAAGCTGATTATCCGCGGCAACAAAAGAGTTTTCGAATATAAGTTGAGCCTTTTTTTCAATTTCGTCAAGTTGGACATCTGATCTGGAGGGGTCATGATGATAAATTGCTAGGTTTTTGACCTGTGCGGCCTGCGCCAGTCGCAATGCTTCTTGCCAAGTTGAATGTCCAAAACCTTTTTTATCCATAAATTCATTGTCGTCATAAGTGCAATCATACAGCATCAAATCTGCGGCCTGACTAAAATCGACCAGTTTTGTGTTTAATGTTCCTGGCTCATGCTCCGTGTCTGTCGCATAAACAACATCCATATCGCCAGTGCTGACACGATAGGCGTGAGCGCCGCCGGGATGAGGTATTGGGCATGTTGTTAACTTAATCTCACCCAAATCAATTTGTGAAGTTGAGGCATGGCTGTGAAAATGCACCTCTGCCTGAAAAACATCTGACTGTATTGGAAAAAACGGTGTCGCCATGAGTTTATCAAGAATTGGCTCAAATCCGTCCGGTGCATCTTCGATTATTGTATGAAAATGCACGGCACATCCCGCCTGAAATAAAGGCGCAAAGAAAGGGATACCAATCAGGTGATCAAGGTGAAAATGACTGAGACATATGTGATAGTCCTGTCCTTTACTTTCTTCAAGGCTGTTACCTAAAGCGTGTAGACCCGAGCCGGCATCAATGATAACAAATTGCCCACTTTCTCGTGAGAGGCCGATTTCTACACAACTTGTATTACCGCCATATTTAACATGAGCTGCGCCACTTACAGGCAGTGACCCACGTGTTCCCCAGAATTTGACGATTGGTTGTTGAACTGTCACCACTTCTTACTCCGTTACTTATTTGTGGCTACGTAAACGCCGTTCCAGTTTTCCCCAGGTGGGTAATGTCTAAAATTATCAATACGTGTACTATAAATTCTGTAAGTTTTCTTTAATTCTGGAAAAACTGCCTCCAGACGATTCAATAGATCAATCGCCAAACGCCAGTTTTGACCTTTATAGGCCTCAAGCATGCGTTCATGCATGGCTTTACCGGAGAGGAAATCTGCGTCTATGGCCTTATCGTTATCTCCCATCAACACATAAATACGCTCGGGTTCTGCTTTGCCTTTCAATGTAATCAAATCAATTTCAAGCATGGCCATGTCGCTGGCAGCTTCAGCCGTTTGGGCACCTAGCAAAATATCAACGCCGTAAAATTTTGTTTGGCCTTCAAGTCTGGCGGCTACATTCACGGCATCACCCAATGCGGAATAATTAAATCTTTGATCGGATCCGATATTACCGACAAGGGTTTCACCTGTATTGAGGCCAATGCCCATAGCTAATTGACTGCTCCAAACCCCTTTAAGTTCAGGGTCATTTTTAAGAGAATGATTAAGTTCTTTAATCGCCTTTTGCATATCCAGCGCCGCAAGGCAGGAAAGGCGTTCATGGTTTTCCAGATCTGTCGGTGCATTCCAGAATGCCATAATGCAGTCGCCAATATATTTGTCGATAGTGCCCTGACGGTTATAAATCAAACCTGACATGGTTGTCAGAAACCGATTGATAAGATGGGTAAGAAGTTGGGGTGTCTGGGATAGTCCCTCCGAAATGCTAGTAAAATCTCTGATATCCGTAAACATCACGGTTAGCGGTTTTACTACCCCCCCTAGCTGGAGTTCTTTTGGGTTTTTGGCAATTACCTCCACCAGCTCAGGTGCTAGATATTGACCAAAAGCATTCCGTACGCCGCGCCGTTCTTCTTCATTGCGGATGTATCGTAGCGCCCCTGCAGTCAGCAATGTTGCGCCAGTTATGAAAATCGGATTGGCGGGGTCAACAAGCATCATTTTTTCTGTGTAGGACCACCAGGAAAATCCTACACCGCTTAAGGAAGTCAAAAACCATAATAGGGTGGGAAAAATCAAACCGGTGAGTTCGACCAGAGCAATGATGAGGAGACCCATGGTGAAGGCGAGAGCAATCTCCCCAAATTTAAGTAATAGCGGGCGGGTGAGGAATTGACCATCAACAATTTGCTGTATGGCCTGCAAATGTATTTCCACACCGGGGGTTACAGGGTCTATCGGGGTTGCACGATTATCTAGTAGACCGGCTGCACTACTGCCAATGATGCCAATCTTACCGGACATGAAGAGGGGATCAAAATCACGTGTCGCCACCTTCCATGCAGGTATGCGTTGGATGTTTTTGCGTTCGGTGTAATAAAGGCGCATCGATCCGTCAGCTTCTACTGGCACGATAAATTGCCCGACCTTAATGCGAGATAAACCTGCGCCGGAAGAGAATCCTGCCTCGCTGCGCACACCCGTTGTTTTTACAATTAAGGATTGGGCGCCTTGCGCAACCCTTAAGAGTTCAATCGCCATTGCCGGGTAAAGTTGCTGCTCATGTCTCAGAACCGTAAAGGTTGTCCTGATTAGGCCGTCACTGTCTATTTTAGCATTAATAAGCCCTACACCCGAGGCTGCTTCATGAAGCATATCGAGATTGCTAATAGCGGCTGAGCTTTGTGGGACATAAAGCAATGGGTCGACAAGTTCCAGATTGGTTTTTTGAATTGCAAAGCCTGTCTTTGATATGGGGATGGAGCGCCCATCATCGGTAAAGGCCATGGATAAAACTGTGTTACTGTTCCGAAGAGCTTTTGCAAGTGTTCCGTCAGGGTCGACAATGTTTTTCATAATGTCTTTTTCAAGTACATCCCAGTTTAGGCTTGCTTGCGAAGCATCTTCCATCATTTGCAGGGATTTCCAGTTCGCTAAGACTTCGGAAGGGCTGTTGCGATCAGGTTCGGCAAACATCACATCAATACCGATTGCTGCCGCGCCAGATGCCGAAGCAGTAGTGATGATGTCCGAAAAAATTTGGCGGGGCCATGGAAATTGACCGAAAAGTTCAAGGCTCTTTTCGTCAATATCTATTATGAAGACAGGATTGTTCTCGACCTGTCGCGGATGCAACCGATTATACTGATCAAAAACTGCATTTTGCAAAGCTTCCAAGGGACGGGGAAGTCCCCAGACCATTCCGGTCACCGCAATAAGGACGATGAGGGGTAAAACCCAGCCAACTATTTTGGTGAACTTGAGAAAACTAAGCAACCTGACAAACATTTAACTTATACCTGTAAAAACAACTAGTCAGCAGACTAATATGCCAGCCCATGAGCAAATTTGAAAATACTTTATGCCCAAGGATGTCTTTTTGTTTTGTTCTTGTCGTCGGTTGAGGTTGTTTCTTTTGGTTTTCGCGGCATAGAAGGCACATGTAGCCCTTTTGCGAGATCTTTAGATTGCACGCGGTCAATTTTAAACGCTCTGGAGTGTGATTTGTCAAAAAGCGGCACATGTGCCTGTTTGAAAAAGGGAATTAGAATGACTCCGGCAACAAATCCGCCGATATGAGCGACATATGCCACGCCGCTATCAACCTGTCCTAAATTGAGAAATTGTAAACCAATCCACCCACCCAGCACCAAAAATGCAGGCACATTAACGGTACGGAAAAATACGAAAAACCCAACAAGACAGATAATATTGGCGCGCGGATGTAAAATCAGATATGCGCCTAGCATTCCGGCAATGGCTCCGCTTGCACCAATCATGGGTATCATTGAATTTGGGTCGACCAGACTTTGTGCAAATGCTGCTGCAATTCCACAGCAGACATAGAGGGAGATATAGCGGAATTTGGAGCCGACGCAGTCTTCTATGTTGTCACCGAAAATCCAAAGATAAAGTATATTGCCAAGTAAATGCATAATCCCGCCATGCAGAAACATCGACGTCAGGACAGTTGCCCAAGATGGTACAAGTTGATACTCGAAAGGGAGATAGTTTTGTCCAAACAATACCGCCGGCGTGACGCCCAAACCTTGAATGAGCACCTCATTATAGCTGCCTTGTGACAGTTGAACCAAAAAAACAAAACAACATAAAGCAATAATCACCCAGTTCACCCAGGGGGTTTTTGACGTGGGATTATCGTCTCTTAGCGGGAAAAAAAACATGTTATCAATCCTGGCAATTTTGATGATTGCCTATTGTGGTTAACATAATCACATGTCATTTGTTAGGCATATAGTTTGAAATCTTGTTGAATGTTAAGCTTGAGTGACATGATACAATCCGGAGATAGTGATGAGCGAAGAAGTAATTACCCAAGTCGAAAACGGCATTTTGATTGTTACCATTAATCGCCCCCAAGCCAGGAATGCAATCAATCGTGCCACATCTGAAAAAATTGGTGCTGCTATGGAAGAACTGGATGAAAACCCAGACATTCGTGTGGGTATTTTGACTGGAGCGGGCGGCACATTTTGTTCAGGCATGGACTTAAAAGCTTTTGTCAGCGGGGAGTCGCCTGCAGTGAAAGGCAAAGGTTTTGCTGGTTTGGTCGAGTCTCCTCCGGAAAAACCACTTATCGCTGCAGTCGAAGGTTATGCGCTTGCTGGTGGATTTGAGATAGCTCTTTCATGTGATTTGATTATTGCCTCAAAAAGTTCCCAATTTGGCGTGCCTGAAGTGAAGCGTGGCCTCGTGGCTGCCGGTGGCGGTCTGCTTCGCTTGCCGACACAGACTTTTCACCGTCTAGCTATGGAACTTGCTTTAACAGGCGATTTTATTGACAGCGCGCGCGCTTATCAAACCGGGCTGGTTAATCATGTTGTTGAGGATGGTAAGGCGCTGGAAGCGGCGATTGAAATGGCCGAAAAAATTTGTGAAAACGGTCCGCTAGCCGTTGCCGCGAGTAAGAAAATTGTAAATAGTGCGCGTGACTGGTCTAACGATGAAATGTTCCAGAAAGAAAAAGTTCTTTCGACACCCATTCTAACAAGCGAAGATGCGATAGAAGGCGCGACGGCATTTGCCGAAAAACGTGCGCCGCAATGGAAGGGTAAATAACGTCCTATTCTGAGGTGTTTTTTTGACCGACGGCTGTAATGATTAACTGGTCAGGCTTTAAGAGCCGGCGAGCAACACGCTTGGCATCTTCAAGTGTGACTGCTTTAATATAATTATTACGCTTCTCAAAATGCGATGGGGGTAAATCGAAAAATTGTGCAGTTAACATTTTCGACGCAATTTTTCTGCCACTGTCAAAGCCAAGCGCATAACTACCTATGATATAGTTTTTTGCATTTTCCAGTTCAATTTCGGTCGGGCCATCCTCACGCATGTGTTGCAATTCGGTGCGTAATATAGAGAGTGCTTCATCAACATTTTTATGGCCTGTTGCCATCCGCCCCATCCAAACCGGAAGTGAGCCTACTTCATCCATGTAGCTGTAGACGCTGTAAACAAGGCCCCGCTTTTCTCTAATTTCGGTCATGAGGCGGGCTGAAAACCCACCACCGCCGAGAATATGATTCACCACAATAGCGGTATAATAATCTGGATCGTCAAAGGGGATACCGATATGGCCAAATATTATTTCAGTTTGAGGTCCGGGAAACTCGACTGATACAAGGTTTTCGTCAGAGAAAGTGAACGGCTTGATAGGTTGAAGGCTGTTTTTTAACGGCAGTTCGGCAAATATCTCATCAACTTGAGATAGCAAATCGGCTTCTTCAATATCACCGACAACAGATATTATTAGATTGTCTTGGGCGAAAAGTTGCTGATGCGCTTTACGCAACATACTCGAATTTATTTTTTGGGTAGCTTCCGGCGTACCCCGCATGGGGGTGGCATAAGCATGTCCCTCTAATGCGTTTTGCCACCATGTTTCTGAGGCGATTGTACCGCTGTTGGAGGCACTACTGCGATGCCCGGCCATAAGTGCCTGGCGCATTCTTTCAAGTGGCGCGATATCAAAACGTGGATTGTTCACCGCAAGCCCTAGCAGAGAGAAAGCTTCATCTTTATGTTTTGTTAAAGTCCTTAAAGAGCCGCTGAAATTATCTTTTTCGGCAGAAAATGAAAGCTTAATGCCATAATCTTCTTTTCGGGTCTGAAAGGTTTTAGCATCAAGGTCGCCAGCCCCTTCATCCAACATGGTTGATAAAAAGCGGATGAGACCAGGATCAAAATTTGCCGCCCCGCCACGCCACAAAAATCTCATTTGGATAATGGGCAGGTTTGTATCTTTTACAAACCACAGCTTTATTCCTTTAGGGCTGGTGAGTTGTCGAAACTCAAGTGCTTGTGCAGATGACGAGAGGAGTCCAGCAGAAAAAACTATTAGAAGACAGAAGCCGGCAATAATTTTTACGACATGACGTATCAAGATTTCACCTCCCCAGCTTTTTCATAGCCTTTTTCTGTTTCATTCGAGGAGTCTAAAGGCGGGGTTAGGATACCGGTGATACTTTGGCTTGCATCTAGGTATAAAGTTGCTGCTTTCTGAATATCGGCGACAGAAACAGCCTCAATATTTTGTGTCCAACGATCCACGTCCTCAACCTTCAGGCCGATAGTGAGCAAAGAACCATAAATGCGAGCTTGCGCGAATTGACTGTCGCGCGCGTAAAGTGTGTCAGCAAGGATTTTGGTTTTGGCGCGTTCGAGTTCCTGCTGTGTTATATGTTCTGCTTTAAGTTTTGCGATTTCAGAGTCCAGAAGCGCAATATTATCATCTATATGGGTTATGTCCCTGGGCGATATATAAACCACGGCCTCACCTTGACCTCGGCGCATTGTGTCTGCCCACCCCCCGACACCTACAGAAATTTTTTCATCAACAACAAGCGACTGATAGAGTCGCCCTGTTGTGCCTGATGACAAAATCTCCATCAATAATTCAAGGGCGGCAAAAGATTTAGCATTATCCCGACTCCATTCAGGTAGCCGGTATATACGTTGCATAACCGGTTGGCGGGTTCTAACGTCTTGCATGTAAATGGCCTCAGGCGCGGATAAGCTATCGCCTTTTATCAGCTGATTTTTCGGCTTATTCGCAGGAGGGATTACGCCATAATATTTTGCCGCAAGTCTTTTAACTTCAGGCATATCGGTATCGCCTGCAACGACCAGTATCGCATTATCCGGCGCATAAAACCGTTTATAAAAATTCTTTGCGTCTTCCAGGTTTAGCTTTTCAATTTCGTGGCGCCAGCCAATAATTGGGCGCGCATAGGGATGCGGCTTATGCAAAACGTGACGTAATTTTTCACCCAATAGAGCTGGAGGGCTTGAGTCGGTGCGGGATGCACGTTCTTCCAGCACCACATCGCGCTCGGATAGTGCCTGTGACTCGACAAATACCAGGTTTGACATACGGTCAGCTTCCAGCTTCATGACTTCGGTCAACTTGTCTGCGGATATACGCTGGAAATAGGCCGTATAATCATAAGCTGTAAAGGCGTTTTCACTGCCGCCCATCATGGCGATTTTCTCAGAAAACTCTCCAGGCGCGAGGGTCTTTGTACCTTTGAACATCAAATGTTCGAAATAATGCGCGATACCAGATTTCCCCTCAGGGTCGTCCATGGCACCAGCTTTATACCAAATCATATGTGTAATGACAGGTGCTCTGGTATCAGTAATAACAACAATCTCTAACCCATTGGGCAGGCGGTCTGTTTTAATGTTTTGAAGCTCATCAGCCGATTGCGAGCAGGCTGAAAGAACAACACTTGCAATCACAAAGAGGATATAAAAGGGGCGCCCAGAAGACTGGAAAAACATCGCGAAACCCGACCTATTCTCCGGTCGTGTTCAAAATAAGCTTTTCCGTGACAGCTTTGTCCTTGCTGATAACGTTATTACCGTCATTTTGGATTTTTGCGCGCACGTTGTTTTGGCTTGGGTTAGAGCCAACGCGGTCAAGAATCTCCCTTTCGCCATCTGAGGCAATTTCATTAATATCGACTTCACGACCAGTCAGAATTTGTTCGGCCTCAACACGCGTGCTGGCGCGGGCAATTTTACTTCCAGCTTCATTTGGTGGTTTCAAAGAATAGTCTGGCGGAATAATCAGCGGTTGTTTTTTCAGAATGGCAAATTCATCCGGTGGGTTTTTTTTGTAGGCGAAAGCGTCTGAGAGACCGCTACCACAGGCTGAGACTGTCAGTGTCAAACACAAAAGGCCGAGGATGTTTATACCGCGGTTCATTTTAAAATCTGTCATGCTCACTTTCCTTGTTACCTTGTTAAGAAATTCCATATCAGGGAATGGCACATTAAACACCATTATAATATTAAATTATTCCGGAGACTAAACTCCATTAGGAGTTTTGCCAGACAGGAAAAAACTGTCCCATAGAATCGTTATAACACCTAAACTAATCCAAACATCGGCAAGATTAAAGACATACCAGTAATAGTTTTCATAATGAAAACTTATGAAGTCAATAACCCCGCCATATATAACGCGATCAATAATATTGCCTATCGCGCCACCAATAATAAGACAATAACCGAGTCTTTCCAATTTTCCTGTCGATCGCACCATTTGGACAAGCAAAAACAGGGTTATTAGCAGTCCGAGTACAGAGAGGGTGACACGCCCAAACATGCCCGAACTATCAAAAAGTCCATAGCTGATGCCGGTATTCCATATCAATACAAAATCGAGAATTGGCAAAATGGGGACTCTGTCCGTTTCTGTAATCTGGGTCAAAACTGTTTGCTTGGTGAACTGGTCGAGGAAAACGAGAACGAAACAAATAATGAGCCCCTTCTTTGCAGGCCCTTGCTTCAAGAGTGACTTGAATGAAGTTAAGAATTCCATGAAGATATTCGCTTTGATTGTCATATTTGGCTGTCATAAGCTGACACAGCCTGAGCATCGCGGGGGCTTAAATCTGGATAGGCTTCAACGCTGCCGACATCAGGCAGAATTTTCCAGCTGCGACGACATTTTTGTCCGATAGCCAGAGCAGGAATGACACCGACTTCTTTCACATCATCAAGAGTGAAGGCCTCTGCGGGTGGCACCTCATTGCGGATATCAATCTGCGACGTGATGCAAATATCTGCCATGTTTAAATCTTGGGTTTTATCAAACCAGTCAGTATTGGCGATAAAAACAACAGGCGCGGCTTCCAGACTGGAACCAATGCGTTTTTCTTGTCGTTCAATTTCCAGTGCGCCGGTGACGACGCGGCGAATTTTGCGGATGATGTCCCACTTTGCCCCCAATTCATCATTTTTATAATGTGCTGGTATGTCGGGGAATTGTTGCTCGTGAATGGAGTCACGGGTCTCACCATGGCGGCTTTGCCAAACTTCTTCTGTGGTAAAGCACAAAATCGGCGCTAGCCAGCTTGTCAGGCAGTCAAAAGTTATATCCATAACGGTGTAGCACCCCCGTCGTGCTGGGCTGTTATCGGGGTCGCAATATAACGCATCCTTCCGAATGTCGAAATAAAACGCAGACAGTTCTACCGTCATAAAGTTAAACAATGTTTGGTATACACGTCTGAAGTCAAAATCTTCATAGCCAGCACGAACCATTTCGCTGACCTCACCCAGGCGGTGCAACATATAACGTTCAAGTTCCGGCAGATCTTGCAGATCACATTTCTCTGCATCATTGAACCCCGAAAGATTACCGAGTAGAAAGCGGAAGCAGTTCCGCATTTTGCGATATGCATCTGTATTGGCTTTGATGATTTCCGGCCCGATGCGTTGGTCCTCACTATAGTCACAACTTGTGGTCCAGAGCCGGATAATCTCGGCTCCTGATTGGTCAATGACTTTAAGCGGGTCGACCGCATTACCCATGGATTTAGACATTTTGCGGCCTTTTTCATCCATGGTGAAGCCATGGGTCACCACATTTTTATAAGGTGCGACACCGCGCGTCGCGCAGGATTCGAGCAAGGAGGAATGAAACCAGCCGCGATGCTGGTCAGAGCCTTCCAAATAAACATCGGCAGGCCAGTGCAAGTCGTTGCGTTCTTCCAGCACAAAGGCGTGTGTCGTGCCGCTGTCAAACCAGACATCGAGAATGTCTGTGACTTGCTCATAATCCTCTGCTTGATATGTGTCACCAAGAAAAACCTGTGGGTCGGTGTTGAACCACGCATCTGCGCCTTGAGCTTTCACCGCCTCGACAATGCGCTGGTTAACGGCTTCGTCACGCAAAATCTCACCGGATTGCTGGTGTATAAAGACTGTCAGTGGTACACCCCATGCGCGTTGACGCGACAGCACCCAATCGGGGCGGTTTTCAATCATAGCGTAAATTCTATTACGCCCAGCTTTGGGAAACCAGTTGACCTCGTCAATGGCTTTAAGAGCTTTATCACGCAGATTATCGTGCTCCATAGACACGAACCATTGTGGCGTGTTTCTAAAAATTAACGGGGCTTTAGACCGCCAGCTATGAGGATATTGGTGACGCAATTTGCCTTTGGCGAAAAGCGCGTTGGCTTCAATCAGTGCCGTGATAACAGCGCCATTGGCATCGCCGTTTTTACCATTTTCGTCCAGAACTTTCTTGCCGGCAAAAATCGGTACATGGTCGAAATAGACACCCGCTTCGTCAACTGTGAAGGGAACCTCTATCTGGTGCTTCAAACCAAGTTCAAAGTCATCCTGACCATGCCCGGGGGCAATATGTACAAGCCCTGTGCCTGTTTCTGCAGTCACAAAATCTCCGGCCAGTATCGGCACGTCAAAATCATAACCTTGTCCTGCAAACGGATGGGCGCAAATCAGGCCTTCAGGTTCAACATCTCTTAGGCGTTGGAAATCAGTTATATCGGCGGCATTCATGGCGCGTTCGGCAAGGTCATCACTAAGAATGAGTTTGTCATCCCCGACCTGATACAATCCGTAGCTGAGTGCCTTTGAAAAGGCCATCGCTCGATTGCCGGGAATGGTCCAGGGTGTTGTCGTCCAGATAACAGCCGAAACCCCGTCTGTTAATGCGGGGTCGTCAGCCTGCTTAACAGGAAACTTAACGAAAATTGTCGGGGAGACATGCTCTTCATATTCAACCTCGGCTTCGGCGAGGGCGGTTTTTTCAACCACTGACCACATGACCGGTTTTGAACCACGATAAAGGGCTCCATTCATCACGAATTTCTGGAATTCCTGAACAATGACGGCTTCAGCATCAAAGGCCATGGTCGTATAGGGTTTGTCCCAATCACCGATAATACCCAAACGTTGAAATTGTTTGGATTGAGTAGCGACCCATTTTTCCGCAAAGCTACGGCATTCGGCGCGGAATTCCGCGGCGGGGACTTCGTCTTTGTTCAGACCTTTAGAGCGATATTGCTCTTCAATTTTCCATTCAATCGGTAGCCCGTGACAATCCCAACCCGGCACATATACAGCGTTTTTTCCAGTCATCTGCCGCGCGCGAACAATAATGTCTTTGAGTATTTTATTGAGCGCATGCCCGATATGAATATCACCATTAGCGTAGGGTGGCCCGTCATGCAGAACGAATTTCTCTTTATCTTTGGCGGCATCTCGCAACCGATCATAGAGCCCGATTTTTTCCCAATAGGCTAAAATTTCCGGCTCACGTTTCGGTAGACCGGCTTTCATCGGAAAGTCGGTTTGGGGAAGGTTCAATGTTTCCCGATAATCTCTTAAATCTTCTTCCATGCGCGGTTTTACCAATGCGGTTAGAGGCTTGCAAGCACTTCGCGGGCTGATTGAACATCCCGTGCGATTTGTGCCTTAAGTTCGTCAAGGTTGTCAAATTGTTGTTCGGGCCGGATAAAATCAGCCAAACCTACGCTCAATGTGTCGCCATAAATGTCGCCGTCAAAATCAAAGATAAAAACTTCGAGACGTGGCGCTTCGGTTTCAAAACTTGGGCGTATGCCAAGATTGGCGACCCCAGTGAATTTTTGTCCGGCAAATGTGCCATCCAGCATCTCGACTGTAACGGCATAAACGCCGAACAGAGGAAGGTGATAATCCTCAAGTGACAGATTTGCAGTCGGAAAATCAATGGTACGGCCTCTCTGGTCGCCTTGTTGAACTTCAGCTTCCAACCGCCAATAGTCGCCGAGAAGGTTTGTGGCTTGTGAGATTTCTCCACGGGTGAGGCATTCCCTTATCGCTGTAGAAGAGTAGGGTCTTTCCCCGGCATTGTCAGGCGACACAGCCGCGATGAACAAAACATCAAAACCATATTTCTCGCCAGCGGTTTTTAACATATCTGGGGTGCCCGCACGATTTTTGCCAAAATGAAAATCATGCCCGATACAAATGGCGCGTGCGTCAAAGCTTTCAATGATGATTTTCTGTATGAAATCTTCTGCCGACATTTCCGCCATGTTCTTATTAAATGTTAAGGCTACTGTATTGGTTGCGCCATATTGTTGGAGCAGACGTGCGCGTGTTCCAAGTCGTGTGAGCCTCAAAGAAGGTGCATGCGGGGCAAAATATTGTCGGGGATGCGGGTCAAATACCAGAACCGTGACTTCTGCCCCTGTCTTACCATCAATTTCTCCGGCTTTTTCAAGGGCGCGCGCAAGCACAGCTTGATGGCCTTTATGTACTCCATCAAAATTGCCGATTACCAATACGCCGCCTTTGGCAGTTTCAGGTAGTTGTGAAAGGTCGCGAAACAATCCCATAAGTCACCATGATAGATGTTTCATAAAATAATGCGCGTATGAGTCATAGTCACGCAGAATAGCCGCTATATCTTCTGGCGTTTTCGTTTCCTGCGTAAGTGTTTCGCTCAATCCGCCCGTAATGAAAAGCACATCCAAATTCGCTGCATTAGCACCGGGTATATCGGTTTTAAAGCCGTCGCCAATGGCTAAAATACGCGGTGTTTCCATATTGGTCAGTTTTTGAAGTCTGTTAAAACCCGTATCATAAATCGGCAGATGGGGCTTGCCGAGCCAGATGACGTCTCCGCCGTTATTTTCGTATATTTCTGCCAGAGCACCGGCACAGTAAATCACTTGCTCACCAATCTGAACAATGCGGTCTGGATTGGCGCATATTAATTGCAGGTTGTGTTTATGCCAAAGGGCGATTTCATCGGCATAATCTTCCAGCGTTTCTTCCATGTCATTGCTCATCCCAGTGAGCAAAATAAAATCTGCCTCTTCAGCTGGGGCAAATTCGATATCAATACCGTTCAGTACATCAACGTCTTTCGTTGCGCCGACAAAATAACAAACCTGTCCCTCAGCACCGCGTTGTGAAAGTATCTCGCGCGCCGCATCGCCGGAAGATAAAATGCCGTCATAAGCTTCACGAGGGCAGTCCATGCGGTCGAGGCGTCTTTGTACGGCCTCTGCAGGTCTTGGCGCATTGGTAAGCAGCAGAACAGGGCCAACATTGTCTCGCCAACCCTGCAAGGCTTCTGCAACACCGGGAAATAGATGATAGCCGTTATGAATGACACCCCAAACATCACAAAGCAAGGCATCATAATCGGATGCAACAGCCTGTAAGCTCTCGATTTTTTTTGGAAGTGATTTTTCCGTCGACATGGCAGGAAACTGCCCCAATCAAGTCGTCAGTTCAAGATGAAAATTGCAGATTTTTTAAAAGCTGATAACTTACGGATAATTTTAATTACGAGATTTATCAGAGGGGCAAAGAAGTGGAATTATTTGATCTAACCGGCAAAACAGCCATTATTACTGGATCCTCCAGAGGTATTGGCGAAGCTATCGCTGTCCGAATGGCTGAACATGGTGCGAATGTTATTATCTCCAGCCGTAAAGAGGACGCATGTGATGCTGTCACAGAGGCGATTAATGCTAAATATCCGGGACGCGCCAAAACCATAGCCGCCCATATTGGTGATAAAGACGCATTACAGAATCTGGTCGATGAAACTGAAAAAGCTTTCGGTCAAGTGGATATTCTTGTGTGTAATGCTGCCGTGAATCCTTATTTTGGCCCATCTGCCGATTGTCCTGATGATGCCTTTGACCGTGTGATGGAATGTAATGTCAAATCAAATCACTGGCTGATGAACATGGTCATTCCCGGCATGAAGGCCCGCAAGGACGGTGCCATTATTGTCATTTCCTCAATCGCTGGGCAAATGGGTCAACCAACGCTTGGTGTTTATGGTCTTTCAAAAGCTGCAGATTCTGCACTGGCGCGTAATATGGCCGTTGAGCATGGCGGAGATAATGTTCGTACCAATGCCATCGCGCCGGGTCTCATTAAAACTTATTTTGCTAAAGCGCTTTGGGATAACCCTGAAATTCTGGAAGTGGCGACTTCCACGACGCCAATGAAACGTATCGGCTCGCCGGATGAAATCGCCGGTGCGGCAGTCTTTCTGGCCTCACCCGCTGGATCATTTGTTAATGGGCAGACCCTAACGATTGATGGCGGACAGGTCGTTAACGGATTTTAGTAATAAAAAAGGGCCGCATAAAGCGGCCCTTTTAAAAGTCTTTATACAGACAGCTTACATCATGCCGCCCATACCGCCCATGCCACCCATATCAGGCATTGCAGGGGCTGCGCCTTTTGGCTCAGGCTTGTCAGCAACCATGGCTTCTGTCGTGATTAACAGACCAGCAACGGATGCCGCATCTCTCAGAGCAGTAGACACCACTTTGGTTGGGTCGATAATACCGGCAGCGACCAGATCTATATAGACTTCGTTCTGAGCATCAAAGCCGAGCTTACCTTTGGACTCGAGCACTTTACCGACAACGATAGAGCCTTCAACACCAGCATTCTCAGAAATCTGACGGATAGGGGACTCCAGAGCACGGCGAACAATATTAATGCCTGCCTGAATGTCAGAATTATCATCTTCAAGTTTTTCGATTTGCAAAGCTGCAAGAAGCAGAGCTGTACCACCACCTGGGACAATACCGCTTTCAACTGCTGCGCGTGTCGCGTTCAATGCGTCATCAACACGGTCTTTACGTTCTTTCACTTCAACTTCAGTTGAACCGCCGACTTTAATCACAGCGACACCGCCAGCCAATTTAGCCAGACGTTCTTGAAGTTTTTCGCGGTCATAGTCGGAGCTTGTAGCTTCGATTTGCGACCGAATTTGAGCAACACGACTCTCAATGTCTTTTTTCTTACCACTACCGTCGACGATTGTTGTTTCATCTTTCGTGATAGAGACACGCTTGGATGTGCCGAGCATATCCAGTGTAACATTTTCGAGTTTAATGCCGAGGTCTTCGGAAATAACCTGACCGCCCGTCAGAATGGCGATGTCTTCAAGCATGGCTTTGCGACGGTCACCAAAACCTGGGGCTTTCACGGCCGCAATTTTCAGACCACCACGGAGCTTGTTAACCACAAGTGTTGCAAGAGCTTCGCCTTCAATGTCTTCCGCAATAATCAAAAGTGGACGCGAGGATTGCACGACGCTTTCAAGAATGGGGAGCATTGGCTGAAGGTTTGTCAGTTTTGACTCATGCAACAGGATAAGTGGGTCATCCAGTTCAGTTGTCATTTTGTCAGCATTTGTGATGAAGTAAGGAGACAGATAACCGCGGTCAAACTGCATGCCTTCAACAACATCTAGTTCACTGTCGAGGCCTTTGGCTTCTTCGACTGTGATAACGCCTTCATTACCAACTTTCTGCATAGCTTCGGCAATCATGTTACCGATAGAAACCTCGCCATTGGCGGAAATAGTACCAACCTGAGCAATTTCTTCATTACTTTTTACTTTCTTGGAACGCTTTTCCAAATCGCCAAGAGCGACGGTGACAGCTTTGTCGATACCGCGCTTGAGATCCATTGGGTTCATTCCGGCGGCAACTGATTTCGCGCCTTCTCGCACAATTGCCTGAGTGAGGACGGTTGCGGTTGTTGTTCCGTCACCGGCTTCATCATTGGTGCGTGAAGCAACTTCACGAACCATCTGTGCGCCCATATTTTCGAACTTATCTTCAAGTTCAATTTCTTTTGCGACGGATACACCGTCTTTCGTTGTGCGTGGCGCGCCAAATGATTTATCAAGAACAACATTACGTCCTTTTGGGCCAAGTGTGACCTTGACGGCATCAGCGAGAATATCTACGCCTGCAATCATTTTTTCGCGGGCTTCAGAACCAAATTTGACTTCTTTTGCCATTGTGAGTTTCTCCGTTTGTATACTGTAATTTTTAAAACAGGGTTTTTAGACTGTTCAGTCGATAATGCCGAGGATGTCGGACTCTTTCATAATCAGAAGTTCTTCACCATCAATAGTGACTTCATTTCCTGACCATTTCCCAAAAAGAACTTTATCTTTTGGTTTCACATCAAGCGGTGTAATTTTACCGTCTTCGGTTCTGAGACCAGTTCCGACAGCGACGATAACGCCTTGTGATGGTTTTTCTTGTGCGGAATCGGGAATGATAATCCCGCCCGCAGTTTTGGAATCCTCGTCCATACGACGAACCAATACGCGATCATGCATTGGGCGAAATGCCATTTTTCTTCCTCCTAATCTTGGAATAAGCTTATATTTCTCTTGTCTTGACCCGCCCCCTAAAAGCCGGGTCGCTGAAACATTTCAGAGATAAGAGCCTGCCTCGGGAGTTTCAAGAGGTAAAAGCAAAAAAACTGCAATTAATTTCTATATTTCAATTTTTGAAATCAATTGATTTTACTGATAATAACCCCGTTGTGGCTTACCGGCGAATGCGGCACTGGGTAGGTTAGTGGTTTTCAGTCATTGAGGGGCCAAACCTATCTGCCGATTCAATGGTGCGCCCTGAAACACCATCATGCCGGAATCTTCGAATAAAACCGAAGATTCCGGTTTTGCTTATGGGTTATGCTCCGGAGCTTAAACCAACCGACCCAATAAGCGCTCCAGCATTTCACAGCGCTGGAAATACAGAAAATCCGGCTTAGACACTTCCCCAATCGCAAAAAGCTGATTGCCTATCATATCATCCATAAATGCCGCCTGTTGATTAACAGGCAAAATAAAAGTGTAAGAAGACCCCTGATCCGTTGCACCAGTGGATATATCAACCAGTTTTGCGCCGTAATTTGACTGTAACTGCTCAATTTCCGGCGGCCTCATATTAGCGGCCCCCATATTGGGTGTAGACCTAAGGCAGACTTTGATTTGCTTTTTGGCAATCTGATAGGCCTCCAGGCGCGTCAATATGAATTTTGCCGCCGCGCGTGCTTTATCTGACCAGTTGGCTTTTAAAGATGCCGCGAGTTGCGCCTCGCTTTTTAAAATAATTCCGTCATTAGGGATGCGAAGATTATTTGCTGCGAGTGTTGCGCCTGTTGAGGTGATGTCGACAATCGCTTCCGCCGCGCCGGAGCTGGGCGCCCCTTCGGTTGCGCCGAAACTTTGCACAAGTTCGCAATCATCTGCGCCATGCCGCGCAAAGAAATCGGTAGTGAGATGGGTATATTTGGTCGCCACGCGGAGGCGTCGCCCGTGTCTCGCTCTGAATTCGGCGGCGACATCAGCGAGGTCGTTCATGGTTGTGACATCAACCCATCCATCCGGTATTGCCACAACGACATCTGCTTGTCCGAAGCCAAGTGGACTGACCAGATGAATGGCGCTGTCGAAATCTGCGATTTCTTCGCGTAGTAAATCTTCTCCTGTTATGCCCATATGCGCTGACCCTTCGGCAAGCCGTGCGGCGGTGTCTCCAGCTGACACATATTCGACCTTCACACTTCCATTGCCAGCCATTTCCCCTTGGTAGCCACGAGCGCCGTCGCGTAAAAGGGGTAAGCCGGCTTTAGAAAAAATCTCGGCAGATTTTTCTTCTAGGCGTCCTTTAGATGGCACGGCCAGGATAAAGGATTTGGGGTCTTGTGACTCATCTTTCCTGTCAGTTGGCATCACATTGCCTCCTGAAGTCGTTCAAGCGCGATTGCGCCACCAATCGCAGGCACAGGTTGCGATGCGCCCAGGCTAAATAACAAATCGTCATATCGACCACCTGAAGCGATAACACGCTTTTCCTGCAATGCAGGTACATGAATCTCAAAAAACAAACCCGTATAATAAGCCATTTTCTGACCTAGATTAGGCGCGTAAACGAGCTGGTCCTCGTGGCAGCCCACTGCTATGGCTTGTTGAATAAGAGGGCGGGCAAAATCAGGCAGATCTGCTTTCCCCTCTGATTGTTTCTCTAAATCGACGCGCATCCGGTTTAATTCCTTTAAATCGTTGGCGTTGTTCTGGCTTTCTTGTTGTTTACGTTCCAGCCGTGCCATGATTTCAGCACCTGAACGCCCGATAATATTATCCGTTTCCTCAAAATTCATACGCAACGGGTTAGGTGGGGGCGCTTCATTTTGTGCGCGTGTCGTGAGGGTTTGTTGGATGTCATCAAGACTATCACTTTGCAAAAGGCGGCGTTTTAACTGGCTTTTAAAAGCTTCAGAGAAATCATATTCATTAACATTATCCGCAAGATGTGATGAGTCGTTAAAGACAATCTCAAATCTGCTGACCCCGGCGGCAATAATGATTTTTAATATTTGTTCAAAAACCTCAGCTTCATTCGCGTCCTTTTGATGCGTGTCCGACATGGTTTCCCCGATAATCTCGATACCAAGCTGAGTAAACTCTTCAGGCTTGCCACTGCCGCGTGGTTGATAGCGGAACGCTGTTCCCTGATAGCAATAGCGGTTTGCACCACCAATGCCGCGCCTTAAATGCTCTAGTGCTGTTGGGATAGTTAAATCAGGGCGCAGGCATAATGGCTCGCCGGCTGGGTCGGTAAATGTAAAGAGGCGACGCTGCATCTCAGGGCCCATTCTGTCAATAAATGGCGAGGAGGGCTGGAGTATGGAGAGTGTTACGGGTTCGTAACCGCTTTCAATAAACTGTGCCAACATGCCATCGGCTTCTTGAGTGCCTGTTCGAAGCTGACGAGAGGGGGGTCGCAATGGTTGTGCGGTTTCAAGCGATTGTAGGCCACCAAATACGGCCTCTGCGACATCTAACCTTTTTTGGGCGCAGGCCAGCGAGAGTTTGTAATAAGCGCGTGCTGGGAAGCCCAGTCGACGATAATTTGATACGGCAGAAGCGCCGACATTAAGTAGGCGCGCGACAGCTTGTGTCCCGCCAAGGGCATCAATTACATCAGTAGCAGTGGTTAAACGACTCATGGGGTAGTTATTTCAAATATTCAAAAATAAATCAATAAAAAATGAATATTATATCTAAATACACAAAATATGAAGTTCAAATATGAGAATATATATAAAATTATATGAAATATTTTCATAAATTCATATAAAATGAATAAAGAGGTTAGGAGAGGATTTCTTTAATTTTCTTAGCTAGGTCGGGGCGGGATACCTGCGTTTGTGCATGTTCCGAGGCGCGCCATTCCTCATTATCTTTAATGTTTTGGGCATTTTGTTGCCCCAGTTGAAGGTCTTTCAGGGTCACAACACCTCCGGCGAGTTCATCTTCGCCCTCAATGACCACAAGACGGGCATTGCGATTATCGGCGTAACGCATTTGTGCTTTCATGCCACTGTCGCCCATATACATTTCAGCGCGTATGCCTTCATTTCTAAGGGTTTTAACCAGTTCTGATGTCTCTACCAAACGGGTTTTATCCATGACCAGCAAGACCACCAAATCCTGCGTGGCCTTGGTTTCGGCTTTGCCTAGCAGGGTAAGTGCTGCAGCGAGGCGACTCACGCCAATCGATATGCCTGTTGCAGGGATTTCAATACCTTTAAAGCGTTTAACAAGATCATCATAGCGTCCACCACCGCCGACAGAGCCAAATCGAGCGATTTCACCGTTTTCATCCTCGGTTTCAATATTCAACTCAATCTCGAAAACTGGACCGGTGTAATAGCCAAGACCGCGCACGACGGACGGGTTGAAGCAGATACTGTCCCCACTATCCTGCATCAAGGCATCCATGAGGGTGAGTTCCTCCAGACCGGCAACACCAATTTCGGAGTCGCCGATAATTTCTGCGAGGGCTTTTAATGTTTCCGAACGGGTGTCGCGCCCTGCCTGAACAAAATCCGTTAACTTGGCAATAGATATTTTATCCAGTCCTGCCCCTTTTGTGTAATCCCCACTTTCATCCTTGCGCCCGTCGCCGAGCAAATCAGCGACACCGCCAATGCCCAGCCTGTCGAGCTTGTCCAGAGCGCGCAGAATAGTGAGGCGGCGCATATCATAATCATCGGCCTGCGCATCAAGACCGAGCTGAGCGAGAATAGCATCCAGAATTTTGCGGTTATTAATATTTACCGAAAACTGATCGCCTGACATGCCGAGTGTTTGCATGCAGTCGGCGGCCATCAGGCACATTTCGGCGTCGGCCTGACTGCCCCCAGCTCCAACTGTATCAGCATCTATTTGAAGAAATTGTCTGAACCTCCCAGGCCCAGGCTTTTCATTTCGGAAAACCGATCCCCATTGATAACGGCGAAAAGGTTTGGGCAGGCGGTCATAATGCTCGGCGACAAAGCGCGCCAGTGGAGCGGTCAGGTCATAGCGCATGCTTAACCATTGCCCGTCATCATCTTCAAAGGAGAACACACCTTCATTGGGGCGGTCATCATCAGGAAGAAATTTGCCCAGGGCATCGGCATATTCAAAGGCCGATGTGTCCAAAGCATCAAAGCCGTAGCTTTCATATACATCGGAAATTTTTGCGAGCATAAGTTTCTGGAAAGCCAGCTCCGGCCCCTGCATATCGCGCAAGCCGCGTGGGATACGGGCTTTGGGTTTGAATATTTTCTGTTTTTTAGCCATGGCTTTAACTCCAACTCGTTTCCTATAGGATTGTTCAGTCACGAGCAATTCATCTCAATCAGAATTCATAAGCTTAAAAATCACCCCTTTAAAAGTCAAAAGGCGACAAGCCACGAATATTGTCATCAACCCGCAGACTTCGCATTAAAGGCGGTGTGGCGCGCTGGTGGCAATCAAGCCTTTCGCAAAGTCGGCAATTTACCCCTATGGGCATGTCACTTTTGGTTTCTTCAAGATTATACTGATGCGAATAAACTAACTTACTGGCATGAGAAATCTCACAGCCCAACCCGATAGCAAATTGATTATCTTGTTTGTCAAAGGCGGAGCGATTGCGGCTTACTGTGCGGCTAACAGAAAAATAACGCGTGCTATCTTCCATACAGATGATTTGGGTCATGACCTTGCCGGGTTGTCTGAAACTGTCATGAATATTCCAACGCGGGCACGTGCCTCCAAATCGAGAAAAGTGAAATCCACCCGCGGCAAAACGCTTAGAAACATTTCCGGCATTATCAATACGAATGAGAAAAAACGGCACACCTTTCGCACCTGGGCGTTGCAAGGTGGTTAGGCGATGACATACTTGTTCAAAGCTCGTTCCAAAGCGACGGCTGAGAAGCGTGATGTCGTAACCATTATCTTCTGCGGTTTGGATAAAAACCCCATAAGGCATCAAAATCGCTGCGGCGGCATAATTTATCAAAGCCAGACGTGCGAGTCGTTGTGCTTCTAAGTTTTCCAATTTGGAACCGTTGATAATTTCCTCAACAGCTTTGCTGTGTTCAAAATAGGCCAGCTGATAGGCAATCTGGAATGCTCGGCTGGATTGGTTAAGCAATTCCGAGAGAAACAAAGTCTGACGGTGGCGGTCATAACGTCTTAAATCATCCCCCATCAAGTCAACCGGTCCAATGCGTGTTGATACGCCATGCGTTTCTTGAAGATAGTGTCTGAGAGCAAGAAAGGGGTCGTCATCTACAAGACCTGCCTTCTTGTAAAGTTCTTCAGCATAATCATCAAGCTCAGGAAAGTGGTTTGAGCGTTGATTGATAAAGTCTCTGACTTCTTCAAAAGACATCAGCGCGCTGGTGGTTTCACCATGTGTATTATCAGCCAAACGTTCGGCAAGCATAGATGAGGTGGTGCTGGCATCGCGATAGGTTTGGAATAGACGGGCAATCGCATCCACAGCATTCGGGCTGGCGGCAGAAATATCTCGAATTTCCTGATCTGCGACTGGCGTATCATGAAACATCGGGTCGGCAAAAATCTCACGTAATTGAGTGTAGGCGCGTGCCTCCTCGTCACCTGCAAGACCACGGGGATCTATGTCGAAAACATCAACCATTTTAATAAGAATTTGCGCCGAAACAGGGCGTTGGTCGCGCTCAATCAAATTAAGATAACTCGTTGAGATTCCGAGTGAATCTGCCATGACAGCCTGGGTGAGTCCAAGCTCTCGTCGTAGCCTGCGAATACGCATGCCGGCAAACAGCTTTCTGTCCTGATTTGTGCCCTCTAGCTGACTCATAATTTTACAATATTTACATAATTTACAAAAATCAACAAAAACTTTGTAAATAAATTTACCTTATTATTATCAATAACTTAACATATTACTTGAGTGTTCATGTAAATGATGTAAATAGAACCCAAAACTTATATGTAGAGAAGCCAATCGGGGGCTTTCATTCTCTACACATCGGCAACCCAGCGTGATGTCACTCGTCGTTTCAGTTGCCATTTAATTCAGGTCTACCGGAAAAGCATCCCCGATCGGCAGACGCAGACAAAATGAGAGGCAAATCATGTCAAACTATCTTGAGCAGGTTCAATCTTTAACATCCTCCAAAACTTCAAACGGTGTCGCCTGGGGCGGTATTAACCCCGAATATGCAGCACGCATGCGTCTGCAGAACAGGTTTCTGACCGGTCTGGACATTGCCCGCTACACAGCTTCCATCATGCGCGCCGATATGCAGAATTATGATGGCGATACGTCCCAATACACACAGTCTCTCGGGTGTTGGCACGGTTTTACTGCCCAGCAAATGCTGATGGCGATTAAGCGTCACAAACATACGACTAATAGAAGTTATGTTTATCTTTCTGGTTGGATGGTCGCCGCATTACGGTCGGATTTTGGTCCTCTTCCTGATCAGTCCATGCATGAAAAAACGGCTGTCTCTGGTTTGATTGAAGAAATTTATACCTTCTTGAAGCAAGCAGATGCCAGAGAGCTAAGACACTTATTTGTTGAGCTGGATGAAACCAGAGCCGCTGGCGGTGACGTTGATGCCGTACTTGATAAAATTGATAACTTCCAGACTCACATCGTGCCGATAATTGCTGACATTGATGCCGGTTTCGGTAATGAAGAAGCAACTTATCTGCTGGCTAAGAAAATGATTGAAGCGGGTGCGTGCTGTATCCAGATTGAGAATCAGGTTTCCGATGCTAAGCAATGTGGTCACCAGGACGGTAAAGTAACGGTTCCACATGAGGATTTCCTCGCCAAAATTAATGCCGTTCGCTATGCCTTTATAGAGTTGGGTGTTGATGATGGTGTTATCGTCGCGCGGACGGATTCTCTTGGGGCCGGTCTGACCCAAAAAATTCCGGTCTCTCAGGAGCCGGGTGATTTGGCAAGCCAGTATAACGCATTTTTGAAAACCGAACCGGTAACAGACGCAACATCGCTCGGTGAGGGTGATATGGTCTTCAAACAAAATGATGAGCTTGTGAAGCCATATCGTTTGCCTAACGGCCTTTATGCTTTCCGCGACGGGTCTGGTGAGGATAGGGTTGTGCTTGACTGTGTCACCAGCCTCCAAAACGGCGCGGATTTGCTTTGGATTGAAACCGAAAAGCCTAATCTCGATCAGATCGCAGGCATGGTGAACCGTATTCGTCAGGTTATTCCCAACGCTAAGTTGGTTTATAACAATTCTCCAAGCTTTAACTGGACGCTTGCCTTCCGCGAACAGGTCTATGCTGAGTGGTCAGCCGCAGGTAAAGATGTCTCGGCCTATCCTGATCCGGTAGAGGTGCCACGCGGTTTGATGAGTGTCGAATTTGACTCTTCTGAATTGGCGACTGAAGCTGATAAGCTCATTCAGTCCTTCCAAGCGGATGCGGCGCGTGAGGCCGGTATTTTCCACCATCTTATTACCCTGCCGACTTATCACGAAACGGCGCTGGGAACGGATATGTTGTCTGAAGGTTATTTCGGAGATTTAGGCATGCTCGCTTATGTTCGTGATATTCAGCGTCAAGAAATCCGCCGTGGTCAAGCTTCTGTGAAGCACCAAGACCTTGCGGGTTCAAATATCGGGGATGACCATAAAGAATATTTCTCGGGTGATAATGCACTTCTGGCATCTGGTGAAGATAACACCATGAACCAGTTCTAATATGACTGAAACTTCTATAGCCATGCCCGAAGAGACAATCTGTACAGCCGATTTGTCAGATGCTTATTCCGATGAGTTAGCTTATCTTGGGCTGGCGTTTAGAGATTTTGGGAAGCGCTCAGCTTTTAGTGGACCAATTGTGACACTCGATACATTTGAGGATAATGGCGCGCTGAGAGAGTTACTAGAAACTAAGGGTGATGGGCAGGTGATTGTCGTTGACGGTCACGGCTCCACCCGATGCGCGTTACTTGGTGGCAATCTGGGCGAACTTGCAGAGGCAAACGGCTGGTACGGCATAGTGATAAACGGCTTTGTGAGAGATACGCTTGAACTGGCTGAAGCCAATGTCGGAATTAAGGCTTTGGGTACACATCCTAAAAAGAGCCTCAAGCGCGGGGTGGGCGCTATCAATGTGCCGCTTCGTATTGATGGTATTAATATTTATCCAGGTGCATGGCTTTATGCCGATGCTGACGGCGTTATTATTGCACCTCAAAAGCTAAAATAAAAAATCAAACTTAAATTAGAAGCCTTGAAGCAAACCAGAACATGCCGATGCCACACATGGCGATACCCGCAAAGTCGGTAATCGCACCATGCAGCTTTTCTGAAAAGCGTGTATGCATATATCTGAAGAAGCCGAACCAAACAATAGCGACAATCAAAAGCTGACCGATTTCGACGCCAATATTGAAACCGATAAGCGCCGATAGCAGTCGGTTATTCGGTAGACCTGCCTCGACCAAAACGCCAGCAAAACCAAATCCATGAACGAAACCAAAAATCACAACCACAATTGGCAATGTCTGTCTCACAATGTTTAGGCTTTGAGAATAAAACCCATAGGCAACCGCAAAGAGCATCAAACCGGCCCAACCATTAATTGGCATAGGGGCTTCAAGCGTGATGGAATAGAGGCCCATGAAAAACAACATGAGCGCAAACACACCACCTGCCAACCACATAAGATTGCGCCGTGCCATGACAGCTTCGGCGGCAACAACCAAAATAGTAAAACCAATCAGCCCCTCTACAATGGCAGACTGAGTTGAGACAATCTTCATTGCGCTCAGCCCCAGTGTCAGACTGTGACCGATGGTAAAACCAGTCACGACCAGAACGATGTCACGCAAGCGGTTGGTCAGAAGTAAAAGACCGAGAAGAAAAACCAGATGGTCAACGCCGCTTAAAATATGGGTGATACCTATATGGATATAACGGAAAAAAGTTTTAATAAGCCCAATATCTTCAGCAATCATATTGCCATTAGCTTCGAGGCTCAAAACATCCTGTCTCCGGTCGTAATTAAATAAGTAACCGCGATATTGTCCGGTTTCATTTTTAAATTGCGCAAAATGAATATGTGTTTCGGCATAATCCATGAAGCTCTCAATGCTGATGGTAACTTTATTGTCATCCTCAATGTCTTCATCAGGGCACATGAAATAATTTTCCATGCTGATAAAGCCAGGCTGCGCTTTACGCGGTGAAAAGCCCGAGGCGATACAGGGGTCTTCCGATTTTAAAAGTGTTATCGTGTTATCCAAATGTTGACTTAATGTTCGTTCAAGCGATGGGGAGTTAGGATTAACGGGTGGCAATAATGTTACTTGGCGTGCGGCTACTGTGAAAATAACGGCAATCCCTTTTTCGGTGCTTCGCCATTTTGAGAAGGACTGACTTTTTTCATGTGCGTTGGCACCGCCGATGCCGACGCCACTTTGAATAATTTCATGACCAGCTAATAAAGCTGGAGCCAGTACAACCATGATTGCACCGGCAAAAAGTTTTTGAGCACATGCCCTTACGAAACTTTTGAGCATGAGCTATCCAGTCTAAAAATCAGCCGGTTGAAGTTGAGAAGCAGTTTGATCAATATCGGCGCGCTCTCGCAGCCAATCAAGATAATCGCGGAGCGCTTTTTCTTCGACTTTCCTGAGATAGTCGTTTTCGACCTGATCTCGGATGTCGTCAAATTCCGGCACAACGCCTTTACGCTGTTGTACCAGATATAAAAAATGCCAACCACTGCCAACACGAATGGCGTTGGTTATTGCGCCTTCATCAAGAGAGATAGCAGTTTGCGTCAAAGCTGGCCCCAGATAGGCTTGTAATTTGCTTGGTGGCAAAAGGCTATTTGGTATTTCTGGAAAAATCTCATCACCCAACTGTGTGGCGACGGTATCAAAATTTTCACCCTGTTGGAGTGCCGTACGAATTTGTTGCAGCCGCTGTTCTGCATCGTCGCGGGCACCTCTCACATAAATCCGTTTCACCCAGATTTGTTTGCTTGGGGTAAAATAATCAAGATTATTCAAGAAATGCGAGTTGAGAATATCGTCTGTTATCTCGGTATCACCATTTTCAGATATGATAAATTGTATCATGGCGCTCGTTAGCGATTTACGGACGGAGCTATCAATCCCGATAAGATTAATTTCATCAGCACGCTGAATGAGCAATTCTTCCTCAATTAATAAATCCAGTATCCGTATTCTGTCAGCATCTGTAATCGGCCCACGCTTATCCTGTTCAAGCATGGATAAGGCTCTGAGATAACCTGTTTCAGGGATGGGCACTTCATTTACAAAAGCGACGGCGGTGCCCTCATAGTCAGGTTTGGGTGTATCAAAAACGGTGCTGACCGCCACGATGAGACCGGCAAGTGCCACCAGCCCAAGCAAAAAGGGCATATAGGGCAGGTTTTCGGTAGAGGGATTTTCCATATCTGTCATTATTCAATATTCACATAAATAGGCGAAGACCATGCGCGTTCTTCGCTTGGGTCATCGCACTGATCTTCTGGGTCTTGACGGTAATCACCGTAACAGAGGTTAACTTTCACACATTGCCCAGTTTCATCATATTCACAACGTAATGGATCAGCATTAATGACTTGAGTTGGGCTTTGAATAGCGCGCGCATAATAGGTTGTATCGCGTCCGTCTTTAACAAAATCCTCATCGGTAAAGCTGAATTGGCAACCCTCACTTGACGTATCACATTGATGCACAAGCCATGGGTCTTCAATCAAGTTACCGACTTTTTCGTCAGGTGATATTTGTGGCTTAATGCGGACGATCTCGATGCGGGTGATTGGCAGTCTTTCATCAGACGGGTTGTAACATTCACCGCCACATAATTTCTGCACACGTTCCGCGCCAAGGTTTTCCACGACATGGGTGGGACATCCGGGCAGTTGGTCAAAGTCACCAACCGCTTTGACGTTAAAAGTCGGATTTGCATCCATATTGGTGCTGCCCCCCATATTGATTGTTTCTTTATCAGTTTTTAAATCAAACCAGAGTAAAATTCGCGGACCGGATGTGGCGTAGACTTGTCGGTTTTCCATAGCATTAAAAACAGTTTTGCGGTCGCGGCTTGGTGTATGAACTGCCGCCAAACCGCCTGTCGTCCAGTAACTCCCCTGACGTTCAACTTCCAGCATGTTGAAGCTTAGATCATCGCGTCTATCGTCAAGTGTCACCAATTCGGCTTCGGCATATTCCTCATTCGTCTGGCGCATCATATCAATTAAATAATCCGACTCGATACGCGCCATTTCGGTGGTTCGCAGTCTTTGGGCAGGTTTATAACCAGTACCGGGGCGGGCGCGGTGATTATCACTGGCCGAGATAAAACCCCAATTAAACCGCGTGGGGTTCTTTGGGTTGTCAAAATTGGAAATCGCTAATCCATATTGAATGCTTGTGCCGGGGCGATGGTTGAAGGAGGGTCTGAAACAGTCAATGCACTGACCCGCATCCAGCCAATCACTTGGTTCGCTGGCGCCAATAGCTAAATGTCCGGCAGTAATCATATTGGCTGAAGCAAAACGGGCATATTCGGCGCGATTTTCACAGACATTTTGTGTCTCACCCGAAGCGAGGCATCTCTCCAGTAAAATTTCTCCGGCACGATGACATAGTGGTGTAAAATTTTCTGTGGGTTCTGGACAGGCAAGCATACCGTCTGGGCCAGGAATTGCGTTTTTATAATCCCTATATTCTTCGGAATTACCATGACCAGACATAATTTCGATGAGCTTAAATTTTTCGGGATACATGGCGGCTTTGAGTTGTTTGTCCCAAGTTGTGCGGAACGGCGTGTAAAAGCCCCAGCTTGAGCCATGCGGAATAATTAAAGGGTTTAAATTTTGTTGTCCGAGACGCTCTACCAAATCGGCGGGCGTTTCAGCAATTTCAAAGCAATCATCCGGCAGTTCATTTGAAGGTAATGACGGATCGCATGATGGCGCTTCGCCAATCTCTGAGAGATATTTTCTAATGTCGTAATAGACCTGACGATTCTCAAAATCCAGAAATACGGTTGAGCGGGGCATCATATTTGAGGACTGATTACGAAGCACCTCCGTTGCCAGACCACCTGAAGCAATAGGACGCATGGCTAATTCTTTATCTTCAAGCCCCTTAAAAATTACATTTTTATGACCATAATGTGTTTCGGGTGTCGGGCCGACTTGAGACCACTCAAAGCCGAGGTAACTGATCATGTCCGGGTTTGATGGATCGCCCGCGCGGGCATTACAATCACGCAAAGACTGCTTGGTTTGTGACCATCTCTTTTTTGTTGTGGCTTCAGCGTGGTCGGTAATCGCCCAGAAGTCTATACCAGAGCAATAGCGCGCATAATCGCAGGCGTCAGCGATTGGATAAACACCTTCGCCGCCATAAAGCGGCATAGACCATAAAAATGCATCTGTTGAGAAAGTGCTGTGAACATGCAAATCACCGAATAAGATTTGCGCTTCGTCATTTTCATCCATTTGCCCAATGGTAGCTTGTTGCGCGTCTACACGTTGGGAAAGAATTTCTGGCGCGAGACCGCCAGCTTGAATGACCCCCGCATCACGGGTTTTGCCATAAAGGTCAAAGTAGACACCTACAACATAAAGGCCAGCAAACAAAATAACCCCGAGAATAACACCGGAGATAATTTTGGTTATATGCGGCGTGTTGGTATTATCTGTTTTTTGTGACATGTCTTTCCCCCCTTAAATTTATCAACATGCTAATCACCTCTGTGGGGCGACGCAAGTGAGATGATTTTGTTAAAATCAATAAAGAATCAGTCTGGTTTTTCAAAAATGTATAAAAAAATACGCAAATTACCTGAGGGAACAATTAATCGCATTGCTGCGGGTGAGGTCGTGGAGCGGCCGTTTAGTGTTGTCAAAGAACTCGTCGAAAATGCAATAGATGCGGATGCGACCCGTATTGACATAACTTTGGGTTCTGGTGGCAAGTCTTTAATTATTGTTAATGACAATGGTCACGGCATGACGCCGGAAGACATGTCTCTCGCGATTGAACGTCATGCGACATCTAAATTGCCTGAAGGGGATGGCGGTGATCGCTTATTTCGGGTGTCTTCATTGGGATTTCGCGGAGAGGCATTACCGTCTATCGGTGCTGTCTCGAAAATGACGATCACGTCCCGGCCTGTTCAAAATCAGGTCTCTATCGAAGAAAACAATACAAATTCCGCAATGCAACTTGATGTAATTGCGGGAAAGGTTGATAATTTAAAGCCGACATCAGGTTCACAAGGCACGCGCATAGAAGTCAGGGATTTATTTTTCGTTACCCCGGCGCGGTTGAAGTTTCTGAAAAGTGACCGCGCCGAAACCACAGCTGTTGGCGATGTTCTACGCCGACTGGCTATGGCATATCCAATAGTGGGTTTTAGTTTAACCTCAGAGGGACGAAGAAGTTTTGCTGTGACGGCGGAACCTGATGGTTCAGACACCTCTCGTCTTAACCGCCTTGCGGCTGTCATGGGACAGGAATTTGGTAGTAATGCTGTATCTGTTTTTGCTGAACGGGAAACAGAAAAAGGACATATGCGGCTCACTGGTTTTGCTGGGTTGCCGACCTTTAATCGTGCGACTGCGCAAATGCAGTATTTGTTTGTTAATGGGCGTCCCGTAAAAGACCGCCTACTTAATGGGGCAGTGCGTGGTGCCTATCAAGATTTTCTGGCACGCAACCGCCATCCGGCGGTGGCGCTTTTTATCGAGCTTGACCCGTCAGAGGTCGATGTGAATGTGCATCCGGCGAAAACCGAAGTACGCTTTCGTGATCCTGGTTTGATACGCAGTATGATTGTCGGCGCGCTCAGAGCGGCACTTGCAGAGGCAGGTCATCGTGCTTCAACAACGGTTGCGGACACTGCTTTAAGATCTTTTTCTGTGCCGTCTTATGGGCGGGGTGGGGGCGAAAAACCTTCAGCGCCTCCCTTGTTAGACAAGTCTCAACTGCATGCAGTCGATAGATTACAGGGCGGTTTTACAGAACTTAGCGGTTATGAAGCGCCCCCTCATGCCAGTGAAACGCATACCGATGAAACCCAAACATTCGATATTGAAACGCCAACCGAGAATTTAGACTCCTATCCTTTGGGGCTTGCGCGCGCGCAACTTCACGAAACCTATGTTCTCGCCCAAACTGCTGACGGGCTGGTAATCGTTGACCAGCATGCCGCCCATGAGAGATTGGTTTATGAGCGAATGAAAGAGGATATGGCAGTCAAAGGTGTCGAGCGGCAAATCTTGCTCCTCCCCGAAGTGGTTGAGCTTGATAGTGCCGAGACTGACCGTCTTATGGCGCGACGTGCTGAATTGGCTGAGATTGGGTTTGTTCTAGAAAGTTTTGGTGATGGGGCGGTTCTGGTTCGGGAAATTCCGACGCTTTTTAGAAATGCGGATGTGAAACAACTTGTGCAGGATTTGGCAGACGAAATTGCAGAGCTTGGAGCGGCACTCGCAATTAAGGAGAAGCTTGAAGAAATATGCAGCACGCTTGCCTGTCACGGTTCGGTGCGGGCTGGGCGACGGCTCAACGGCGAAGAAATGAACGCCTTGTTGCGAGAAATGGAAGATACCCCACATGCCGGGCAATGTAATCACGGTCGCCCGACCTATGTGGAGTTAAAACTAGCTGATATCGAAAAACTGTTTGGGCGCCGCTAATCTTTAAGTCGCAAGCCTCCCAGCTAGGCTTGTGATTGGTCTATGTATTTTTTCATTTCAATACGGGCAATGGCGCGATTGTGAACTTCATCAGGGCCATCAACCAGACGCATGGTGCGCGCATGTGTATACATTTGCGCGAGATCAAAATCCTGACTGACACCACCGCCGCCATGGGACTGGATTGCATTATCAATGATTTTAAGCGCTACCTTGGGGCCGGCAACTTTAATCATGGCAATTTCTGCTTGCGCCACTTTATTGCCGACCGTATCCATCATATGGGCGGCTTTGAGGCACAAGAGACGCGTCATTTCCAAGTCAGTTCTGGCTTCAGCAATGCGCTCTTCCCAGAGCGAATGTTCAAAGATTTTTTTGCCGAAAACTTGGCGTGAGGCAAGACGACCACACATTGTTTCCAAAGCGCGCTCTGCAAGACCGATGGTCCTCATGCAGTGGTGAATACGACCAGGGCCAAGGCGTCCTTGGGCGATTTCAAATCCTCTGCCTTCGCCAAGCAACATATTTTCAGCCGGGACACGCACATTATCCAACTTGACTTCCATGTGACCATGCGGCGCATCATCATAGCCGAAAACCGTCAATGGTCTTAAAACTTCAACGCCTGGTGTATCCACAGGGACGAGTATCATGGATTGCTGTTGGTGACGGGGCGCGTCAAAATCGGTCTTACCCATCAGAATGGTGATTTTACATCTCGGGTCACCAAGGCCTGACGACCACCATTTACGCCCATTGATGACATACTCATCACCATCGCGGGTGATAGAAGTTTTGATATTTGTGGCGTCTGACGATGCGACATCTGGTTCAGTCATCAAAAAGGCGGAACGGATTTCACCGGCAAGAAGAGGCGTTAGCCATTTTTCCTGTTGTTCTGGCGTTCCGTACCGGATAAGCACTTCCATATTACCCGTATCAGGTGCGCTACAATTAAATACTTCCGAGGCGAAGCCTACCCGACCCATTAATTCAGCGAGGGGAGCATATTCCAAATTAGTCAGACCAGCACCCAGATCACTTTCGGGAAGAAACAAATTCCAAAGCCCCGCTTCTTTTGCTTTGGCTTTCAATTCTTCAAGGACTGGCACAACCTGCCAGCGGTTATCACCGAAATCCTTCATCTGTTGATTGTAAATTGGCTCAGCAGGATAAATGTGCTTATCCATAAAGTTTGCGACATCTTCTATTAGTGATTTGGTTTTATCAGAATAATCAAAATTCATTGAGCTTCTCCCTCGTTTGGCCTCATCTTCAGATGAATGAGGGTTTTGTGCAAGTTATGATTGACGCTTAACAGCAAAAAAATCTCGCAAAATTGTCGCACATGCAAACTCTTCTATTCCGCCATAAACCTCGGGACGATGATGACAGGATGGATGGGAAAACAACCTTACACCATGATCTGCGCCACCTGCCTTTTCATCTGCAGCCCCATAATAAAGCCGTTTGATGCGTGCGAGCGAAATTGCCCCGGCGCACATTGGGCAAGGTTCTAGTGTTACATAGAGGTTGCAACCTACAAGTCTTTCATTTTGTAATACGGAAGTTGCCTCACGGATGACAAGAATCTCAGCATGAGCAGTAGGGTCGGCATATTCTATAATTCTATTACCATTTGCAGCAATTACATACCCCTTTGGATTCGTGATAACTGCCCCTACAGGCACTTCTCCCCGTGCGGCGGCGGCTTTAGCTTCCACAAGTGCGCGTTGCATAGGTGTGGTATGGGCCTCGGTGTTGGGCGGAGTTTGGGATATTTTTGAATCGTTCATTTGGTGGTCAACATTCTCAGGACTTTCTGAAAATATAATGCTACATGGTGCATTATGAATGACAAGACAAATCAGGCAATTAAAGGGGATCGCATAGCCAAAGTTTTGGCGCGCTCGGGTCTGTCCTCCAGACGTGAGGCTGAGACAATTATTCAGGCAGGGCGCGTAACGGTAAATGGCAAATCCATTAATTCGCCTGCTTTAAATGTCCTGCCTTCTGACCGTATCACTGTTGATGGGAAAGAAATTGCCCAGCCCGATCCACCGCGCCTATGGCGGTATTATAAACCGCGTGGCCTTGTCACGACTGAACGCGACCCGCAAGGCAGGGTAACGATTTTCTCAAAACTGCCTGATAATCTTCCGCGTGTGTTATCTGTCGGGCGGCTTGATATTAATACCGAAGGTCTTTTGTTATTGACTAATGATGGAGGACTTAAGCGTCATCTAGAATTGCCTGAAACCGGATGGTTGCGGCGTTACCGCGTGCGTGCTTTCGGGAGAGCCGATCAGCGAAAATTGCTGGAGTTAAAAAAAGGCGTCACACTTGAAGATGTTCATTATCGCGGAGTTGATGTTGATGTTGAACGCCAGCAGGGGGGGAATGTATGGCTGACAATTTCTCTGAGAGAAGGCAAAAATCGTGAAGTTAAAAAACTTCTCAGCTATGTTGGTTTAGAGGTTAATCGTCTCATTCGACTTTCATTCGGGCCTTTCCAACTCGGCAATTTGGAAACTGGTGCAGTAGAGGAAATCCCCCGCCGTGTTCTGCGTCAGCAACTTGGTTCAACTTGGTCTGATATTTCGGAGGGGCGGGTGCCGCAAGCCAAGCCAAAAACCAGGAGCAAACAAACGGCAGACCGTCCAGAAAAGAAACTGGCACGGGGAAAAGGTAAAACAGTTTCTAATTCCAGCGTCTCTTTCAAGACAAAATCATCGCAAGATAGTCCTCCGAAAAATCTGCCTGAAAAAAATGTGACTCCTTGGAAGATGTCCGATAATAAAGCGACGTCAAAAAAGAAAACGCTAAAACTTAAAAAAAAATGACCTGATATGCGTATTATTGCCGGAACATGGAA
Organism: Candidatus Micropelagos thuwalensis; assembly: GCF_000469155.1. Taxonomy (NCBI): domain Bacteria; kingdom Pseudomonadati; phylum Pseudomonadota; class Alphaproteobacteria; genus Candidatus Micropelagius; species Candidatus Micropelagius thuwalensis. Next base: position 322,113 of record NZ_AWXE01000004.1, on the reverse strand, counting down.
AGGGCGCGCCCTTCAAACGCCTAAAAATAACCTGACACGCCCGACATCCGACCGTATTAGAGAGGCGTTATTTTCTGCCCTTGAAAGCCGTATCCAGTTTGATGAAGCCCATGTGCTTGACATTTTCGCTGGTACCGGCGCTTTAGGACTTGAGGCTTTGTCGCGTGGGGCGGCGAGCTGTTATTTTGTAGAAAAAATCAATGCGGCCTGTGCTGTTATTGAAAGTAACATTCATGCACTGAATGCCACCGATAAAACGCATCTTCTGAAATGCGACGCGGTGAGACTAGGAAAGCATGAAAAGCAGGCGCCTTTATTCAATCTTGTCTTTCTCGATCCCCCCTATGGTAAGGGGCTTGCGGAAAAAACATTGCAATGTTTGCAAGAGGGCGGCTGGCTGGCACAGGATGCATTGCTGGTGGTGGAAGAAGATAAGCGCGCAGGCTTTATACCCCCCTCAGGTTTTGATGAAATCTATAGGCGCGCATATGGCGATACTGAAATTACCTTGCTTTCAAATATTTCCTAGAGAATTAAATTGCACCGGCTTTTTGCGCGAAAGCCCAGCCGACATCTGCGAGGGGTGGAATGTTTTTTTCCATTTCACCTGCATGAGCCGAACTTGCTGTGCCGTCTCTAACGCGTCCGACAATGCCCTGCAAAATCGCCGCCAGTCGGAACATATTAAAAGCCAGATAGAAATCGATATTTTCAATACCGTCCCGCCCGACCGCTTCGCAATACATACGGATATATTGCTCGGCAGTTGGAATCCCTAATTCACCTAAATCTTTACCAGCCAGCGATGCCGTGACCATGGTTTTAATCGACGGCATGTGCCATTGCATCAAATGATAAGTGAAATCGCCAAGTGGATGCCCCAGCGTCGACAATTCCCAATCCAGCACAGCGCTAACCTCTGGTTTCGTCGGATGCAAGACCATATTATCAAGCCTAAAATCACCATGAACAATTGAGGTCGCGTCATCCTGCGGAATTTGCCCCGGCAACCACGCCATGAGCTTATCCATATTGTCGACTTTCTGAGTTTCAGAGGCAATATATTGTTTCGTCCAGCGTCCGATTTGGCGTTCGAAATAATTACCTGGCTTGCCGTAATCGCCTAGGCCGATAGCTTCATAGTCAAGCGAGTGAAGCTGGGCGATCGTTTTGACTTGTGCTTCGAAAATCGGCCATCTGTCTTTTTTAGCATAATCGCTCAGGGTCACATCCCATAATATACGGCCTTCGACCATATCCATAATATAAAACATTGTGCCAATGACGCCTTCATCCTCGCAGAGGCAATAGCTTTTTGGTACGGGGAAGCCGACTGAAGCCAAGGCAGTAATAACTCGATATTCGCGATCGACGGCATGGGCAGAGGGTAAAAGTTTACCCGGTGGTTTGCGTCTCAGAACATATTTTTTGTTTGGGGTGATGAGCTGATAGGTCGGGTTGGATTGTCCGCCTTTAAATTGCTTCACTTCAAGAGGGCCTTCAAAGCCGTCAACATGTGCGTGCATGTAGTCTTCAAGATTTTTGACATCAAATTTAAGTGCGTCAGCGACTTCTTTGGTGCCGCCGAATTTTTCCTGTCTATCACTCATTTTTGACCTTTTAACCCCCTCTTTTAGGTTTCTATTTATCGCTCTCTGTTAGAGCGTGACCTTAACTTTTACCAAGGGCGCGCCAGCCAATATCGCGACGATAAAACCCTTCCTGCCAGTCAATTTTTTCGAGCGCAGTATATGCTTTGTCTCTTGCGGCACGCAAATCCTGACCTTTAGAGGTGACATTAAGCACACGTCCACCAACTGCAAGCGTTTTTCCATTCTCGGTTTTTGTGCCTGCATGAAAGATTTGTGTGTCTGTGTCCGCAACGGCTGCGTGAAGGTTATTAATCTGTGAGCCTTTAGGATAGCTACCCGGATAACCCTGAGCTGCCATTACAACGGTCATCGCGTCTTCGTCGTACCATTCAAGGTCAAGGGAGCTAATATCTCCCTGTGCCGTGGCAAGCAGGGCGGGGACAAGATCGCTTTTAAGCCGCAACATCAACACCTGACATTCTGGATCGCCAAAACGTGCATTATATTCCAACAATTTTGGCCCGTCCTCGGTCAACATCAAACCTGCATAAAGCACGCCACGATAGGGTGTCCCCTTATCTGCCATCGCTGTCAAAGTTGGCTGGATAATACGCGTCATGGTCTCTTCCAGTAAAGTGGGCGTAACGATTTTTGCTGGCGAATAGGCGCCCATCCCGCCTGTATTGAGACCGGTATCCCCTTCGCCAACACGTTTATGATCTTGTGCGGTCGCCAGTGGGAGTGCATGAGTGCCGTCAGTGAGGACAAAAAAACTGGCCTCCTCTCCGGTCATAAATTCTTCAATCACAAGTTCAGCGCCGGCTTCCCCGAATGCGCCATCAAATATATCATCGACGGCGGCACGCGCCTGAGCGTCGGTCTCAGCAATGATAACGCCTTTGCCTGCCGCCAGCCCATCCGCTTTGACAACGATAGGGGCGGAGTGGGTATCAAGATAAGCATGGGCATCTGCGGCTGATTTGAAACGACCATAGGCGGCAGTTGGAATGTCATAGGCGGCGCAAATGTCTTTTGTAAAGCCTTTAGACCCTTCTAGCTGGGCTGCTGCTGCTACAGGCCCGAAGGTAGCAATATTTTCTGCTATAAGGGTATCCGCAAGCCCTGAAACAAGAGGGCCTTCAGGTCCAATGACAACGAGGTCTATAGCTTTTTCTTTGGCAAAATGTAGTACGGCATCGGGTGATTCAATATCAAGAGTGACACAATCTGCCACGGACTCAATCCCCCCATTACCTGGTGCGCAATAGAGTTTATCAAGCAAGGGGCTTTGTGCGATTTTCCAGCACAGTGCATGCTCACGTCCCCCGCTACCAAGAACAAGAATTTTGAGGCTTTTTTCTTTCATGTGTTCAACCTGTTTGGGATAGTATCGTTTAGGATTTAAAGGTAAAATCACACTATCAAATTTTGCGGGACATGTCTGAATGTTCGGGTGTGCCGCCGCACATATCAGTGGATAGCAGTAATAAATCTAATGAGTCAATTTCAGGACACAGATAATCGGAATGCAAATGTGCAGGAATTTTCCGTCAGTGACATTTCTGGACTGGTGAAACGTCAAATTGAAGACGGGTTTGCACATATTCGTGTTCGCGCTGAGCTAGGACGTGTCTCCCGTCCTGCCTCTGGGCATCTCTATTTGGATTTAAAAGACGAAAAAGCCGTTTTATCCGGAGTCATCTGGAAAGGGACAGCCCAAAAACTACCCTTGCAACCCGAACAGGGGCTGGAGGTGATTTGCACTGGTAAACTGACAACATTTGCTGGTCAGTCAAAATACCAGATGATTATTGAATATATGGAACCTGCAGGGGTTGGCGCATTAATGGCCTTGTTGGAAGAGCGCAAAAAGAAACTTACAACAGAAGGCTTGTTTGAACCGTCCCGTAAAAAAACGCTCCCCTTTTTGCCTCAGACAATAGGTGTTGTCACTAGTCCGTCCGGGGCGGTTATCAGAGATATTATTCATCGTCTGGAAGACAGATTCCCACGTCATGTGCTGGTCTGGCCTGTAAGGGTCCAGGGAGAGAATTGTGCCGAGGAGGTTTCCCGCGCTATAGCCGGTTTTAATGCGATTAAACCCGGTGGGACAACACCGCGCCCCGATATACTTATTGTTGCGCGCGGGGGTGGGAGTTTTGAAGACCTATGGGAGTTTAACGAAGAAATCGTGGTGCGGACGGTCGCACAGTCGGATATTCCGATCATTTCCGCCATTGGTCATGAAACGGATACGACACTCATTGATTTTGCTGCTGATATCCGAGCGCCGACGCCAACTGCTGCAGCTGAAATGGCCGTGCCGGTAAGGGCAGATTTGACCGCAGGTCTCATGGATTTGACCCGTCGGATGATGCGGAGCAGTCATGCTGTTCTGACGATACGTCGAGACCGTTTGACTGGGCTGTCGCGCGGCATGCCTCGCCTTGAAGATATTCTCGCTATTCCACGTCAGTTGTTTGACTCTATTTCGAGCCGACTTGGGCGCGCCCTCACTGCGAATCTTACGAGTCAACAAGCCCAGTTTGAACGGATAGCCGGTGATCTATCTTTCAAACCTATGCTAGGGCATATTCGTCAATCACGCCAAAGCATTAGTGGTCTCCATCATCGGGCGGCCCTCGCTGGAGATAGACAGATAAAAGACGCGGCTCAAAAACTGGCAGCGGTGAGCAAACAATTAGATTTGCTGAGTTATGAGTCCGTGCTTGAGCGCGGATTTGCTCTTGTTCTTGACGCGCAAGGAGTTCCGTTGCGTCAGGCTTCCAAAGTCAAGCTAGGCAGTTTGCTGGATATTCATCTAGCTAAAGGTGAAAAACTTAGCGCACGGGTAGAGACAACATCAACTACAGAAGAGTCTGTTAAAAAAAGACCTAAACATGCGTCTAAGTCCAAAAATGAGAAGACTAAAAACGAGACAAAAAACTCACAACAAGGTAAATTATTCGAATGAGTGATTTGGTAAATCTAGGCGCAGAAGCGAAAGTAAAATATCTTGATGGCGACTTTATAATCGAAATCCCCGGTACGCATGTTTTTTGTGCGGTAACCGGCAAGCCGATTTTGATGGAGATGTTGCGCTATTGGAATGTAGATTTGCAAGAACCTTATATTGATGCTGCTGCCTCGCTTCAGGCCGAGCAGCAAAGACAACTTCCCGACACATGATACCAACTCCTCTGCTCAGCAGCATCCTTTTTAGCGGTCTTTTATCCCTCGCTCCTCTGGAGCAGGTGGATTTCCCCGAAACACTTGTTGAAAAAGTTGCTGGTCATTTTAAGCCTGGGGGTATGGTGGCGTTACAACTAAAACCAGGGGTTTCGGTACATGTGGATGGTCGTCCGGTTCCGGCAGATAAAGGGCTTGCTGTTTTTGGTTACGGGCGGGATGCGGGAACAGAGACAACGCTAAAATTCAGTATAGATGGGCAGGACTATGCCATCATCCGTCCGCTGGAAAAAAGAGATTATAATATTCAGTATGTCGAAGGTGTGGCGCAGAAATATGTTTCACCGCCCGAAACTGTGCTGAAACGCATCCGACTGGAGGGACAGCAAAAAAAACAAGCGCGCCGTGACAGCGCGCCAACAGCCCTTTTTGGGAGCAAGTTTTATTGGCCCCTCAAGGGCCGGATTACAGGTGTCTATGGCAGTCAGCGATATTTTAACAGTGAACCTCGGCGTCCGCATTATGGGATCGATATTGCTGCGCCAGCCGGTTCGCCGGTTATGGCTATGACTTCGGGAACCGTCACACTGGCTGAACCGGATATGTATTATGAAGGTGGGCTGGTATTTATTGACCACGGCATGGGGTTACTCTCCGCTTATCTTCATTTATCGCAAATTAATGTAAAAAGCGGCGATAAGGTAGACGCTCAGCAAATTATTGGGCGTGTTGGGTCAGCGGGGCGATCAACAGGGCCGCATTTAGATTGGCGGGTTTATTGGCGCGACAAGCGGCTGGATCCAGCCTTACTTGTGAGCAAGGAAGATTAATTATTTCCAGCGATTGTGAAGCCACAGCCAATGGGCGGGCTGCTGTCTAATTGCCTCTTCCAATATGTCATTCATTTTTTGTGCAGTGTTAAGAATGTCCTGATGGGCGTCCTCTGTGGTTTCGGGGAGAAAAGGGGGATGAAAAACCACGTCAAAATGACTGTTTGCTCGCCTTTGAACACTTACAAAAACCATGGGTATATTAAACTTTCTGGCAATTTTAGGGATTGCTGTTGCCGTCATCGCCCGGCGGTTAAAAAACTTGAGTTCAGCCCCGTCATTCATTTTCTGGTCGTTTAACACGCAAACGGTATTTCCTGCTTTCAATGTTTTTATGATATTTTTCGCGCCATCAGCGCCTTTTTGAACGAGTTTCGTGACAGTTGATTTATTGCGTATTTTGGTTATCCATTTTTCAAAAAATGGATTATTCGCTTTCCGGTAAACCCCCATAACGTCCTTATCGAATATTTGAGTTGCTGCGGCCATGACCTCCCAGTTTCCCATATGCCCTGAAAAAAATATCAGCCCCCTACCTTCATCAAATGTCTTTTGTGTGAGATCCCATCCTGAAATATTTATTCTCGTATCAGCTTCGGCACGTAATCTATCAAGATTGCTGAATTCTCCGAAAAACATGCCAAGGTTGTGCCACATCTCAATGTTTAAAGATTTAATTTCCGCCTCATCGGCTTCTGGAAAAGCTGCTGTCAAATTTCTCACCGCAATCTTATTCTGTGGGAAGCGCGGGCCAATTTTTGTAAACAGATTACCAAAAAATTGGCTACTTCTTTCCAATCCCATACGTCGAGACAGCGTGATGAAAGCCATTCCGGAAATAAATTCAATTACATGTCTGGAAGTTTTCAGCATAACGGCGGTGCCCATCGCTTCTATAATTAATTATTTCCGGGTGCAGCGTATAATTTTGATTTTCTGGCTTCAGATAATTTACGGATTAGAAACTGCTCTAATTTTTTGTCGTCAGAAAACATGGCTACAACATCCAATGTTTTGCATATTTCGGCAAGTTTAAAGCGTTTACTGGATTTATCAAAACCTTCCAACCTCACAGCATCTTTACGGGTCGTGATGAGTTGCGCGTTATATTGTTCGGCAAGTGCCAGCAAATTTGCGGCGTCCTGCTCGGAATAATAATGATGATCATCAAAATCTTGGCTGAATTGAACATCATATCCTAGCTGTTCAAGTTGACTGTAAAATTTTGTAGGCCGTCCAATGCCGCAAAATGCGACAACTTTTTCGGCATGCGCATTGGTCGCGACAAGTTCTGTTTCAAACACAGGAATATTGACCTCACTTGCTTTAGAAATAACCGCGTCCACATCTGCCCGATGCCGTCCGAGAAATGGGCCGTTTATGATGATGGCGTCAATTCTGGCGAGTGCGTCATCTATGTTTTCCCGTAACGGACCCGCAGGGAATACCGCACCATTTCCAAAACCGGCCTGGCGGTCTATGACGGCAAGGGTAAGTGATTTGTGAAGGTTTGGGCTTTGCATCCCGTCATCCATAATCAATACGGTGGGATTGACTTGCTTATCTTTTAAAGCAAGTTTTGCAGCGTCACGTCTTTTGGGTGCGATGTAAACCGGATATTGATGCGCCATCATGTAGGGTTCATCGCCGGTCAATTTGGTGTGATGCAGCTTTGGGTCAACTTTAAGCGCCTGTCTGTTATTGCCACCATAGCCTTTTGATAGAATAGATGGCTGTTCGCCCATTGACGCAAGGTGTTCTGCAAGCTTGAGTGTGACGGGCGTCTTCCCGCTCCCACCCACGGTAAAGTTACCGACGCAAATAACAGGTTTCCCGATATGTTCGGAATGGGAAAATTTCAATCTCAGTTTAACGATTTGACTATACAGAAACCCCACTGGTTGGAGTGTGATTTTAGCCGGGTGATTTTTTTCCGAGGGAAGCTGCCAAAATTTAGGATTGCGCATATTTCATCCTATCTTGGTGTTGGTTTCTCTAAAAACGGTGAGATAGCGGACAGTGTTTCATCTGTTGCGCCGGCATTTTTATCAATCAATTGAAGGGCATTGGTTCTGAGTTTTTTTCTAAAGTCGGGGTCAGATAAAAGCAGATCAACCATATCGGTCATATCATCTTGTGTGATGATTTCCCGCCCGGCATCCACTTCCCTTATGAGTGAAAACATTTCAGAAAAATTTTGATTCGATGGCCCGTAAAAAATAGCTGTATCCAGCCTTGCAGCTTCCAGAGGATTTTGCCCGCCTCTGGGGGTGATAGTCCCACCAATAAAAGCGATATCACTCAGCCTGTAAAAAAGTCCCATTTCGCCAATTGTGTCCGCCAGATAGATATCGGTTTCTTTGTTGATGGCTTGAGTTTGACTTCGCTGCACAATGGTTAAATCCATCTCATTGAGTTGTTTGACAAGACTATCCCCTCTTTGTGGGTGGCGTGGCGCGATAATACTCAGCAATCCCGGATGCTTAAGTTTGAGGTTTTTATGCGTTTCAGCGATCATGAGTTCTTCGCCTTCATGGGTGCTGGCAGCAAGCCAGATAGGGCGGCTACCTATAGCTTGTCTGAGTTTTTGAAGCTCAGCGGCGTTATGAGGTAGAGGGGGGGTGTCATATTTAAGATTGCCTGCCGATATGATGCGTCGTGCCCCCAGCATTTCATAACGTACACAAGAATAGTTGTCCTGCGCGAGGATAAGGTCGAATTGATTGAGCAAATGGCGGACACTATTGGGAAACCGCTTCCAGTTCTTAAATGAATTTTGCGACATCCGTGCATTAATCAGGAATAATGGAACATTATTTTGCTCAGCCTGATACATCAAATTTGGCCAAATTTCAGACTCTACAAATAGGCCAATATCGGGACGCCAATGCTTCACAAATCGCTTGGCAAACCCGGGATGATCCATTGGGACATATTGGTGAATAATTCTTTCATGGGGATTGTCATTTGCAATTTTGGCTGAAGTGACCGTCCCGCTTGTTAATAAGGTTTGTACTGCTGGAAAATTCTCCAGTAGTTTACGAATTAACGGGAGAACGGCCACCATTTCACCGACACTGGCAACATGCACCCATACCAGCAAACCTTTTGGGCGCGCCATACCCGCAAATCCTCGCCGTTCAAACTTTCGGAAGCCATCTTCCCGCCCCATTCTTTTTCGCAATCGAAACAAAATGCTAGTCAGCGGACCAATGAGCCAAGTCACGACTCGATAAATATATAACACCAAAGGCATAATTAGCCTTTTAACAGATTTTCAGCTTTTTCATTAAGTTCATTGAGGTTTTTTTCCAATTGGAGTCTACAAGCCTCAAGCGTCGATTTATCCGCATCCCTCGGCACCCATAGAGGTTCACCATAAGCGATAACCATTTTACCAAAAGGCTTGGGGATAATGAGTTTATCCCAGGCTTTTTCGATTATAATCTCATTCTTTGTGCGAATGGCTGTGGCCAATATTGGTTTTTGACTCAACTGCGCCATAGCAATAATGCCACGACCACACTCGAAGATTGGACCAGGTGGAATGTCGGCAGTTAACCAGACGGATTTATTGTTTTCCAGATAGCGTAAAATTGTTCTCAAGGCAGCGGCACCTTTTTTATCCTTAACTGGTCTTTTGGATGCTGTGCCGGTTCCAGAACCCGTAATAGGGGTGACACCGGTTAATTTTGCATAAATAACACCTATTTTACCGTCTGCATGATTAGAACTGAGACTGGCATATGATTTTGATTTAAGTAAGGTCTTAGGCGCTAGGAGCAGGCTTCGATGCCAAATGGTGATGATAAAGGTATCGTTGATGTTTTGTAGGGTGTTGGCATGTTGTTGACCGATGATGGTCTTACGGCATGATAAATATATAAAACCTACCCATATTTTGAGCAGGGTTGCTAGTAAATAAAGCACTGGGGTGCTTCGCAAAATCGTTTTTATCGTTTGTTTCATTTTTTACCTTGAGTTTACACAAACTTGCTCAATCGGGATTTTTTCGATTTGGACTCTCCCGTTTTACTAATCCTCAAATTGTGCCTTATAAAGCTCGGCGTACAGACCTTTTTCCTTAAATAACTCTTCATGCGTACCGGACTGGACTACCTTACCCTGATTAATCACATATATTTTATTGGCATTCATAATGGTTGATAATCGATGGGCTACGACGAGAGACGTTCTGTCCTGCATCAAATATGTGAGTGCCTTTTGAACTTCCTGCTCAGCCTTATTGTCCAATGCCGAGGTGGCTTCATCCAGCAATAGAATTGGCGCATCCTTCAGTATAGCGCGAGCAATTGCGATACGTTGACGCTGACCGCCGGACAACTGCATACCGCCTTCACCGCATCTTGTGTTGTACCTTTCGGGTAAAGCAGAAATAAAATCATGTGCTGCAGCACTTTTGGCGGCCTCTTCTATGTCCTTTTGTGAGACATTATTTTTACCATAAGAAATATTGGCGGCGATTGTGTCATCAAATAAGAACGGTTCTTGTGTGACGAGTGCTGTTGATGCCCTTAGGCTTTCAATGGTGACATTTTGAATGTCCTGACTGTCTATCTCTACAGACCCGGAGACCGGATCATAAAAACGTAAAACCAGATTTAACAAAGTTGACTTACCTGCCCCTGACGGGCCAACAAAAGCAATCGTCTCTCCGGGGGCGATGTTAATGGAAATATCGTCAAGCGCAGACATTGAACGATTACCATAAGCAAAGGAGACATTTTTAAACTCAATGCTGCCTTTAGAAACGCTGAGTTCAGAGGCATTTGGCTTATTTTTTATTTCTACAGGTTTATCGATAATATCGAACACCCTCAGGCCAGCAGCTACGCCTTCTTGCAAAACCACGGGTAAATTGGCTACGGATCTAAGCGGTTGGTAAGCAAGGAGAAGTGCCGAGATGAAGCCCATAAATTCACCTGCAGTCAAATTTCCCTCAAAGCTCTGGCTCCCCCCCCAGAAGATGATGCCAGCAACAGCAATACCCGCTAAGGCCTCAACAATAGGGCTGGATGCGGATTTGGCACGCACCGAACGCATGGTGAATTCCAGTACGCGGTTAATCACTCTGTCGGCATTTTTGCTTTCCAGATTTTCACCCGAATAAGCCTTAACAACCCTAATCCCTTTGATGGTTTCTGAAATGAGTCTTGAGAGAAGACCGGTTTCTGTCAGGCCTTGATGAGAAGCTTTACGGGTAACCTTGCCGAGCCGCCGCATAGACAAAATACCCGCCGGCATAACAATGATGACATAAATACTTGCAAGCTTCCAATTTAGGTTAAACATCATACCGGTGAGGACAATCAAAGTAAAAAAGTGCCTGAACAAATTAATCAAGGTCTGGTTTAGAGTATTCGCCATGATTTTTGCATCATTCAAAAATATGGCGATATAATTCCCGGTATGCGAGTCGCCAAGTGTTTCCAAATCAGCCTTGATAATGTTTTCATATATTTCATGTTGAAGCCGTGCAGTGATTTTTTGCCCGACAAAAATTAGGATGATATTCGAAATATATGTTGCGCCGCCTCTTATAATTGACATGAAGACCACGCCTAGCGGGATTATCAAGAGCATGGTTCTGTCACCATTAACAAAGACCGAGTCTACAGCCTGCTGAATAAACCAGGGAAGCGCACCTGATGCGCCTGCGATGATCAAATTTGCAAAAATGCCCAACAGTATCAGCCCTAGAAACGGCTTGATGTAAACGGAAAACGTTCGCTTGCTGACTGCGAGCGTTTTTGACCGATACGGTGTTTGATTTGTGTCTTCAGACATTTAAATTCACTAGGTGATTCTTATGCTTAATCATACACACAGCGTATCATAGTTTGTGCTTAATATGCTCAATGCGTGTTGCAAATTCTGACATTAATATGTCAGACCCTGCCATCAACCCGCTATGACGGGTGGCTTTATTATTATAGGTCAGTTTTTTAAAGTCTAATCCGCAAACCACACCGCCTGCCTCATGGACAAGAAGATCACCGGCGGCAATATCCCAATCATTTTTGGCATTCATGATGAGGGTCGCATCAAACTGTCCCCCTGCCACCAGCGCAAGACGATAAGCAACGGAATTTCTGTTCTCAACAGTTAATTGTGGCCATAAATGCGCCCAGCCTTCATAGGCAAACATTTTTTCATAACCGCAAATACGGCTGTTTTCGAGAGTCTGACGTGCGGTAATTCGGACTGGTTTATCATTGCATTTTGCGCCCATGCCCAACATGGCAGAGTAAAACTCTTGTTTTGCGGGATTATGGACAACCGCGCCAATGGGCCGGCGATTTTCGACCAGAGCCACCGAAATAGTGAATTCCGGTTTACCTTGAATAAAGGCTTTTGTGCCATCAATCGGATCGACAACCCAAACACGCGCACATGAAAGTCTGTGCCGCGCATCGGGGGTTTCTTCGGATAACCAGCCATAATCCGGTCTGGGGGTTTGCAGTTGTTGATGCAACAGGTCATTTACAGCAATGTCCGCTTCACTCACAGGCTGGTTTTTTTCTTTTTCCCAGTGCTGAGGCGATTGTCCGAAATAGCGCATGCACAAATCACCAGCCTGCCGGACAGCAGAACATAACAAGTCAAAGTCTTCTTTCAGAGAAGACGTAACGGGATTAGAGGCCTGCAAGTGTCATCTCTTCCACAAGTAAAGTGGGCGCGTTAATGCTATATCTGAAACTTAAATCATCGGCAGGTGTGATGTGCTTGAACATATCTTTCAAATTACCGGCGATGGTGATTTCACTGACGGGATAAGCCAGTTCGCCATTTTCAATCCAGTAACCTGCCGCGCCCCGGCTATAATCGCCAGTAACGCCATTGACGCCCATGCCAATCAGTTCGGTTACATAAAGCCCCTCACCAATTTGCTGCATGAGCTCTTTTAAAGAAACGCTTCCGGCTTCTATATAAAGATTAGATGCGGAAGGTGAGGGCGGGCTACCAATCCCCCTGGCTGCGCGCCCATTACTTGGCATATCAAGTTGTTTTCCAGTCGCGCTATCAAGCAGCCAGCAGTTTAGTTGACCTTCCGATACGGGGGTGAGCTTCTCACATTCAAGCCCCTCAGCATCAAAGGCCATGGAACGAAGGCCCCTTATTCGTTTGGGGTCATCAGCAACTGTAATGCTTTTGGAAAACACATTATCGTTTATGCAATCTTTCAAAAAACTTGTACCCCGCGCAATAGCTGTGCCTGAAATAGCGGCAGCAAAATGCCCGAGCAGACTGGCTGAAACACGCTTATCATAAATAACGGGAGCTTTACGGCTTTTAAGTTTGCGCGGATTGAGGCGGGCAAGGGCGCGACTGGCGGCTTCTGAACCAATCTGTTGGGGTGTTTCCAAATCCTCTCTGTGCCGAACTGTATGTCCGGCGTAATCTCTTTCCATATTCTCGCCACTGCCTGCAAGAACGGCACAGCTAAGCGACCATGAGGTCGCGCTATAATTTTCTGCAAAACCATCAGAGGTGACCAGGCCGGTTGTGCTTCTTGCCCAGCCGGCGCCTGCCCCCTCGGAATTGGTAATACCTTCCATGGCGCGTGCCGTTTCCTCTGTTTCGATTGCCATCTGGGTAAGTTTTGCCATTTCAGGTTCGCTGGCGTCCACCAGATCAAGTTGCGGGATTACCTTAGCCAGCCGGCTCGTATCTGCCAGACCACAAAACGGGTCAGATGGAGCCATACGTGCCATGGCTACGGCTCGCTCTGCGAGGCTGTCCAGCTGGTCGGTATTCATGCCGGAAGAAGATACAAATGCTTGTTGTGTTCCGATTAAGGCACGAAGACCAACATCGGCAGATTCTGCGTGTTCAATATCTTCCATATTTCCAAGCCGTGAAGAAGCGCCTATAGAGAGGCTTTCGCTGACCAGCGCATCAGCCTGATCTGCGCCATAAGCCAGCATTTTTTCAACCGCCTGTTGGGCAAAATCCATTGGATTAGAAACGGGATCGGACATTATTATTTATCTCCATATTTTTCTACAGGCAAAATCTCATCCCTGACGGATGAGTCTCATCCATATATTAATCATATAGATCCTTTATGGCATTCGTCAGCTTTTAAGAGACTTTTAACCTCAATCCACTTCCGACTAAAGTGAGAATGCGAATGCTATCATGATGATAAAACCTAGATTTCTGTTCGATTTAAAAACAATAAGACATTTGTCGCTGTCGCTTATATCCGTGTTTATAATCTGCCACGCCAAATGCAGGGCCACCCCACCCATAATAAGGTAGAACCATAAGCCCGCAAAGGCCATCACCCCTGCTGTGAGGAAACATAGCACGCTTAAGCTGTAAATAATCCAAAGTGCGGTATGGGTCTTATCGCCGAGTCGGATGGCAGAGGATTTCAGGCCGATCAGTGCGTCATCTTCGCGATCTTGATGGGCGTAGATAGTGTCATATCCCACTGTCCAGAATATGGCGGCAACATAAACCATCCCCGCAGCACTTGAAATGTTTCCCGTCAATGCCGCATAGCCCATCAATACACCCCAGTTAAACGCTATGCCCAGAAACAGTTGTGGCCACCAGGTAAAGCGTTTCATGAATGGGTAAATAGCAATGGGGATAAGCGATAAAACGCCAAGGGCGATGGTTTCCAGATTAAACTGTAACAGAACACTTAGCCCGATAAGACATTGAACAATTAAAAATACCCATGCCTGTTTGACCGAGATTTGACCAGCTGGGAGAGGACGATTACGACTTCGCTCTACCTTGCCGTCATAGTCGCGATCAACAATGTCATTATAGGTGCATCCTGCGCCGCGCATCACGATAGCGCCGAGCGCAAAAAGCATACTTATATAAATTGTTTGCGACAGAGGAATGAGGCCGGTTTCAAGTTGAGCCAGCCAGACACCCCATAGGCATGGCCAGAAAAGTAACCAGCTCCCAATGGGGCGGTCCAGCCGGGCAAGTCTGGCATATGGAATACATGCAGTCGGGAGAAATTGGTTCACCCAGTTATCAATAGAGGCATCTGCAGGCGGTTGGTCACGCATATTTTTGGTCTTTGAGTTTCATAAAGTGGATTAAAAAATAACTGGTGTTTTGTTAGCACGGACAGCACTATAAATATGCCAACCAAACTAAGCAGAGCACACTATACCTGCTCGCAACATAAATGGGTAGAGAGACCAATGGTGTCACAAGATAACCAGATGACAGGCAAAATCAGGCTTTATATATCTGAAGATCTGAGTGAAGGACGGAATTGCTCGCTCATCAAAGGCCAACATCATTATTTGCGGAATGTCATGCGCTGTCAGTCAGGTGAACCAATTTTAGTTTTTAACGGACGCGATGGAGAGTGGTTGGCTGAGATTTCTCAAATTGATAAAAAAGTAGCCGAGATTCAGGTACGGTCTCAAACCCGTCCGCAAAGTTTTACCTCGGATATCCATGTGCTGTTTGCCCCTGTTAAAAAAGCTCGCCTTAATTATATGGTTCAAAAGGCCACAGAAATGGGTGCGTCATCCTTAGTGCCTGTTATGACGCAATATACGCAAAAGACGCGATTAAATTATGAACGTCTTAAGGCAAATATGGTCGAGGCCGCTGAGCAATGTAATTTATTGAATGTCCCTGAATTATGTGAAGCCATAAATTTCGAACAGGCGCTTGAGAAACTAGATGATGCCACGCCCGCACGTTCTCTAATCTTTTGCGATGAGAGCGCGGGGCCGGTGCTGACAAAAGACTCACGAGACGCGCTTGAAGCCATAAAGAATAAGCCCGTGGCGGTTCTTATCGGGCCTGAAGGTGGGTTTTCGCCTGCTGAAAGAAAAAAACTGTATGCCCGCCCTGACACGCTTACAATCAGTCTTGGCCCGCGAATATTACGCGCCGATACCGCACTGGTTGCAGCTCTTTCGCTTTGTCAGATGACTATCGGGGACTGGGTATAGAGGCAGTATTGGGGCGCGTCATACATTTCCCGTCTTGCGCGATTCATAAAACATGCTTACATCGGCTTTAGAGACGAGATGAATGACAGAATATCTTGAAAACAAGGCATCCCTTATTGAATGGATTGCCGCCGGTGAAAAACCCAAAGAGCAGTGGCGTATCGGAACTGAACACGAAAAGTTTGGTTATAGCCCTGATGACTTCACGCCTTTGCCTTATGAAGGGCCAAATGGCATTAAAGCTATGCTTGAAGGGCTTATAGATAAGGGCTGGCAGGGCAAGTATGAGGGTGAAACGCTGATTGCGCTTACACGTCCAAAAGATCAAGGCGGTGGCTCTGTGACCCTCGAACCGGGGGGGCAATTAGAGCTTTCCGGTGCGCCCTTGGTGAATATCCATCAAACATGCGCCGAGGTTGGCACACATCTTAAAGAGGTTTTGCAACTTGCCGATAGCTTGGGGCAAGCCTATATGGGCATCGGATATGCGCCGGACTGGTCGGTTGCAGATATGCCCAAAATGCCGAAAGGTCGTTATGATATTATGACGGACTATATGCCGACTCGGGGATTGAGGGGGTTGGAGATGATGTATCTGACGGCAACCGTGCAGGTGAATCTCGATTTTTCTTCCGAAGCTGATATGGTCCAGAAAATGCAAATTGCGCTGGCACTGCAACCCATTGCTACTGCGTTATTTGCTAATTCACCTTTCATCAATGGGCAGAGCACGGGGCATGTGTCAGAACGCTCGCTTGTTTGGCTGGATACCGATGCACAACGGACAGGTAATCTGCCTTTTGTTTTTGATAATTTTGGTTATGAACGTTATGTAGATTATGCGCTAGATGTGCCGATGTATTTCGTCATTCGAGACGGGCATTTTATTGATGCTACAGGCCTGAGTTTTAAGGATTTTCTGGATGGAAATCTGTCAGTTCTCCCCGGCGAAAAACCGACCGGCGAAGATTGGGAAAACCATCTGACGACGCTGTTTCCCGAAGCGAGATTGAAAAGGTTTATTGAAATGCGCGGCGCTGATAGCGGCCCACAAGATACTTTTTGTGCGTTACCTGCTTTCTGGGTCGGTTTGCTCTATGATGAGGCTACACAGAAAAAAGCACTTGATATGATCTCTGACTGGTCGTCGGAAGAACGTCATGCGATGCGTATCAATGCTGCACGACAAGGATTGAAAGCAGAATTTAGAGACGGCAGCCTGTTGGATGTTGCGCGCCGAGCAATCGACTTGTCGCGTGAGGGGCTTATTGCACGTGGTGCGGTGGATTATAAAGGTGCGGATGAAACCCAATATTTAAAGCCTCTGGAAGCTGTCATTGAACAAGGGTGTAGTCCTGCCGAGACATTAGCAACACAACTTTCAACAGAATGGCAAGGCGATATTACCGCTGTCTATAAAGCATTAACTTATTGATTTATAATCAGGCTGGACATTCTAGCCCGTGCCGCCAACAGTTAGACCTTCCAGTCTGAGTGTGGGTTGCCCAACCCCGACAGGAACCCCTTGGCCTTCTTTGCCGCAGGTGCCGATACCGTCATCAAGCCTCATATCATTACCTATCATGTTAATGCGTTGCATGCTTTCAGGGCCTGTGCCGATAAGTGTCGCGCCTTTAATTGGTGCGCCTAACTTCCCGTCTTCAATTTGATAGGCTTCTGTGCAGGAGAAAACAAATTTGCCTGAGGTGATGTCGACCTGTCCGCCACCAAAACTGACCGCATAAATACCTTTTTTAACATCTGCCAGAATTTCATCTGGGTCTTTATCACCACCAAGCATATAAGTGTTCGTCATGCGCGGCATGGGCTGACAGGCAAAGCTTTCGCGGCGACCATTTCCGGTTGGTTGCATGCCCATAAGGCGCGCATTCATGCGATCTTGCATGTAACCGGTCAGAATACCGTCTTCAATAAGAACAGTTTTCTCTGTTGGCGTCCCCTCATCATCAACTGACAATGAGCCTCTTCGGTCAGGTAGGGTACCATCGTCAATCACGGTGACGCCTGGGGAAGCGACGCGCTGACCGATCCTGTCGGAAAAAGCAGACGTTTTTTTCCGGTTAAAGTCCCCCTCAAGACCATGACCGACGGCCTCATGTAATAAAATGCCCGGCCAACCAGGGCCCAGCACGACATCCATTTCACCTGCAGGGGCTGGAACTGAGTCAAGATTAACCAAGGCCGAACGCAAGGCCTCATCAACCTGACCTTGCCAGTTTTCAGGGGTCAGCCACTTAGCGTATCCAGCACGCCCTCCTCGTCCGCAATGTCCGCTTTCCTGTCTGTCGCCCTCACCAGCAACGACTGAGACATCAAGCCTCACAAGGGGGCGCACATCAAAAACAGGTTGTCCGTCAGGTCGAATGATTGCGACAGCCTGCCACTCGCCAGAAAGACCAATGGAGACCTGTCTAACACGGTTATCTTTTGCGCGGGCATAGGCATTGATATCTTCTAAAATTTTGACTTTGTCTGCAAAGCCTTCCCCTTCAAGCGGGTTTGTGTCCGTGTAAAGACTTGTATCGGTTTTTGCGAGCGCGTCCGATACAGTGCCGCTATGACCGGAAATCACAGGTGTCAAAGCAGACGCAGCGCGTTTTATGGCTGTTTCGCTCAAATCCGTGCTATGGGCATATCCTGCGGTTTCGTCTTTTACCGCGCGCAATCCAAAGCCGCGGGACGTATCAAAATTTGCAGCACGTAACCTATTGTTATCAAAAGAAAAACTCTCTGAGAGCGTATGCTCCATAAAAAGCTCTCCGTCATCCGAACCAGTTAAGGCTTCTTCGGTGAGACGTTGCGCGTGATCCTTGTCGAGGCCAGACGTGTCAAAAAATAGATTTTCAGGTTTCATATCTCACCATTTCTGATTAGGGGATTTCCAAGTTCAGGCGTATTGTTTGTAAGATAATATGTGGCGTATGATGTTGATGTCAAAAATTAGTCTGACATGATTTGCTTTAAGTACCAGTTTTTTGTTTCATTGTGTTGCAGATAGCTTTTTAAGTTAAGCGTTTCTGTTTTGGGCATTTGGTCGCACGGTCACTTAATTCAGTGATTTTGTGCCATTGGCCATTATAATATATGTGTAATCAACCAACCGAATTTAAGGGTAATTTCATGCGCCTGAATAAAATATTAAATCCTTCTGCGTTGCTGCTTGCCATTGGTATGATGAGCCTGATGGGAGCGCCATCAGTCCATGCCGCGCAGCCTGAGCCATGGCAACTTGGTTTCCAGCCCGCCGCCACTGATATGATGGCGCGGATTTCAAGTTTTAACGATTTTCTCCTTATTCTCATGACTGCCATTACGGTGTTCGTGCTGGGTCTGATGGTTTACGTTATGTTACGTTTTAATGCTAAAGCCAACCCCGTGCCTTCCAAAACAAGTCACAACACATTGATTGAGGTTGTCTGGACAGTTATCCCGATTTTGATTCTGCTGGTCATCGCTGTGCCGTCTTTCCGTCTTTTGTATGATCAGGCAACACCTGAGGCCGATATGACCATCAAAGCCACAGGGTATCAGTGGTACTGGGGCTATGAATATCCCGACCATGGCGATTTTGCTTTTGACGCTTTGATGTTAGAAGACGACGAATTACAGCCGGGTCAACCGCGTCTTTTGACAACAGACAACGCGGTTGTTGTGCCGGTCGATACAACCGTCCGTGTTCTCGTGACGGCTGCAGATGTCATCCATAACTGGGCAATGCCAGCCTTTGGTGTCAAAATGGATGCTTATCCAGGCCGCCTTAACGAAACATGGTTTAGGGCCAACAAAACAGGCACATATTATGGCCAGTGCTCTGAGCTTTGTGGCATTCGCCATTCTTTTATGCCGATCATGGTTAAAGTTGTCGAAAAAGAAGAATTTACTGCTTGGGTTGAGCAGGCAAAAGTCGAATTTGCTTCCTATGACGAAGCTAACACCAATCTGGCAGAAGTTTCAGCCACACATTTATCGAAATAACGAGTAAGAGGATATAAATCATGGCAACAGATCAAGCTGCGGCTCATCATGAAGATCATCCAGTAGGATGGAAGCGTTACGTCTACTCAACGAACCACAAAGACATCGGTACGATGTATCTGATTTTTGCGATTATTGCAGGGATTATTGGTGGTGCCATGTCTGTGGTCATGCGGATGGAACTGCAAGCACCTGGCGACGGCATTTTGGGCGGTGATTACCATCTTTATAATGTTTTGGTGACCGGACATGGTCTGATTATGGTGTTTTTCATGGTTATGCCGGCCATGATTGGCGGTTTCGGGAATTGGTTTGTGCCGTTAATGATCGGTGCGCCCGATATGGCCTTCCCGCGCATGAATAATATCTCATTCTGGCTTTTGCCTTTTGCCTTTGCTTTGCTTGGCATTTCGATTTTCGTGGAGGGCCCACCCGGTAATGATGGTGTCGGTGGCGGGTGGACAATTTATCCGCCGCTCTCAACGTCAGGACAACCAGGTCCTGCAATGGATTTTGCCATTCTCTCTCTGCACGTTGCTGGGGCATCTTCAATTCTGGGTGCAATTAACTTCATTACAACGATTTTCAACATGCGTGCACCGGGCATGACATTACATAAAATGCCGCTTTTTGTGTGGTCCGTTCTTGTCACAGCTTTTCTGTTGTTGCTGTCTCTGCCTGTGCTTGCTGGCGCGATTACCATGCTGTTGACGGATAGAAATTTCGGCACGACATTCTTCGATCCTGCCGGTGGGGGTGACCCAATTCTGTATCAGCACTTGTTCTGGTTCTTTGGTCACCCTGAAGTTTACATTCTCATTCTCCCTGGCTTTGGCATTATCAGCCATGTTGTGTCGACATTTTCCAAGAAACCGGTTTTCGGTTATCTCGGCATGGCTTATG
Source organism: Candidatus Micropelagos thuwalensis (assembly GCF_000469155.1). Classification (NCBI taxonomy): domain Bacteria; kingdom Pseudomonadati; phylum Pseudomonadota; class Alphaproteobacteria; genus Candidatus Micropelagius; species Candidatus Micropelagius thuwalensis. Next base: position 301,638 of record NZ_AWXE01000004.1, on the reverse strand, counting down.
CCATGGTTGCCATTGGTGGCGTCGGCTTTGTCGTATGGGCGCACCACATGTATACGGTTGGTCTGAGCTTGGACACACAAGCCTATTTTGTTGCCGCGACGATGATTATTGCTGTGCCGACGGGGATTAAAATCTTCTCTTGGATTGCCACAATGTGGGGCGGGTCAATAGAGTTTAAAACGCCGATGCTATGGGCGCTGGGTTTTATCTTCTTGTTTACCGTTGGTGGTGTGACAGGGGTTATGCTTGCTAATGCAGGTGTTGACCGCTCTTATCACGATACATATTTCGTGGTCGCGCATTTCCATTATGTTCTGTCTCTGGGCGCTGTGTTTGCGATTTTCTCAGCATGGTATTACTGGTTTGGTAAAATGTTTGGCTACAACTATTCCGAATTTATCGGCAAGTTGCATTTCTGGGTGACATTCATTGGGGTTAACCTCATTTTCTTCCCGCAGCATTTCCTCGGTCTTGCAGGTATGCCTCGGCGCTATGCGGATTACCCGGATGCCTATGCTGACTGGAATTTTATTTCCTCACTCGGCAGTTACATCTCTGCATTTGGTGTGCTGATTTTCATTGTCGGTGTGATTCATGCCTTCGCAAGAGGTCAAAAAACTGCCAATAACCCGTGGGGCGAAGGCGCAACGACTCTTGAGTGGACGCTGTCATCACCACCACCTTTCCACCAGTTCAATGAACTGCCGAAAATCAAATAGGCTTGGAGAAAACCCCTATGGCAAATAATAGCGCCGACTTGCCAGTCATCGACACATCCGTCCCGAGGGCGGGTGGTGTCCCTGATTTGACGACAGAAATGGCAAGCGCTGCGGATTATTTTGAATTGCTTAAACCCCGTGTCATGTCGTTGGTTGTGTTCACCACACTTATCGGCATGATTATGGCACCAAGTGGTGCAGGGGGCGGGGTGCATCCTGTCATTGCTTTTACAGCTTTATTACTGATTGCACTTGGTGCAGGGGCTTCAGGCGCACTGAATATGTGGTATGACGCAGATATTGATGCGAATATGGAACGCACCCGGACGCGTCCCATTCCATCCGGTCGGATTACAAAAGAATCAGCACTGGGTTTTGGGCTGACACTGTCAGCCGGCTCGATTATGTGCCTCGGCGTTTTCATCAACTGGTTGTCAGCGGGACTTTTGGCCTTCACGATTTTCTTTTATGCCGTGATATACACGATATGGCTGAAGCGCTTCACAGCTCAGAATATTGTTATTGGGGGAGCCGCCGGCGCTTTTCCACCAGTGGTTGGCTGGGCGGCAGTGACAGGGTCTGTAGAAACGCTTCCAGTTTTAATGTTTGCGATTATTTTTTTCTGGACACCGCCGCATTTTTGGGCGCTCGCCCTTTTGAAAAACAAAGACTACACAGAAAATAACATTCCCATGATGCCAGCGGTTGCCGGGTCAAAAAATACGCGTATCCAAATCTTTGCTTATGCGCTCATCATGGCCATATTTGCTGCTTTACCAGCTTTGTTGGGTTATGCGGGTCTTTTCTATGCTTTGTTTTCAACGGCTTTAAGCACCTTGTTTGTTGCGATGAGCTTTTGGCTTTTGATTGCGCCTGATGAACGGCAAGCAGCGGCGGCGAAGGCACTGTTTGCTTATTC